>NZ_JBEYCF010000005.1:0-209201 GCF_040632605.1 Streptomyces sp. NPDC019224 | reverse complement strand
CCGCCCCCCACCTGGGGCCCCCCCCCGCGGCCGGGGGGGGGGGGGGCCGGGGTGCCCCCCCCCCCCCCCACCACCCCGCGTCGCGTCGCGGACTGCCGCGTCAGGAACGGGGCTCCTGCGGCCCGGCGGCGCGCTCGGCGTTCCGCTCCTTGATGCGGATGTTCTCCTTGCGGACGTCCGCCTGAGTGGCGCGCTCCTTCTGCAGCCACTCGGGGTTGTCCTGCTTCAGTGCGTCGATCTGCTCGGTGGTCAGGGGCTCGGTGACCCCGCCGCGGGCCAGGCCCGAGATGGAGACGCCCAGCTTGGACGCGACGACCGGGCGCGGGTGCGGGCCGTTGTCCCGCAGGTCGCGCAGCCACTGGGGCGGATCGGCCTGGAGGGCCGCCAGCTCGGCGCGCGAGACGAGACCCTCCTGGAATTCGGCGGGGGTGGCGTCGAGGTACACACCCAGCTTCTTCGCCGCGGTCGCGGGCTTCATCGTCTGGGCGGTCTGGTGGGACTTCATGAGGTCAAGGGTATCCAGCGCGTGCGGCTCCCTCGACCACGGCCGGTAACCTGGCGGGGTGACAGGCCCGGAAGCAACCCCTTCGTTCCGGCTGGCGTACGTCCCCGGAGTGACCCCCACCAAGTGGGTGCGGATCTGGAACGAGCGCCTGCCCGGTATCCCCCTGACCCTCGTCCAGGTGCCCGCGGACGGGGCCCAGGACCTGCTGCGCGCCGGTGACGCCGACGCCGGGTTCCTCCGGCTGCCGGTCGACGGTACGGATCTCAGCGCGATCCCCCTGTACACGGAGACCACCGTCGTCGTGGTCCCGAAGGACCATCTGATCGCGGCGGTCGATGAGCTGTCCGTCGCCGAGCTGGCCGACGAGATCGTGCTCCACCCGCTGGACGACACCCTGCCCTGGGAGGGGTTGCCCGGCCGCCCGGCGGTCGAGCGGCCGGCGACCACGGCGGACGCCGTCGAGCTGGTGGCGGCGGGCATCGGCGTCCTCGTCGTCCCCCAGTCGCTGGCCCGGCTGCACCACCGCAAGGACCTGACGTACCGGCCGCTGACGGACGCGCCCGAGTCGCGCGTCGCCCTGTCGTGGCCGCAGGAGAAGACCACCGACCAGGTGGAGGACTTCATCGGCATCGTGCGCGGCCGGACCGTGAACAGCTCGCGCGGCCGGGCGGGGGCGGAGCCCGCGGCCCGGGCGAAGGCCAAGGACAAGCCGAAGCGGGCCTCGGGCACGGGGGCGGGGAAGGGTGCCCGGGGCGGATCGGGGAGCTCCGGCGGAGCCAGGGGCACGCGCGGCACCAAGGGCGGCGCGGCCCCCAAGCGCGGAAAGCCGCGCCGGAGGCCGTAGGCCGTCGGTTCGCGCCCGCCTGAGGCCGTGGAGTCGCGCACGCCGGAGGCCGTAACCGGTGGTGCGCGCCCCGACGGCGCCCGCAGACCGGGGCCGGAACCCGCCGGAGGCCGTGGCGCGGCCCGCCGGGGCGCCGTTGTCGGACCCTCCTGGCAGCATCGGTGACCATGACGCACATCGAACGCCCGATGCCACCCCTCGACGCCGACGAGCGCCCCGGCCTGGAGAGCTGGCTCGACTTCTACCGGGCCACCGTGGCCCTGAAGTGCGAGGACCTCTCCGACGAGCAGGTGCGCAGCGCCTCCGTACCGCCGTCGTCGCTGACGCTGATGGGGCTCGTCCAGCACCTCGCCGAGGTCGAGCGGAACTGGTTTTGCCGGGTCCTGACCGGCGAGGACGTCCCGCCGGTGCACGGCGGGCCCGCCCGTCCCGAGGGCCATGACGGAGGCTTCGAGCTCGCCGGGGGCGCCACGTTCGCCGGTGCCCGCGCGGCCTGGCAGGAGGAGATCGCCGTGTCCCGCGCGGTGTGCGCCGAGCGGTCGCTGGAGGACTCGGCGCCCTTCATGGGCGGCGAGGTGAACCTCCGGTGGATCTACCACCACATGATCGGCGAGTACGCCCGCCACAGCGGCCACGCCGATCTGCTCCGCGAGCGGATCGACGGGAGCACCGGTGTCTGAAGGGGCGGGCGTCGGGCCCGTTCGGGCAGATGTCAGGATGGTTGTATGACGAGCCAGGTTTACTTCGACATCACCATCAACGACGAGCCCGCCGGGCGGATCGTCTTCAATCTGTTCGACGACGTCGTTCCCAAGACCGCCGAGAACTTCCGCCAGCTGGCGACCGGCCAGAACGGCTACGGCTACAAGGGTTCCTCCTTCCACCGGGTCATCCCGGAGTTCATGCTCCAGGGCGGCGACTTCACGCGCGGCGACGGCACGGGCGGCAAGAGCATCTACGGTGCCAAGTTCGCCGACGAGAACTTCAAGCTGGCGCACACCAAGCCCGGCCTGCTCTCCATGGCCAACGCCGGCCCGAACTCGAACGGGTCGCAGTTCTTCATCACGACGATCGTGACGTCCTGGCTGGACGGCAAGCACGTCGTCTTCGGCGAGGTCGCCGACGAGGACAGCATGGTCCTGGTCAAGCGGATCGAGTCCCTCGGCTCGCAGAGCGGCCGCACCCAGGCGAAGATCACCATCGCCGACTCCGGCGTCCTCTGAGTCGCGGATTCCCCGCGGACAGCCCCCGGCTGACCGAACGCGCCGCCCGACGTTTCCCGTCGGGCGGCGCGTTTCGTCATTCGGGACACGTGCATCGTCAACCGACAGTTGACACTTCTCCACTGTCAACTTACGGTTGACGCATGACGAATCCCGTAGTCCCGACGCGACCCGTCCGCCTCGACGACCTGATCGAAGCCATC
The DNA here is from genome assembly GCF_040632605.1 of Streptomyces sp. NPDC019224. Taxonomy (NCBI): domain Bacteria; kingdom Bacillati; phylum Actinomycetota; class Actinomycetes; order Kitasatosporales; family Streptomycetaceae; genus Streptomyces; species Streptomyces sp. NPDC019224. The sequence continues at coordinate 206,426 of NZ_JBEYCF010000005.1, read as the reverse complement.
AAGAAGGTCCACTCCGACGCCCTCGAACAGCTCCAGGACGCCGTCATCGCCGCCGACCACCTCGGCGACGTCGCGGACCACCTGATCGGCCACTTCGTCGACCAGGCGCGCCGCTCCGGCGCCTCCTGGACCGACATCGGCAGGAGCATGGGGGTGACCCGGCAGGCCGCGCAGAAGCGCTTCGTCGCCAAGGCCCCCGGCGAAGGCACCGACCTCGACCCGAGCCAGGGCTTCGGCCGCTTCACCCCGCGCGCCAAGAACGTGGTGATGGCGGCCCAGAACGAGGCACGGGCGGCCGGCAACCCCGAGATCGGCACGGCACACCTGGTCCTCGGCCTGCTCAGCGAGCCCGAAGCCCTCGCGGCGGCGTTCATCAAGGCGCAGGGCGTGGCCCTGGACGCCGTCCGGCAGGCGGCCACCGACGCGCTCCCCCCGGCCACCGACGGCGAGATCCCCGAGCTGATCCCGTACAACGGGGACGCGCGCAAGGCGCTGGAGCTGACCTTCCGCGAGGCCCTGCGGATGGGGCACAACTACATCGGCACCGAGCACATCCTGCTCGCCCTGCTGGAGCACGAGGCCGGCTCCGGCGTGCTCAGCGGCCTCGGTATCGACAAGGCGACAGCCGAGCAGGCCATCGCCGAGGCGCTCTCGCTCCTCGCCGCCGGGCAGAAGAAGCCCGCGTCCGAGGCCCCGAAGGCCCCCGGCCAGGAGGGCTGACCTCCACCTCTTCGCACCTCCGCGCCCTGACGCCTCGGCGTGCCCCGGTCTCCGGGCGCGGGCTCCAGCGGCGCGGCAGGCCGGTGAGGGTGACGGTGGACAGCGGACCGACGTCGACGTCCCGGTACGAGGACGACGGGCCTTCAGCACGTAGCCGAGGAGGCCCCGGGGGCCCTGCCCACAGGTCCTGGGTCAGCCGGCGGGGGACGCCGCGGCCGGGGCTCCCTCCCAGGCGGTACGCAGTCGGCGCACGCCCTCCGCGATCTCGGCCGGTCCGGCGACGGAGGCGAAGCTCAGCCGGACGTGCGGGGCGGGAGGCTCGGCGCCGAAGTACGGCCGTCCCGGCGCGACGGCCACCCCGGCGCGCAGCGCCGCCTGGACCATCGCGGACTCGTCCGTACCGGCCACGGAGCCGGGCAGGCGCAGCCAGAGATAGCCGCCGCCGGCCGGGAGGTGCGGCAGCCCCAGGCCGGGCAGCGACTCGCCCAGCGCCGCCGCCATCGCCGTGCGCCGGGCGCCGAGCTCGGCCGCCACGGCACGCAGGTGCCGGCCCCAGGCGGGCGAGCCGACCAGTTCGAGCGCGGCCTCCTGGAGCGGCCGGGGTACGAAGAAGCTGTCGACGACCTGGAGGCCCCGCAGCCGTTCCAGGGCCGGGCCACGGGCGGCGAGCGCGCCCACCCGCAGGCTGGGCGAGGCGGCCTTGGTCAGGGAGCGGATGTGCACGACGACCCCGTCGGGGTCGTCGGCGGCGAGCGGGCGGGGCAGCGGGCCCGCGTCGTCGTGGGCGAGGAGGCGGGCGAAGTCGTCCTCGATGACGAAGGCCCCGGCCTCCCGGGCGATCCGGAGGACCTCGGGGCGCCGCGCCTCGGACAGGACGGTACCGGTCGGGTTCTGGAAGAGGGGCTGGCAGACGAAGACGCGGGCCCCGGTGGCGTGGAAGGCGGCGGCGAGCAGGTCGGGGCGGACGCCGTCGGTGTCCACCGGGACGGGCACCGGCCGCAGCCCGGCCGCCCGGGCGGCCGCCAGCATGCCGGGGTAGGTGGGCGACTCGACGAGCACGGGGGCGCCGGGCGGGGCGAGTGCCCGCAGCGCGGTGGCCAGGGCGCTCTGGCCGCCGGCGGTGATCAGCACGTCGGCGGCCCCGTGCGCGGGGCCGATGCCGCGGGCGAACCAGGCGCGCAGCTCGGTGAGTCCGTCGATGGGCGGGCGGCTCCAGGCACCCGGGCGGCGGCCGGCCCGGGCCAGGGCGGCGGCCAGGGCCCGTTCGGGCTGGAGCGAGGTGTGCAGATAGCCGCCGTTGAGCTCGATGACGCCGGTGGGCGGGGCGACGAGGCTGGCCAGCAGACCGGACACGTCGACGCTGCGGGGCAGCGCCTCCGGGCCGCCGTCGCCACTGAGCGAAACCTCCTGCCAGGAGGTGTCACCGGCCGGGGGTGCCGCCTGGGCGAGGGACCTGGCCCGGTAGGCGCCGGAGCCGGGGCGGGTGACGACGAGCCCTTCGGCGGCGAGCTGAGCGACGGCCCGCGACACGGTGACGGGGCTGGCCCGGAAGCGTTCGACAAGGGCGCGACTGGATGGCAGCTTCTCACCAGGAGAGTAGCGGTTCACCTCCGCCCGCAACGCTGCGACCAACTCCCCCACACTGCTACGCTCTTGCATGAGAGCAGAGGATAGCGCTACTTCAGGAATCAGGATAGCGGTCGAGCCCGTCAACGGTGGACTGCGGCAGCCCGCCCCGGCCCGTCCCGGGGCCCGGCGAGGGACGCTGCTCGCACTGTTGGGCGTGGTGACGTTCTCGCTGACCTTCCCCTCCACCGCCTGGGGTCTGGAGAGCTTCGGCCCCTGGTCGCTGGTGGCACTGCGCAGCCTGCTGGCCACGGCGCTCGCCGGCGGGTTCCTCCTCGCGGCCCGGGCGCGGGTGCCGGCCCGGGAGCACTGGGCGGGGCTCGCCGTCGTGGCGGGCGGCGTGGTGGTCGGCTTCCCGCTGCTGACGACGCTGGCCCTGCGGACATCGACGACCTCGCACGCCGCGGTGGTCGTGGGGCTGCTCCCGTTGACCACGGCGGCCTTCTCCTCGGTACGGACCGGGACGCGCCCGCCCCGCGCCTTCTGGGCGGCGGCGGTGGCCGGGGCGGCCGTGGTGATCGCCTTCACCGTGTCGCAGAGCGGCGGGGCGCTGTCGGCCGGTGATCTCTTCCTGTTCGGCGCGCTGCTGGTGTGCGCGGCCGGGTACACCGAGGGCGGCCGGCTCGCGAAGGTGATGCCGGGGTGGCAGGTGACCGGCTGGGCACTGCTCCTCACACTGCCGCTCATGCTGGCGGGGGCCGCCGTGGCATTGGCGTACGAGCCGGTGCGGCCGAGCGTGCACGGGGTCGTCGGGCTGGTCTGGGTCTCGGCCGTCTCCACGTTCCTCGGGCTGTACGTCTGGTACCGGGGCATGGCGGAGATCGGGGTGGCGCGGGCCAGCCAGCTCCAGCTGGCCCAGCCGCTGCTGACCCTGTTCTGGTCGTTCTTCCTGCTCGGCGAGGAGATCGCGGCGGCGGCCCCGGTGGCGGCGGTCGCGGTCCTGGTCTGCATCGCGCTCACCCAGCGCGCGGCCCGCACCCGGTCATAGACTGGCGGCAGCAGGGCATCACGCCACCCGTGAGGAGGTCACTCCCGATGGAGGCACACACGGGCGACCGGCTGCTGACGCACGGCAGGACCGTGGGTCAGCACGACCGGGTCGCGGAGATCGTCGAAGTGCTCGGGTCCGGGGGCTCTCCCCCCTACCGCGTCCGTTTCGACGACGGACACGAACACCTGCTCGCACCGGGCCCCGACACCGTCGTCCAGCACACGGGCTGCACGTCGGGCCGGGACTCGGACATCACCTAGGTGCCGCGGCACCGGCACGTCCGTCAGCGCGGCGGCCTCGCGTACGTCCGGTAGTGGTCGGCGACCACCCGGTCCATCGCGCCGATCCGGTCCGCGGCCACGCTCTTCGCCGAGAAGTAGACGTGTCCGCGGACCTGGTCGTGCCGGGCCGCGAGGTCCATGTGGCGGGACAGCTCCACGGGGTCCTGCCAGGCCGCGGGCCGGGCTGAGTCGCCGCACTTGTACAGGGCCTCGCCGATGAACAGGTCGACGCCCGTGCCGCGTACGGTGTCGGACCACCAGGGCACGAGGACGGCGTAGTCGGCCGCCGTGTCGCCGATGTGCCAGTACAGCTGCGGGACGACGTAATCCAGCCAGCCCTTCTTGATCCAGCCCCGGGTGTCCGCGTACAGGTCGTCGTACGTCTGCACCCTCGCCCTGGTCGGCGAGCCCTCCGGGTCCGTGACGGCGTTGCGCCAGACGCCGAAGGGGCTGATGCCGAACCGGACGCCGGGCTTCAGCTCCTTGACGCGTTCGGCGGTCTCGCGCACCAGCTTGTCCGTGTTGTCGCGGCGCCAGGCGGCCTTGTCGGGGAAGCCGGCTCCGTACTTCTCGTAGGCGGCGCCGTCCGCGAAGGTCTGGCCGGCCACCGGGTACGGGTAGAAGTAGTCGTCCCAGTGCACGGCGTCGACGTCGTAGCGGCGAACCGCGTCGAGCATCGCGTCCTGGACGAAGGCGCGGACCTCGGGCAGGCCCGGGTTGTAGTAGAGCTTGCCGCCGTACGGCAGTGCCCAGCCCGGGTTGCGGCGCGCGGGGTGGGAAGCGGTGAGCCGTGCGGGGTCGGCGTGGTGCGCGACCCGGTACGGGTTGAACCAGGCGTGCAGCTCCAGGCCCCGGTCGTGCGCCTCCCGGACGGCGGTGCCCAGCGGGTCCCAGCCGGGGTCCTTGCCCTGCGTCCCGGTCAGGCACTCGGCCCACGGCTCGTACGACGAGGGCCACAGCGCGTCGGCGCTCGGGCGGACCTGGAGGATCACCGCGTTCAGCTTCCGCTCCACCGCCTCGTCGAGGTGGGCGGTCAGCTCGGCCCGCTGCGCGGCGGCGGACAGGCCCGGCTTCGACGGCCAGTCGGTGTTGGCGACGGTCGCCACCCACATGCCGCGCAGCTCGCGCCGCACCACATCGCGTCCGGCGGCCGGACCGGGAAGGGCCCGCGCCCGCCGGGGCCGCGCGGCGGCGTCACCGGCCACCGCCACCGCTCCCACCGCACCGGCGACCGCACCGGTCACCAACCCTCTTCGGGCCACTCCTCGCATCGCGTCGCACCCGCTCTCTCTCCGCACTCGACCAAATCCCCGCATTCCTGGCACCGGGGTGTCCGGAGCCGAGCATGCACGCCCCGGCCTGCCATTCCTGGTAAGGCGCGGAGTAACGTCGGGGAGTCGTGGTGGAGTCCGGAACCAGACGGAAGCCGCCGAACGGGAACAGCGAAAGGCACGAGGTGACGGACTCTATGGCCGACATTGCACGCGTCGGAGTGGTGGGCTGCGGCCAGATGGGCGCGGGCATCGCGGAGGTGTGCGCGCGCAGCGGCCTCGACGTCAAGGTGGCCGAGACGACCGGCGAGGCGCTGGAGATCGGCCGCACCCGGCTCCACAACTCCCTGTCGAAGGCCGCCGAGCGCGGCAAGATCACGGCGGAGGAGCGCGACGAGACGCTGGGCCGGCTCAGCTTCACCACGGACCTCGGCGAGTTCGCCGACCGTGACCTCGTCATCGAGGCCGTCGTGGAGAACGAGCAGGTCAAGACCGAGATCTTCCAGGTGCTCGACCAGGTGGTGACCCGCCCGGACGCGATCCTGGCCTCCAACACCTCCTCGATCCCGCTGGTGAAGCTGGCCGTCGCGACCTCTCGCCCGGACCAGGTCATCGGCATCCACTTCTTCAACCCGGCGCCGGTGCAGAAGCTCGTCGAGCTGATCCCCGCGCTGACCACGTCGGACGAGACCGTCAAGCGCTCCGAGGCCGTGGTCCAGGACGTACTGGGCAAGCACCCGATCCGCGCCCAGGACCGCTCCGGCTTCGTCGTCAACGCCCTGCTGATCCCGTATCTGCTCTCGGCGATCCGGATGTTCGAGTCGGGCATCGCCAGCCGCGAGGACATCGACAACGGCATGGAGATGGGCTGCGCCCACCCGATGGGCCCGCTCAAGCTCGCGGACCTGATCGGCCTGGACACCGTCGCCTCGGTCGCCGACTCGATGTACGCGGAGTACAAGGAGCCGCTGTACGCCGCTCCCCCGCTGCTCCAGCGCATGGTGGACGCGGGGCGGCTGGGCCGGAAGACGGGGTCGGGGTTCTACCCGTACGCCTGAGTTCGCGGACGCGCGGGCCGGTGATCTCCCGTGCCGCCCACGAGGGAGGCGTGCGCATGACTGCTCCGCGTCTGCCTTCGTCGCCCGGTGCGGTACCGGGCGACGAAGGCGCTTCTCGTCGGAACGGGACAGGATCAGTAGGAGATGCAGGCCGTGCGCCATTCCGTGTAGAAGTCCCAGACTTGGGGCGAGCACTCGGCGGGGCCGTACTGGGACTCCTTCGCACCGATGTGCGGCATGTGCGGGTACGCGCCCACGCCGGGGCGGTTGACGTGGAGCATGCCCGCCTCGATGCGGTCGAGAGCGGTGAAGGCCAGCGTCGGGTCCTTCGTGAAGATCGCCGCGGCCATGCCGTAGCGGACGGAGTTGACGATGCGCAGGCCGTCGTCGAGACCGTCGCACTCGATGACCGAGAGGACGGGGCCAAAGATCTCCTCCTGCGCGATGTAGCTGTCCGCGCGAACCCCGTCCAGCACCGTGGGGGCCATGAAGTACCCCTCCGGGAGCCCTTCGGTCAGTCGCTCGCCGCCGGTCACCCTGGTCGCGCCCTCGGCGAGGGCCTGGCGCACGCCGTCGACGCAGGCGCGCAGCCGGTCGGCACTGACGACCGGGCCGAGCTGGGCGGCGGCGTCGAGGCCGCCGCCCACACGCAGGGCCGCCGCGCGGTCGGCGAGGCGGCGGACCAGTTCACCGTGGACCGCCTGGTCCACCACGACGCGGCTGGTGGCGGAGCAGCGCTGGCCCGCCTGCCCGAAGGCGCCGGCCGCGATCGCGTCGGCGGCCGCGTCCAGGTCCGCGTCCGCGAGTACGAGCGCGGCGTTCTTGCCGCCCATCTCCAGCTGGGTGCGCAGGAACCGGTGCGCGCCCGCGGTGTGGATGGCCCGGCCCACCTCCACCGACCCCGTGAAGGAGACGCCTGCCACGGCGGGCTCCTTGACCAGGGCCTCCCCCACCTCGCGCCCACCGTGCACCAGGTTCAGCACACCGCCGACGGCGCCCGCACGGACGAAGCACTCCACCAGCAGCGACGCCGTCAGCGGGGTGAGCGGCGACGGCTTGAGCACGGCGGTGCACCCGGACACCAGGGCGGGGGCCACCTTCCACGCGGGGATGGCCAGCGGGAAGTTCCACGGGGTGACCAGGCCGACGACGCCGATCGGCTCGCGCCGGGTCAGCGCCACGGTGCGCGGGTCGTCCGCGGGCAGGGTGGCGCCGCCGAGGCGCCGTCCCTCCCCCGCCGTGTACTCGAGGAGGGCGACCGTGCGGTCGACCTCGCCGAGCGCCTCCTTGAGGAGCTTGCCCTGCTCACGGGTGATCGCCTCGCCGAACTCCTGACGTCGTTCGGCCACGAGGCGGGCCGCCCGCAGGACGATCTCCCCGCGCCGGACCGGACCGAGCGCCCGCCAGGCGGGCAGGGCGGCCTGGGCGGCAGCGACCGCCGCCAGCGCGTCGGCGGGACCTGAGTCCGCGCTGCGGCTGACGACGTCCGTGAGGTCGCCGGGGTTGCGGTTCTCCTGGGTGCGGCCCGACTCTGCGTCGCACCAGCGGTCCGCGATGTGGTTGCGGACCTCGACGACCGGGCGGCGGTCGGCGGTTCGGCGGGGCTCCATCGTGATCCCTTCTGTCGGTCGGGGTGGGCGGCCCTGGATCAGGCGAGGGCGTCGTACGTGGCGGTCAGCTCGTCGTGACGCTGCTGCCGGGCGAGCAGGTCGTCCACGTTCTGGAGCGCGAAGATGTCCTTGAGGCTGGCGATGCTGCCTTCGACCCCGTAGGTCGAGCCGTCGCCGCCGATCTGGGAGAGGACGGTGCGCATCGCGGTGATGGAGGCGCGCAGGCCCTGGTTGGCGTAGATCACGCCGCCGAAGCCGTGCTCGGCCAGCTCCTCGGCGGTCACCTGCGGGTAAGTGGTCGGGACCACGATCACGGGCAGCTCGCCCCGGTAGGCCTCGCGGAAGGAGTAGACCTCCTCGGGGCTGCCGATCTTGGAGTGGATGAGCAGCGCGTCGGCACCCGCCGCCTCGTAGACGGTCGCACGGCGCAGCGCCTCGTCGAGCCCGACACCGGAGATGAAAGCCTCGATACGGGCCACCACGACGAAGTTCTCGTCGGTGCGGGCCTCCTTGGCGGCGGTGATCTTCGCGGCGAAATCGCCGATCGGGGCGAGGTCCTGGTTGCCCGCGACGAAGCTGTTCATCTTCGGGAACTGCTTGTCCTCGATGCAGACGCCGGCCAGGCCGCGGGACTCGTAGGAGCGGACCATGTGGGCGACGTTGCCGACGCCGCCGAAGCCGGAGTCGCAGTCCGCGAGGACGGGGATGCCGACGGCGGCGGCGATCTCGGCGGCGGCTTCCAGGCACTCCGCCATGGACAGGATGTTGGCGTCCGGGAGGGCGCGGGCGGCGGAGATCTCCAGGCCGCTGGCCCACACCGCCTCGAAGCCGGCCTCCTCGGCGAGCTTGGCGCTCAGCGCGCTGTGCGCGCCCATGAAGCGGGTGATGGTGGAGCCGGTGAGGGCGTTGCGCAGGGCGTGGGTCTTGGCGGACATGAGGTGCTCCTTCAGGTGATCAGGGAAGTAACAGAGAACGGGGTGCGGAGTGCGGTTACGCCGCCGCCTGATTGACCGCGCCGTGGACGCGCTCGACGATCTCCCGCGGGGTGTACGTCACACGGCGTCCCGGGCCGCCGGTGCGGGGGCCTGTGAGGGCGTGCAGCAGGGTCGGGCCCTCGGGCAGCTGGACCGTGCGCAGTTCGTCGGCGTTTTCCACGCGCAGAGCGGCGTGGTAGCCGGCGGCTCGGGCGAGGGCGACGAAGTCGGAGCGCTGGACGGTGGTCTGACCGCCCGTGCTCTCGTGCATGCCGTTGTCGATGACGACGTGGAGCAGCGTCGTGCCGGATGCCGCAACCAGCGGCAGGACGCCGAGGTTCATCAGGAGCGAGCCGTCGCCGTCGAGGGCGATGACGGTGCGGCCGGGGCGGGCAAGCGCGATGCCGAGAGCGACGGGTGCGGCCATGCCCATGGAGCCGACGAGGTAGAAGTTCTCAGGCCGGTCCGCCGCGTTGAACAGCTCGCGGGTGGTGAATCCACAGGTCGACACGATGATCGCGTCGGGGTGGCGGTCGATGAGCTCGGTGACGACCTCGGAGAGGCTCAGCTCGGCGGTGGTGACGGGTGACGGTGCGGACATCAGATGCCTTCCCGGACGATGAGCACGCCGCAGCGCTGCTCCTTGTCCATCTGCTCAAGCACGTGGGAGACGGAGCCGGCGGCGTCGGCCGGGTCCAGGACGGTGTGCGGGAGCGCGAACAGGTCGAGCAGGCGGAGCAGCTCGGCGCCGATCACGTCGTGCTCGACGGCGTCGTTGCCGTCGTGGCCGCGCCAGCTGACGACGAGCAGGACGGGCACGTCGTAGATGAGGTTGAACGAGGTGAGGACGTTCAGGCAGTAGCCGAGCCCGGAGTTCTGCATCAGGACGACGGCGCGCTCGCCGGCGACGACGGCGCCGGAGGCGATGCCGACGGCGCTGTCCTCCCGCGGGGCGGAGACATAGCGCAGGGTCTTGAGGCGTTCGTCGTCGCCGGGTTCCTCAAGGAGCCGGAACGCGCCGTTCAGCAGACTGCACGGCACGCCCGTGGCGAGGGAGTACCCATGGTCCACCAAACTGTGCAGCAGGTCGCGGGCCGTGGTCGAGCCCAGGGTTGTCGCGTGCATCGTGACCTTTCGTAAGGGAGCGTCAGCGGGTCGGGAACGGGACTGGGCTGCCGTCGGCGGTCGAGACGAACTCGACGCGGTGCGCGGCCACCACGCGTTCGGCGGTGGCGAGCGCGGACCGGACGTCCTGGTCGGCCACCAAGAAGGTGAGGATGTTGTACGGGCGCTCCGGGTGCAGTTCGGCGCCGGGCGCGAAGCGGGTCTTACAGAACGCCAACTCCGGGAAGTTCGCCAGGAGTTGCTCGGAGGACGTCTGACGGACCAGCGTCACTGGTTCGGCGGGCGGCGGCACCGAGCGGTACAGGGCATACCTGACGGCGGGGTAGGCGCCCTCGATCGTGCGGCCGAGCGCCAGGCGCATGATGTCGGCCTCGATGTCCGAGCCGCCCGCGCCGCGTACAAGGTGGCCCATGGGGCCGCCGAGGCGGGCGTTGAGCTCGATGCACGCCGGGCCGTCCGCGGTGAGCTTGATCTCCACGTGGGTGGCGCCCCAGCGGATGTCCAGGGCCTGGATGATCCGCTCGGCGTGGTCGAGTACCTCCTGGCGCCGGTCGGCGGGCAGCGACGTGGGCATCACGTGCCCGGCCTCGACGAACCCGTCCAGCGGGAGTTTGTCCGTGATGGCCACATGGGTGATCCGGCCGTCCTCGACGAGCGATTCCACGCTGACGTAGTCGCCGAAGCCGGGCCGCCCGTACCAGTCGTCGCCGACGAGCAGTTGCTCCAGGACGAAGACGGGTTCCGGATCGAACAGGGGTGACGCCCGGTAGGCGCGGAACGCCTCCGCCACACGCCGGCGCAGCTCGTCCTCGGTGCGCACCTTGCTGACCAGAAAGCTGGCCGCTCCATGCACCGGCTTGAGCACCGCGGGGAAACCCACTTCGGCGGCCGCCGCCGCAACGTCGTCCTCGCGGGTGATCTCGGCGAAGCGGAGCTTCTCCACGCCCGCCTCGCGCAGGCGGCGCCGCTGCGCGAGCTTGGACTGAGCGGTGCGGACCACCTCCGGTGTGTTGCCGGGCAGGCCGAGGCGTTGCTGCGCCTCGGCCTGTACGACGAGCATCGGCTCGCCGAAGGTGGCGATGCCGTGGACGGGGCGGCGGGCGTGGAGCTTCTCCAGCAGACCGGGGATGCTCGCGTGGTCGTCGGGGGTCAGCCACTCACCGGTGAAGCGGGTGCTCCAGTCGGACCGGAGCCGCTCGACGGCGGCGGCCGGGGCGCCCGCGGTCCCGTACCAGACGACGCTCACCTCGTCCGTCACCTGGCGGGCCACCGTCAGCGCGGTGTCCGGGGAGATGCCCCCGGCACCGAGGAGCAGAACCAAGTGGGAGGCGGTGACGCTCACTTGGCGCCTGCCATGGCGGGCAGCAGCACCTCGGTGACGAGCCGCCGCATGTCCTGCTCGTCGTGCGGGTCGACCAGCTGGACGCCCATGCCCTTGCCGACCCGCTCGCGGGCCGCCATCACGTTGCGGTGCGGCACGCCGTGGACCGGCGGGATGGTGATGCCGTTCTGGGCGAGCCAGGTGTCGGCGCCGAGGGACGCCATGGCGTCGGAAGGCACCAGGACCAGGGCGCGCGCGGCGGCGACCAGGTCGGCGTCGCGCAGGATGTTCGGGATGCCAGCGCCCCAGAGGTCGCCGCCGAGTTCGGCGATGACGATGTCGGCGCCTTCGTCGGTGAGACGGCTCACCAGGTGGCGGGCGGTGCCGACCACCGCTTCGGGTGTGTGCCCGTACGTGGTGGCGAGGCCCGCGTCCACGAAGTCCGCGGCGCAGTGGGCGCCCGCGTCGGCGAGGGTGAGCAGGTCCCGCAGCCGGCCGGTGCCCGCCAGCTTGGTGACGCCGACCCGCAGCCCGTGCCGGGCGGCGAGGTGGTGCACGAGCGCCGAGGCGAAGGTGGTCTTGCCGACCTCGGCGGCGGTGCCGCCGATGAAGACCACGGGCGTGGCGGGGACGGACGCCGCAGTCCGCGGGCGCAGCCGCACCACCTCTCCGCTCTCGTCGGCGGCGAGACCCACCAGTTCGAGGGCGGTCGCCGTGCCGAGCGACGCGGGCGACGAGGCGGCGGTGCCGATGACGCCGCCGACGGCGAGCAGGTCTGCCGGGGCTCCGGCCCTGACGGCGAGTCCGCCGTCGGGCAGCCCGCCGTAGATGGAGGTGGTGGAGTGGCGGTCGCCCAGGACGCCGACGATCTCGTCGCCGACGCGGATGCGGACGTCACGGCCGTGGGTGTTCTCGACCCGGGGGTAGGCGCCGACCCGGACGACGCGGGCGATGACGAGGTCGCCCGCGTGTCCGGTGCCGACCACGGGGGTCAGCTGCTCGGGAAGCGTTCCGGCGCCCCGCGTACAACTCGCGATAACTGTGCTCATGTCTCTTTCCAGAAGGGGGAGTTGATGAGGTGAGGGGCCTTGCGGCTACTGGATGTTGACGCTCCAGATGGCGCGCGGATTCACTGTCTGCCCGCCGTCGGCGCCGGTGCGCGCGGCCACCACGTGCTGGCGGCCGTGGCCGTAGCGGTCGTTGTCGATGACGACGACGTCGCCGGCGTTCATCACGTACCGATGGGTGACCGCCGGGTCGTTGGCAACCTGCTGGAAGCGGGTGACCGCCTCGAACCAGCGCTCACCGTCGTCGAGGGACTCGGCGGCCATGCGGAGCCGGCCGATGTCCTGCGGCAGCCTGACCGCGACGTCGTCGGCGACCGGGGTGTACCGCGGGGTGCCGGGCACGTACAGGAAGGGGACCAGCGAGGGTTCCTCGTCGAGGTGGGAGGCGGGGAAGCTCATCGCCCTGCTGGTGAGCAGGCGCAGGTCCTCGGCCCAGTGCTCGGGATGGCGGCGGCGCACCTCCGCGAGCACGTCGCCCCAGCGGACGATGAGGGACTCGCCGTTACTGCCGGGCTCGAGGTCCTGCCAGCCGGGGTCGGTCATCAGCATGGCCAGGAAGAGCGGGCGGCGGCGGGCGAAGGAGCGGCCGGAGTGCATCGGCAGGGAGCCCGCCTTCTCCTGGACCCGCTCGGGTCCCGCAGCCTGCGGTGCCCGGCAGCGGACGATGTTGATCGCCTCGTGCAGGGTGTAGAGGTCCTTCGTCGAGCCGGCCGCGTAGTTGGGGCACAGCTCGCCGAGGCGGGAGAGCAGGCCGATGTACTGGTCGACGTCGATCGGGAAGTTCCGCAGGTAGGCGAGCCGGTGCTCGGCGACGGACGCGAGCGCCGCCTCTTCGATCTCCTCCGGCGCGCGGCCGGAACAGTCGATGGCAGAGCTGTCGAACATGGGTGACTACTCCCAGGGAAGGAAGGCGGGTGGTCAGCGGGGCAGGGCCAGGCCGTACTCGTCCAGCAGCCGGAACAGGTCGGGCGGAGCGCCGGCCGCGACGGCCGGCTCCAGGAACGGGGTGCCCGCGCTCCGGTGGCGGGCGCGGACCGCGTCCAGGCCCGCCGGCTGTGCGGCGCTGTCGAGGACGACGGCGAGGAATCCGTTGGCGGCGAGGATCTCGGCGACCAGGCCGGTCCGCCGGACGGCGGCCTCAGGGGGCTCGCCGGGGACGTCGCCGACCGCTGTGTCGAGCACGGTGACCCGGCGGTGGTGGCCGGTGGTCAGAAGGGTGGCGAGGTCCTGCGCGGCGGCGCGGGCGGCCGGGCTCGCCGGGAGCCAGAGGGTGGCTCCGGGCAGGCAGGTGCAGACGGGTGTGGCGGTCATGCAGCTTTCGCTCCCACGGGGTCCGGATGGGTGTCGGGTGCGGCCGTGTCCGGATCGTCCGGCTCGTAGTCGTCCGTGCGGGGCAGCAGTCCTCGCCGGATCGCGTGGTCGAGCCAGGTCCCGGCCATCAGGGACGTGATGACGGCGGTGAGCACCAGGGTGGTGAAGAGGGTGGCGTCGACAATGCCCGCGTCGTAGGCGAGGGTGCCCAGGACGATGCCCGGTCCGCCCCGGGCGTTCATGGCCACGGCGAGGTTGACGGCCTTGAGGGGCGTACTGCCGGACCAGCGGGCTCCCGCGTACACGCTGCCTGCCTTGACCGCGCAGGCGAAGGCGATGAAGGCCAGCGTGAGCAGCGGGTCAAAGGAGTGGACCAGGTCCAGCTTCAGGCCAACCACGGCGAAGTACACCGGGATGAAGAAGTTGACCGAGAAGGCGTGGACCACCCGGGCTCCCTCACTCTCCCCCGCCGCCCTGGAGCGGCCCGCGATGAGGCCGACGACAAAGGCGCCGTACATGGGGGTGATGCCGAGGAAGAGGCAGCAGGCCGCCGCGGCCAGGACCAGGGAGACCTGGATCGCGACCGAAGTGGGCCGCCGGGCCTCGGTGGCGGACCGTCCGGCGAGGAAGCGCCGGGCCTGTGCGCCGGCGACCGCCATGAGGCCGAAGAAGACGACCGACGCCGTCGCGTGGTAGACCACGGCACCGGTGCCGGAGCCGACACCGAGCAGGTGCGGGACGCCGAACGCCTCGCCCCCGTGGCCGCCGACCATGCCGAGCGCGGTCGCGATCACCACATTGAGCGCGATGTCCTCCAGGACGGCGACGGACAGCACGATCCGGGCGAAGTTCGTACCGATGATGCCGAGGTCGAGCATGATCCGCGAGATCACCGGGATGCTCGTGATGGCGACGGCGCAGGCGAGGATCAGCGTCAGGGCGGTCCTGTTCCCCGCCGGTCCCAGCAGCCGGTCGGTGTCGATGAACGGCACCAGGGCGAGCCCGAAGAGGAACGGCACGGCCATGCCGACCACCGCGACGACGCCCACGGTGCGGCTCTCGCGCCGGGAGAAGACCTCCCGCATCTGCCGGCCCGCCAGGAACATCAGCAGGAGCATGCCCAGTTGGTAGATCAGCGAGAGTCCCGTCGCGGACGCACCCGTCTTCGGGAACAGCCAGCTCTGTGCGTCCGGCGCGAGCACACCGAACAGGGACGGCCCGAACAGCAGCCCCCCGGCGATCTCACCGATCACCGGGGGCTGACGGAACCGGCCGAAGAGCCGGCCCAGCAGGTGCGCCGCCACGAGGAGCAGCACGAGGCCTGCCAGGAGTCTGAACAGGTCGGCGTCAGTCATCACTGCTCCAGGGGCTGCGGGGGCCGATCATGCCTGCGGTGCGGGTGGTGCCGTCCGCAGGGTCGATCAGCAGGAAGGAGCCGGTGCCTCGATGGTCCGCGTAGATGTCGAAGGCGAGCGGCTCGGCGGTGCGCAGCACGACCCGGCCGATGTCGTTGACGGCGAGGCTGTCGTCGGCGGGGTGTTGGACCAGAGTGTCGATGTCGATCCGGTGGGGGATCTCCCGGACCACCGCGCGGACGGTGCGGTGGGCGTGCTTGACGAGGACCTTCTCCCCCGCCCGCAGGGCTCGTTCGTGGAGGTGGCAGACGGTCGCCTCGATGTCCTGGCCGACCCGGGGGCCCGGCCCGGCGGCGAGCACGTCGCCGCGCGAGATGTCGAGGTTCTCGGCGAGCCGCACGGTGAGGGACTGGCCTGCCGTCACCCGGTCCACTGCGGTGCCGAGGACGTCCAGGGCGGCCACGGTGCCGGTCTGCCCGGAGGGCAGCACGGTTACGGCGTCGCCGACGCCGATCGTGCCGGAGGCGAGCCGTCCCGCGTAACCGCGGTAGTCGCGGAACTCGCCCTGCTGAGCGCGGATCACGTACTGGACGGGGAACCGGGCCGGGGACGCGGCCCGGTCGGTGTCGGTGGGCACCGATTCCAGGTGCTCCAGGAGCGTCGGTCCGGCGTACCAGGTCATGTGGGCGGACGGCTCCACGACGTTGTCCCCGGCGAGCGCGGACAGCGGGATCGCCACGATGTCACCGAGCCCGAGGCGCTCCGCGTACGACGTGAACTCCTCGCGGATCGCGGCGAACACGGCCTCGTCGTGGTCGACCAGGTCCATCTTGTTGACGGCGAGGACCACGTTCGGGACGCGCAGCAGCGCGACGACGGCGGCGTGTCGGCGGGTCTGCTCCAGGACGCCGTTGCGGGCGTCGACCAGGATGACGGCCAGGTCGGCCGTGGAAGCGCCGGTCACCATGTTGCGGGTGTACTGCACGTGCCCCGGAGTGTCGGCGAGGATGAACCGGCGCCGGGGGGTGGCGAAGTAGCGGTAGGCCACGTCGATGGTGATGCCCTGCTCGCGTTCGGCGCGCAGGCCGTCGGTGAGCAGCGCGAGGTCGGGCACGCTCTGGCCACGGGTGCGGGAGACATGCTCGATGGCCTCCAGCTGGTCGGCGAGGACCGACTTGGAGTCGTGGAGAAGGCGTCCGACCAGCGTGGACTTGCCGTCGTCGACCGATCCGGCGGTGGCGAACCGCAGCAGGGTGCCGGCCGAAAGGGCGGCGTGACACGGGGAGTTCGCGGTGGTGGTTGTCATTAGAAGTACCCCTCGCGCTTGCGGTCTTCCATGGCGCTCTCGGAGAGCTTGTCGTCGGCGCGGGTGGCGCCGCGCTCGGTGAGGCGACTGGCGGCGACCTCGGCGATGACGTCGACGACGGTGGCGGCCGTGGAGTCGACGGCGCCGGTGCAGGACATGTCGCCGACCGTGCGGTAGCGGACCACGCGCCGCTCGGGGGTCTCATCGGCCTTGGGGCCGCCCCAGTCACCCGCGGTCAGCCACATACCACTGCGAGCGAACACCTCGCGCTCATGGGCGAAGTAGATCTCGGGAAGCTCGATCTTCTCCTGCTCGATGTACTGCCAGACGTCGAGTTCGGTCCAGTTGGACAGCGGGAAGACGCGGACGTGCTCGCCTGGGTTGTGGCGGCCGTTGTAGAGGTCCCACAGTTCGGGGCGCTGGCGGCGCGGGTCCCACACGCCGAACTCGTCGCGCAGTGAGAAGACGCGCTCCTTGGCGCGGGCCTTCTCCTCGTCGCGGCGGCCACCGCCGAAGACCGCGTCGAAGCGGTGGCGTTCGATGGCGTCGAGCAGGGGCACGGTCTGGAGCGGGTTGCGGGTGCCGTCGGGGCGTTCGGTGAGCCGGCCGTCGTCGATGAAGTCCTGGACGTGGGCGACGTGCAGGGTCAGTCCGTGCTCGGCGGCCATGCGGTCTCGGAAGTCGATGACCTCGGGAAAGTTGTGCCCGGTGTCCACGTGGAGGAGGCAGAACGGCACCGGCGCCGGCCAGAAGGCCTTCAGCGCCAGGCGCAGCATCACGATGGAGTCCTTGCCGCCGGAGAAGAGGAGCACGGGGCGCTCGAACTCGCCCGCCACCTCCCGGAAGATGTAGACGGACTCCGCTTCCAGGTCGTCCAGGTGGGTGGGTCGGAACACGGAGGCTTGCGTCACGGTCGTCACGCCAGTCCCTTCTCGGTCATCAGTCGGTGCAGTTCAGTCACGGATTCGTCGACCGCGCGGCCCTCGGTCCACAGCCTGAGGTCGGGTGCTTCGGGCGCCTCGTACGGGTCGTCGACCCCGGTGAGGTGGGTGAGTTCGCCCGCCGCCTGCTTGGCGTACAGGCCCTTCACGTCCCGTGCGGAGCAGACGTCGAGCCCGGTGGCGACGTGCACTTCCAGGTACGGGGTGCCGGCCGCGCGGTGCCGTTCGGCCACGGCGGCACGGGCGTCGGCGTACGGGGCGATCACCGGGACGAGCACGGTGGCCCCGAGCGAGGCGAACTTTTGGGCGACGAAGCCGATCCGGGTCACGTTGGTGTACCGGTCCTCGCGGCTGAAGCCGAGGCCCTTGGAGAGGAACTCGCGGACCTCGTCGCCGTCCAGGACCTCGGTTCGGTGGCCCTCGGCGGTCAGGCGCTCGGCCAGGGCACGGGCCAGGGTGGTCTTGCCCGCACTGGGCAGCCCGGTGAGCCAGAGCGTCGCCCCGCGCCGGGGCGTGCCGCCGGCGGTGGGCACGCTCATCGCCCCTCCTCCGCGCGGATCGCGGCCAGCAGGGCCTCGGAGTCCTCGGTCCGGCAGATCAGCAGGTCCGGCAGGTAGGGGTCCTCGCGGTTGTAGCGCAGGGGCGAGCCGTCGAGGCGGGAAACGCACAGCCCGGCGGCGATCGCCATGGCCGCCGGTGCGGCGGAGTCCCACTCGTACTGGCCACCCGCGTGGATGTAGGCCCGGGCCCGTCCGCGCACCACGGCGGCGGTCTTGGCCCCGGCGGAGCCCATCCCGGTCAGTTCGGCACCGACGCGCCTCGCAACCCGGGAAAGGAAGGCCGGGGGCCGGGTGCGGCTGCCGAGCACCGGCAGCACGGCAACGTCTGTGTCGGGTGTGGGCGCCGGGGCGGCGGTGGAGAGGGTCACGCCCTGGGCGGGCAGCGCCACGGCTCCCGCGACCAGGCGTCCGTCGGCCCACAGGGCGACGTGCACGGCCCAGTCGTCGCGGCCCGCTTCGGAGAACTCGCGAGTTCCGTCCAGTGGATCAACGATCCAGACGCGGCGTGCCGCGATCCGCGCCGGATCGGCCGCCCCCTCCTCGGAGAGGACGGCGTCCTGCGGGCGGTGCCGGGCCAGTTCGGCCATGAGGAAGTCGTGCGAGCGGGAGTCGCCGAGGTCCTTGAGATGGCGCGGCTCCCGGAAGGCAGCGTCGGTCCGCAGCGTGAGAAGCAGCGCGCCCGCCTCCTCTGCGAGCCGGTGGGCGAGCGCGTGGTCGTCGGCGGAGCAGCCCGTCCCGTCGTACGCGTCGGTGTACGCGGGGCGGCGCCCGCGCACGGTCGTCGCAGCGAACAGCCGCCGCATCCAGGCCTCCAGTTCCGCCGGGTCGGCGCCCGCGACCATGCCCGACAGGGGCAGGTGCTCGGGGCGGTAGGAGTGCTTGAGCGGGGTGGGGGTGCCCGGTGCCACCATCGTGTGGCCGATCACCAGCGGATCGTCCAGGAGTCCTGGGGGGGCCTCGACGGTGACCTCGGCGCCTCCGTGTACATGGCCGGGGAAGAGGAAGAAGCCGTACTTGAGGTCCTCGCGGGCGGCGCCGACAAGGTGGGTGGCCAGGGTGCCCTCGATGTCCGAGGCCATGTCGAGGGCGTGCAGGTGGGCGCCGGTGCGCAGTTCGGTGGCGCGGACGATGTAGCCGCCACCACAGCGGGCCGCGACCTCCATGAAGACGGGGCCGTCCTCGGTCATGATCGCTTCGAGGTGGAAGGTGAGGGTCTCGCCGCCCAAGGCCCGGACGCAACGCACCGCCCAGTCCGTCAGTTCGGGGTCGTCGAACTGGACCGAACCGACCGGTTCGCCGTTCTCGAAGCGCAGCGGGGTGCCCACGTAGCGGGAGGGCTGGGCGACGACGACCTCGCCCTGGAACAGGAAGCCGTCGATGTGCCAGATGGGGCCCTCGACGTACTCCTCCAGCTCGTAGCGGGCACGGAAGTCACCGTCCTGCCCGGCTTCCTGCTCGCGGACGTACGCCAGGGCTTCGGTGACGGTGCCGAAGGACCGCACGCCCTGGCTGCCGCCCTCGTCACGGGGTTTGACGATGGTGCGGCCCTGCCACGGAACCGCCGCCGCGTCCGCAGGGCCGAGGGTGTCGAGCGACAGGTAGCGCGGCACGCGGAAGCCGGCGTCGGCCAGGGAGTGCTTCATCGCGACCTTGTCGCGGAAGTTGCGGGCCGTGTCGGGTCGCATTCCCGGGATGCCGAACTCGGCTCGCAGATCGGCGGCCGGAGTGATCAGCTGCTCGTGCCGGGCGATGATCCGGTCGTACGGGGGGCGGTCGGCCAACAGGGGGCGCAGCTGGTCCGCGACTGGGCGGGCCGGGTCCCAGGCGAACGTGTCGCAGCGGATGTGGGCGGGGATGTTGTCGAGGTATGCGCGGGCGCCCGCGTATGTGACCTCGTGTCGATCGTGGTCGATGGCCCGCTCGTAGCCGAGCCGGTCAAACAGGTTCTGGTGAAGCACCAGTATCCGCAACGGAGTTCTCCCTGAGGGTGAGGTGGACGACGGCCAAAGCGGCCAAGCCGCACAGGCCCATGAAGAAGAAGAGGGCCGGGTTTCCGCACACGCCCAGCACCAGGCCGCCGGCCGCAGGGCCCACGCCCATGCCGAGGTTGCGCAGGGTGGAGGCGCCGAAGTAGGTGCCGCGCAGGTCTGCGGGGGCCAGTTCGTCGACGACGATGCTGACCGTGGGGACGACGAGCACCTCGGCGAGGCTGATCACGACGACGAGGGCGACGAGGCCCGCCTTGCCAAGGTCCAGGAAGCCGAAGATCAGGCACACCGCCGCGAACAGCGCGTTGCCGAACAGGATGGTCCGCCGGGAACTGAGCTGCTTGGCGATCGCGGTGGCGAGCGGTTGCAGCACGATGACACCGACCGCGTTGACGGCGAGCAACAGCGAGAAGAACCGCACGCCGTCGCTGAATTCCTCGCTGACGAGCACGGAGAGGTTCGACCCGATCTGGCAGTACGCCAGGGCGAACAGGATCATCGACACGGTCAGGCCGAGGAAGATGCGGTCGGTGGCGAGGACCTTCAACGCGCCGGTGAAGGTGGGACGCTCGGACGGTCCGCCCGCGTGCTCGAAGGCCCGGCCGCGGGTGATCCACCAGAAGGCCAACGCGAAGACCAGGTAGGCCAGGCCCGAGACGACGAAGGCTGCCCCGGCGGAGGCGAGCCCGAGGAGGACTCCGGCGGGCGGTCCGACCGCGACGGCGCAGTTGGTCAGCACGTAGCGGTGCCGGAAGACGGCCGGGCGGTGCTCCTTGGGCAGGCTGTCGGCCATGAGGACCTGGGTGACGGGCCAGAAGAAGGCGGACATGACGCCGTAGCCCGCGTTCAGCACGCCGAACAGCACGGGGAAGGCGGCCGTCCCCTTCAGGAACGTGGCCACCAGGAAGAACAGCAGGAAGATCGCGGCGCTGCCGAACAGCCCCACCAGGAGCACCAGTCGTTTGCCGACCCGGTCGGAGAGGACGCCGCTGAAGAAGCCCGCGCCCAGTGAGCCGATCTGGCTGAGTCCGACGATGACGCCGATGACGTAGGGCGGGACGTCGACGTTCTCGCTCAGGTAGATCGTCATGAACGGGATGCAGAGGAAGGAGACCATCTTCAGAAAGAAGGTGCCGGCCATGGTGACCGAGACAAGCGGGCTCCGGTACAGGGCGAAAGCCGCGCCCCGGGTCTCTTTGGGTGATGCGACAGTCATGGCGCCTCTTTCTGACTCCGAGTCCGCGGTCGGGAACGGGAAACGCCGGGGCGGTCCGGTCGTGGTGACCGGTCCGCCCCGGCGTTCCGGGGATGCTGTGTGAAGTCGCCGTCTACAAGGCGGTGTTGCGGTAGAAGGGGGCATCGTCCGGGCCGGTGTACTCCGGCCGGTACCAGGTCGCGGGGCGCAGGGCGTCGGGGATCTGCTCGGCGACGCCGAGCACGGACGCGAACAGCGCCATCCGCACGGGAATCCCGGAGTCGGTCTGGCGGAAGATCGCGAGGCGGGAGTCGGAGTTGAGGTCCATGGCCAGGTCGTTGGAGCCGGCCCTGCTGTCCCGTGGCAGCGGGTGCATGATCACCGTGTCGGCCCGGCAGACCCTGCTCACCAGGGACTTGTCGATACGGAACTCCTCGCCGTACGACACCGGCCCCCCGCCGAAGCGTTCGGTCTGCAGCCGGGTCGCGTAGACAACGTCCGCGTCCTTCAGTGCGATCTCGGGGGATTCGCTCAGCTCGATCCGGTGCCCCCGCATCTCGGCCCGCTCCAGCAGGGCGACGGGCATCCCCAGATGCGCAGGGGCGACGCACACGATGGTCAGGTCTTCGTAGAGAGAGATCAGGTTGATCAGCGAGTGGACCGTGCGGCCGTACCGCAGGTCGCCGACGAGAGCGACCCGGCGGCCGTCCAGGCCGCGGCCGTCGCGCCCGAACTCCCGATGCAGGGTGAACATGTCGAGGAGGGCCTGGGTCGGATGCTCACCGGCACCGTTGCCCCCGTTGATCACGGGAACGTTGGTGGCGGCCATGAACTCGTGCACGGCGTCGTCGTCGGGGTGCCGCACCACCATGAGGTCGCAGTAGCCGCTGACCACACGGCTGGTGTCGGCGTAGGACTCTCCTTTGGAGATCGACATCAGCTCCGCGTTAGTGCAGCTGAGCACTCCGCCGCCCAAGCGCAGGAACGCCGACTCGCAGCTGAGCCGGGTGCGCGTGCTTGCCTCGAAGAAGAGGCTCGCCATCACGGCACCCTCCAGGACCCGGGCCACCTTGCGGCCGCGGGCGACCGGCACGAGCAGGTCCGCGAGGGAGAACAGCCTCTCCAGTTCGTCCCGGTCGAAGAGTTCGCTGGACAGAACGTGCTTTCCGGTGAGAGACATGCCGAACCGACCTTCTTTAGTTGCTGAACAGTGTGCAAATTGCCAACAGGCTAAGGGTACGGTTCCGGTCCGCCGCCCTCTGGCCGCGGACCGGAACCGGACTGTGATCAGCCGCTGGTCAGGGCCACCAGCTGGACCGACGAGACGTTCCGCTGCTCGACCTCCTTGAGGGAGGCCACCGCGGTGTCCAGCGACTGGGCGGCCGCCGAGCCACCGGACGCGCCGATCAGGGCGTCGAGTTCGCCCTGGAGCTCCGCGCAGACCTCGACGAGGTCGGCCTGCTCGTCCTGCTCTGCCGCGGGCTTGTCCTGAGAACTGCTCATGACGTCAATCTCCTTGTCGGTGTGCGAACACGAGGCCGGACGGCGCTCAGTGAACGGTGACGCTCCACAGTTCACGGTTGTTCGTCCGGGCCTCGCCGTCGACGACGTACTCGCCGACGATCTTGAGGCGGCCGTGCGCGAAGCGGTGGTTGTCCAGGAGCAGCAGGTCGCCGCTGTCCATCGGGAAACAGGCGAAGTACCGCTCCTCGGCGCTCGCCTCCATCAGGTACGCGAGCGAGTCGCGGTAGGCCTCGAATTCCGGGATCTGGTCCCGGATGCCCTCGATCTTGTCGCCAAGGTCCTGCTTGAGGCGGACGCCCACGTCGTACGGGCCGCGGGCGTCGTCCAGCGTGTACAGCACCGGCTGGGAGCTGAGCTCCTCGCGGACGTTGTTCGCCTGGAAGGTTATCGGCGTGCTCGACAGCCGGGCGAAGTGCTCCTGGAACACCTCGCCGTCACGCTCGGCGAGCTGCGTGAACAGGTCGTTCCAGCCGACCACGACGGACTCGCCGCGCTCGCCCTCCGGCACCTCGCGCCAGCCGGGATCGACCATCAGCATCGCGAAGTGCGAGGGGCGCGGGGAGCGCCAAGAGCGGGCCGAGTGCGGGCGCAGCCCGCCGGCGACGTAGTGCACCGACTGGGCGCCGGTGGGCTTCTTCTTGTACTTGACCCGGTTGATCTGCGGATGCGGGTCGGTCTTGGCCAGTTCGCTGAGCGAGGAGTAGTTCGTCAGCGGCTCGCCGAAGTGGCCGAGGAAGGCGAGGTACTGGTCGGGGTCCAGGGGGAAGTCCCGGATCAGGCAGATCCGGTGCTTCTCCATGACCTCACGGGCGTCGTCCGCGATCTGCTCGACCGTGCGGCCCGCGCCCTTGATGTGCTCGTCCTGGATGACCCGAGCCAGCCGGCTCTCTGTCTGCATCGTGCGTTGCCTCCTTGGCAGGTGGGTGCGGAGCGGCGCGGTGGGCCGGCCGCTCCGGGAAGGTTCCGCCGCTCAGGCTGCGGTGGCCGTGGCGCGGCGCTGGAAGTCGCGCGCTTGGGCGACCCGGCCCGACCGGGCCAGCAGGGAGGCGTGCGTGAGCAGCGTCAGGCGGTCCGCCTCCGGGCGCTCGACCTCGGGGCCCAGCAGGGCGAGGGCTTCGTCGAGGCGGTCCCGGCCGGCGAGGAAGTTGGCGAACTCCACGCGGAGTTCGCTCTGGTTCGCATTGGCGGCGAGGCTCTGCCGGTAGAAGACCTCGGCGAGTTCCGGGTCGGCGAGCTCGCCCGCGGTCAGACCGGCCAACTTGCCGAGTGTGTACGGGTGCTGGGGGCGGACCGCGAGGGCACGGAGCATGAGGCTGCGGGCCTGGTCGGTGTCGCCCTCGTGTGCGGCCACGTGGAGCGCGTAGTTGCACAGGGTGCGCGGGTGCAGCGGGTCGAGACGCAGCGCCTCGCGGTAGCGTCCGCCCGCATACGCGGCGTCCTGCCTCTTGTGCTCGGCGAAGAGCGCGAAGTTGCTGTTGACGCGAGCGTAGCGGGTGTCGGCGGCGACCGGACGGCCCGCCTCCCGCTTCTTGTCGTCGGGGGCCCAATGGATCTTCTCGGTCCAAAGGCACAGCAGCCGCAGGTCGTTCGCGTCCTCGGGGAAGCGCGCCTGGATCTCGGCGAGGCCGATCGGGTCGGGGCGGTCGGCGAGGTAGCCGAAGCGGCCCATGGTCTCCCACTCGGAGAGAGTGATCAGCTCCTTGAGTTCCTCCGGGTAATCGGGCCGGATCGTCGTGGCGTTGACCCGGCTGCTGTCGAAGAGGACTGACCGGTCGAACGTCTCGCCGGCCTGCTCCAGGAAGCGGGCGAAGTCCTCGGCGAGGTTCTCCTGCTTCCCGATGAAGTCGATCTCGTCGTCGGGGGCGCCCACGTACGAGGTGTAGATGTTGCCGAGGGCGCCCGGCAGGAGGGTCGCGGCGCGGCGCACGAAGGTCTGGAAGTCGTCGCTCTGGCAGTGCTCGTCGAGCGGGTACTGCGGCCGCCAGCCCTTCTCCATGCGGTACGACCAGTAGGAGCGGTACCACTCCAGCGGGTCACGCACGAAGGCGCCGACGAAGCCGTACCGGGAGCGGTCGAAGGAGGCGAGCAGGTCGTGCTCCCGCATCGCCGGGTCGCCGAGGTCCTCGAAGGCGAGGCCGAGTTCCCGTATCTTCCGGCGTATCCAGGTACTGCCCGTCTTGGGGGTCAGCAGCAGCAACGCGTTACTGCCGGTCAGGTGAATTGCCATGCTCTGCTCCAGAGTTCAGCGCCTCGGCCGCCTTGCGGCGGGCGGCGCGGGGTGAGTCGAACACCTTCAGCGTGGTGCTTTCGACCGGTGTCCCGGGCACCGTGCAGGTGGCTGGAGCCAGCCAGCGGTCCAGGTGCTCGGCGATGAGCCGGTCCAGTGCGGCCCGGTTGCCGGTGGTCACCACTTCGTGGCCCTCGTCGGGGAACAGGGCGAGGCAGGCGTCGCGGTCGGCCCTGGCCAGCGCCATGAACATGCGGGACGCCATCTCGGCGGGCACCCGGCTGTCGTTGGCGCCGTGCACCAGGAGCACCGGGCAGCGCACCCCGTCCGCCCGGTTCACCGGTGAGGCCGCCGTCAGCGCCGCACGCTGCTCGGGCACGGCCGGGTCGCCGATGCGGCGGCGCAGCATCGGGGCCGCCGACCGCCAGAACGCCGGGGGTTCCTCGACGAACCGTACGAGGTCGGTCAGGGGCGAGGTCGCCACCACGCAGCGCAGGGGGCGCGCGGTGGTCGCGGCCATCTGGAGCACCGCGTATCCGCCGTAGCTGCCGCCCATGAGCGCGATCCGGTCCGGGGCGGCGAGCCCTTCGGCGACCGCCCAGTCGAGGGTGTCCTCCAGGTCGTCCTGCATGGCAGCCCCCCATTGCCGGTCCGCGGCGTTGATCCACCCCGCGCCGAAGCCGGTGGAGCCACGGAAGTTGGGCTCGATCACGGTGTAGCCAAGGGCGGCGACTGCGGCGCGACGCTCGGCGTACCGCCAGCCGCTGCGCCGCCAGGGCCCGCCGTGAACCAGCAGGACGGCCGGGCCGGGTGTGCCGTCGCGCCGCTCTTCGGTGCGGCGGGTCACGTAGGTGACGGCGTGGCCGCCGCCGCGCAGCGGGACCCGGACGGGTCGGCACTCCACGGGCAGCGGTTCCTGTTCGGGGCGGGCCCGGCTCAGCGGCCAGGTCTCGCCGCGCGCCACGTCGTGCAGCGCGTAGTGCGCGTCGCGATCCGGCCGGTGCATGGCGACCAGCCATAGGGGCCCTCGTCTTTCCAGGACGGTGAGCTCGGTGGCGAGTTCCTCTCGCAGCCGGGCGACGGGCGCCGTCCACCGCTCGTCGAGCGGCACGCAGGACGTTCGGGCCCGCTCGGTGTGGACCAGGTCCGGGGCTCCGGTGTCCGTGGCGAAGAGGACGTCCGCGTAGTCGCCGCCCTCGACCCGGTGCAGCGTCCGCGGCGTTCCGGCCGGCTCTCCCGGTCGGCAGTCGAGCTCCGCAAGACGTACGCCGCCGGGCCCGTCCGGCAGCACCATGTACAGCCGGTCCGGGTCGTCGCCGAAGCGCAACACCCTGGCGGTGAGCGCCTCTTCGTGCGGTATCCGCAGGAAGAGGGCACCGGCCGGGTCGCCCGCGGCGGGCACGTGGCGCAGTTCACGGGTGCCGTCCGCGAGGACGGACTCGGTCAGCCGGGGCTGCAGTTCGCGGTCGAAGTACACCGCGGCGTGCGCGCTGTCGCGCAGGGCCGGGGTGGTCTCGCCGGTGCGCAACGAGATGTGCAGGTAGTCACGGTGTCCGGGCTCCGCGCCGTCGGCGGAGACGACGACCTCGTCGGGCCGCCGCTCGGACAGGCCGACGACCCGGGTCCGCCGCAGCGAGCCGTCGCCGAGCGGGCGCCACTCACCGGACTCGACCCGGACCAGGAAGTGGCTCCAGTCCTCGGCTCCGTCGGCGTCCGCCTCGGCGAGGCCGACGCCCGGCAGGTGGGTCCAGGTGAAGGCGCGGCAGCGGGCCGCTCCCACGTGGGAGCGGCCGAGTTCGCGGCGCGCCGCCACGTCGTACAGGACGAGGCGGGGGGCCTCGGAGCCGCCGCACAGCCATCCGGCGAAGCAGCCGTCGGCGCTGAGCGCGGGCCGCCCGTGGAATTCGCCGCCGCTCACCCCGTGGTCCGGGCGCGCTCGCCCGCCTCGTGCGCTGCTGCGACGCACTTCACGACGGCGTCGATCTCGCTCTCCCGCGGCACGCTGATCCGTACGCCGACGGGCCAGTCCTCGGGGTAGTCCTTGAGGTCGTGCAGCAGGCGGGTCAGGTATCCGGCGGCGCGCAGCTCGGCGACGATCCTGGCCGCGTGCGGGCTCTCCAGACAGATGTAGTTGGCGTCGGAGTGCCAGACCCGGATGCCGTCGATCCGCGCGATCCCGACCACCAGGCGTTCGCGGCACTCCAGGGTCCGCCGGATGCTGTCCTCGACGGCGGCGGGCTCGGCGAGCAGGCGCAGCGCGGTGTGCTGAGCGACGCCCGAGACGCTGTTGGGCATGAGCCAGAACGGGAAGCCGTCGCGGGTGAACGCCTGGGACACGGCGAAGCCGATCCGCAGGTTCGCGAGGCCCCATGCCTTGGAGAAGGTGCGCATCACCACGAGGTTGGGGAACTCGGACACAAGGCGCATCGCGGTGTCCGGGGCGAAGTCGGCGTACACCTCGTCCACAACGACGAGTCCGCGGGCACGCTCCAGGAGGGCCGCGATGTCGGCGGTGGGGAACTGGTAGCCGAGCGGGTTGCGCGGCGAGCACAGGACGATGATCGCCTCGGGCCGGTCGAGGTACGGCTCCAGGGAGGGCAGCAGGTCCTCGGGCTCGCGCACGGGCACGCTCGCGTAGTTCCAGCCCTGCTGCCGGGAGATGGTCGCGGTGAGGTGGAAGTTCGGGGTCACGTCGACGACGAGGCCCTGGTAGGCGCCGCGCAGCAGGGTGTCGATGAGCTGGGTGGCGCCCGCGCCGACCCGGACGTACGGCGCGGGGAGGTCGAAGCGGGCGGCGACGGCGGCCGCCACCTCGTCGCTCCAGACGTCACCTCGGTTGGTGATGTCCATGGCCTCGGTGGCCGACCGCATCAGGTCGGTCTGCTCTTGGGCGTCCAGGAACTGGTTGCCCGTCCAGGTCAGGTTCAGGTGCGTGGTGTCGGTCCGGTTCGCCGGGTCGGTCTGGTTCTTCTGGGGCATCGGGTCTCCGCCTAGGTGTGGTGACGCTGGGATTCAGAGGTGGAACCGGCGCTTCTTCCCACCGGGCGGGGTGATGCGGGCGCACCGCTCCCACCGGACGTCCTCGTCGGGCAGCAGGCCGGCCAGGGCGTCGCGCAGCGCGGCGGCCAGGGCGTCGGGGGCGTCGTACGTCGTCTCGGCGGCCCAGCGCAGGAGTGTCCCGCCGTCGTCCGGCCGCCGGGCCAGCTGGAAGTCCGCGAGGCCGGGCAGGAATCCGAGGGCGCGGGTCACCTCGTCGGCGGGGAGTTCCCGCGTGCGGAAGCGGACCGTCTCCGGTTCCCGCCCCCACAGGCGCGTCAGCCGCTGGGTGCCGTCCGGGCCGGTGGCCAGCTCGGCTCGGTCGCCGGTGCGGTAGCGGACGAAGGCGGTGCTGTGGTTGACCAGGTTGGTCAGCACCAGCTCTCCGGTCCCGGACGCGGAAGTCCCGCCCTGCTCGTCCAGGACTTCCAGCCGTACGTTCTCGCCGAAGACCCGGTACGTCGTCCCGTCCGGCTCGGTCGCGGCGATGAGGCCGCCCTCGGTCGAGGCGAGCGCGTCGATCACAGGCGCGCCGAAGTAGTCGGTGAGCCGTCGGCGGTCGTCGGCGTGCAGCGGTTCACCGCTGACCAGCAGCAGCCGGGGGTGCCAGGGCGCGCGTGCGAGGCCCAGGCCGAGGAGGGCGGTGCGCAGTTCCAGCAGGTAGGTCGGCTTGCCATAAAGGACGGGGGCCGGGAACTTCCGCAACACGGGCAGCACGGCGTCCGCCGACTCCGGGAGCTGAAAGCGCAGGTAAAGCCCGTCGTTCAGGGATGGCAGGGGCCTTACGAAACTGGGGCGTCCCGGCTTGTTGCTGACGAACAGAACGGCCGGCCGGCCGCGTTGGAAAAGATCTTCGGGAAGACCCGCATGGTCACGGATCTGGGCGAAAAAATAGTAGTTGACGGCGTACCAGGCGGCGTCGTCGAGCGTGACGTTCAGCGGATTCCCTGTGGTTCCGCTCGAGCTGAGCGTGTACAGGCCGTTCATGGAATCCGAAAGCCGGAATCGAGTCCCGTCCGCCTGGTGATCAGCGCGACCGACGAGTGGCCACCCGACCGTCACGTCCGCGTCTCGCGGAAGATCACGGTAGAAGGGCGCACTCTCGCGTACGCGGCGCAGGAATTGCTCGTACGGACTCGAGCGCGGGCCGGACGCGGCAGCCGTTCCGGCCCGCTCCTCCCATGCGGTCCGTGCCCGACGGACCACTTCCAGCGAGTCCGCTATGGCGTCGTTCGAATCGGGAAACATTGCCCCTGCTTCTTCGGCGAGCGGAAAGAAAAAGGGGCCACCGCGACACTGGGAAACTACACCAGTCGCGTGACACCCGATCAGAGCGGGAAAGTCGTCGGCTGAAAATTTCGACACTTCTTCCGCCGCGAAGAGTGTGACACTTCGACGAGGCGGTGTCAAACAGCGGCGAAAGATTTGTCCGAGGAAACACGGGAACCCCCGAAAGGGTCCGGTCGATGGCTTTCAAGAAGCCGGACCAGACCCTTTCAAGGGCTGCGATACATTCCAGGCGGCAAGAACTACCCGGCAGCAAGAGACGCCAATTCATCGACGTCATATTCGGCCCGCGCATGACTTCCGTAACGCGTCAGCTTGCCTCGGCTGGCCCATTTACGAATGGTCGCCTCGGTGACACCGGCCGCTTGGGCCGCGAGACGCGTGGGCAGGGTCTTGCGGGTGCGTGTCGACGCGACGGCGGCTCCGGCCAGCGACCGGTGCAGCGTCAGCCACGCGTCGGCGGCCCAGACGTGGCCCGCTCCGCAGCGCACCGCTCCGACGGCCATCTCCACGGCCGTCCCGCACCCGGGCCGGGGGCAGGGGCCCAGGGAGACGGGGCGCCGCACGGAGTGCCCGACGAGGGCCCGGGCCGTCGCGACCAGGGCGGACATCTCGTCGACCAGTTCCGCGTTGGCACCTGGCCGGACGGCGAGAACGTCCAGGTGCCGCAGGAGGAAGGAGACGAGGGCCCGTACCTCGCGTTCGGGTGCCGGGGCCGCCACCGCCCCGGTCAGTGATCCGGCCCAGCAGGCCAGAACCGAGACCATCCGCGTGCGGGCCGCGGACGCCTCCTCGTTGAGGACGAGGCCGAACTGCCGACTGCCGCTCACCCGCTCACCCCTGCTGTTGCCGGCGGGCGTCAGGAGGTACTCGATCTCCCGGTGGAGCCGGGGCAGTTCGGCGAGGTCCCCGGCGACGCCGTCGCGGCAAGCCCGGCACAGTCGCGAGTCCGTGGGGTTCGGCGGGGCCGGTACTCGGCTCGTCGCACAGGTGGTGACCGGACACCGGGCGGTGTCGGCGGAGTGGTGCATGATGCTTCCCGGGGCTCGGACTCGAACGCTCGCGGACACGGCGGTTCGGCTGGGGAGTGTTTCGAAAGTAGCGCCGTCCGCCCGGAGGGCGGGCCGGGCGGCGTCTGGTGCGTGCGATCGCAAGGCGGGGGGACGCCCGCATACCGGATGCATTCGGTCGTTCCGACAACGCGGCGAGGCGCCGTAGCTGTCGTCGTGCGCCCGCCGGAGGTTACGGGACAGCCCTTAGTCCCAGCCCCAGCTGTCGGTGGAGGCCCCGTCGGCGCGCGTCTCGTGGGCGGTGACCGCCTGGCTCGCCGAGGTGGCGGACGCGGTGGCAAAGACGGCGGCGAGCACAGCGCCGGAGCAGGCGAGGGCAGTCAGAAAGCGCTTAGACATGTTCGTCCTCTTCGAAAAGCACGGTTCATCGTTTGTTTTTCCGGGAAGCGGAAGATCCTCAAGAGAGTTCCGAGGAGTTTCTCCGCCTGCGGCCGGTTAAAAGTGACACACGATCCGAGCACATCTCCAGGGATACCTTTGGCCTCAAGGTGCCCAGTCACCAAGGTGCCATTCAGTGTTCGGCCCGGTCGGCCGAGGAGTTCACGAGAATCGCGGCGTCGCACAGCCCGGCGGCCCAGGGTTCGGCGGGAAACGTCAGATCGGCCCGCATCGGATCGCCCCCGATGAGCTCGCGCACCGCCCGCAGAACCCGCTCGCTCACGGCCCCGACATTCTCCCCGTTCATATAGAGAACACCGCTATGCCCGAATTTGCTCGTTCTAGGCGCGTAGACATGTTGAAGGTCTGATGCCGACGCCTCGGACAATTTTCGGGCGACATCACGAATGTCGACCGGCCCGGCTCCTGCCCGCAGTATGGCGAACCGGATATGGATTGCATACATGACGGCCCATGATGGCATCAAGAGACCGCAAAAAAACGTGGCACGAAGGCCGCAAACTGCCATGACACCAGACGGCCAGGCCCGACGCCCGGTCTGCCCGGAAAACGGCTCGTTCAGATCCACCCGGCGCGCGTCGCCAGCACCCCGGCCTCGAAGCGGCTGCGTGCCCCGAGGCGCCCCATGATGTCCGCCATCATGCGGCGCACCGTGCGCAGCGAGACACCGAGCTTGCGGGCGGCCATCTCGTCCGTGTTGCCGAGTTCGAGGAGCTTGAGCAGCTCGGCCTCCTGGGGCGTCAGCCCGTCCGGTGAGCTGGCCACCCTCGCTCCGCCCAGGGGCCGCGCCTGCGACCACGTCGACTCGAAGAGATGGACCAGGGCGGCCAGCACTCCGGGTGCCCGCACCACGATCGCCCCCGCCTTGCTGTCCTTGGTGTCCACAGGCAGGAGCGCCACCGACCGGTCGACGACGAGCATGCGGACGGGAAGGGACGGGATGGTCCGGATCTCGCCGCCGAGTTCCGCGAGCCAGCGGGCGTACTCGGTGGTCGCCCGGTCGTTGCGGACACTGTCGAGGTACAGGGTGCGGATTCGCACGCCCGCCGTCAGGCTGCGCTCGTCCAGCGGCCGGCTGGCGTCCAGGGCCTCCTGGCTCTGCGCGCCGCCGGGCATGAAGGAGAGGAGTTCCTCCTGGGCCCGCTCCGCGAGTTCGGCGAGGCGGGCGCGCACGGAGGCGATGTTGTCGAGCCGTTCGAGGCCGAGGTTGCCGCGTTCCCCGCGCTGCACCGCGTAGACGGCCACCAGTTCGGCGGCCTCCCGGCGTGCCATCGCCAGCCGCGCCTGCTGGGCCCGGATCTCGCTCTCCCGCTGGTTGAGCAGGGCGGCCAGGCTGGCCTCGGGGTTGAGCGCTATCGGTGTGACCGTGTCACCGTGCGCGTAGAGCATGGAGAGTTCGGCCAACTCGTCCAGACTGTCGCGTACATCGGACTCGGTCCTGGCCAGGTGCGCGGCGATCTCGGCGACTCCCCAGTGCGGAAACCCGACCAACGTCCGATATACGTCCAGCGGCCTGTCGCTCAACCCCAGGAACGACGCGAGTATCCCCGGCTCCCCCGACTCCGGCTCACCCGGGCCCCGCCCCTCCGCATGCATCAGCCAAAGCCTCTCACCAGCACAAACAAAGAATCTTCACAGACCAATAGTAGACTCGCCCTCTCGTCCCGGTCATGGGGGCTTGATCTGTCGGGCCCGGCCTCGCGTCGGCGGCTCAGCGGCCGACCGGTACGCCGTCCACCAGTTCCACCGGCCCGGTCCCCGCCGTACGCACGGCGAGCGACTCCCGCAGCTGCCCCCAGAGCGCGGTGGACAGGAGATCCTCGGCCTCGCGCGGCGGACACATGCGCCACTCCACCAATTCCGCCTCGTCAAGGCGTACGCGGGCCAGACCGCTGCCCCGCACCTGTCCGCCGTCGAACACGTGCACCGTCCGCGGACAGTCGCCGGGCCGGTTCACCCAGTCCACGCTCAGCAGCCGGCCGGGCTCGACCGACAGCCCGAGTTCCTCCGCCACCTCGCGAACGGCCGCCTCGCGCGGGGTCTCCTCGCCCGCCTCCACGGTCCCGCCGGGCAACCCCCAGCCCTGCCCCGTGGCCGGCGCTCTGAGCCGCACCAGAAGGACGCGCCCCTGCTCGTCACTGAAGACGACCCGCGCCTTGGCCATGACTCCTGGCCGCGCCGTGCCACTGGACCTCCGTCTACGGAAGTCGATCGGGAAGAACCGCATGCCGGGAGCGTACCCACCGCGCTTGCCAGCGCCCTCGCCGGCGACCGTCCGCTCCGTCCGAGGACCCGGTCCGGCGGCTGAACCGCCTGCGTGCCGCGTCCGGGGTCACGACGGGGCGCCCCATGCTGCGCGGGCTACTGTGGGCTGGTGGGCGACTACGCCCTGCGTGAGATCGTCGCTTCCGCTCTACGGGCTTTCAAGGCAGCTCTGCTCACGAGGGTGGACTGCCGGCCGACCTCGCGCTCCGGGCCGGAGCTCACTGCCGCCGCTCCCCCGCCGCTCCAGCGCATGGTGGACGCGGGGCGGCTGGGACGGAAGACGGGGTCGGGGTTCTACCCGTACGCCTGATCGCTCCGGTCCGTGCGTGCGGGGGTCGCGTCGCCCTCGCGCGTACGGGGCCGCGGCGCGGCCCAGCCGTGGGCGCTGCGGCGTCCTCGGTGACTGCCGCTCACAGCGGTACGCGCAGCGCCCCCTCCACGCGTTCGGCGGCCCGCTCCGCGTCGGCGCTCCCGCTGGCGACCAGCTCCGCGCGCACCGCCCGCAGCCGGTCGCGCAGCCGCTGCGACTCCATGCCCCGGACCCGGTCCGCCATCTCGGTGGCCGTCGCCGCCGCCCGGTCCGCCTCGCCCCGGCGCAGTTCGATCGTGGTGAGCATGGCCAGGCGGTGGACCCGCCCCCGGTCGTGCGCGGGCGTGCGGACCGCCGCCACCGCGTGCTCCCGGGCCGCGGCCAGGTCCCCGAGGCCCAGCAACGCCTCCGCCACCTGCACATCGACCAGACCCGGCTGGACGTACCCCGTCTCGTCCGGCTCCCGGCCCGGCCGGATGCGGGCGGCCTCCGACTCGGCGCGGCCGATGCACGTCAGCGCGCTCGCCCGGTCGCCGAGCCCGGCGTACGCCTTGGCCTGCATCGCGTGGAGGTCGGCGGCGAGCGCGGGGGTGATCTCGCGCCCCGCCGCGCGCAGGGCCGCCTCCGCGAAGGCGACGGACTGGCGGTACTCCGCGAGGAACAGCGACTGGTTGACCAGCAGCGCGATCACATAGCCGCCGAGGCCCCGGTCCCCGCTCGCCTTGGCCAGCCGCAGCGCCTGGTGGAAGTAGCGCTGGGCCAGACCGTGCGCGTCGGAGTCGTAGGCGCAGATGCCCGCCACGGCCACCAGCGCGCCCGTGGCGCGGTGCAGTTGGCGGCCCGTCGCATCGCTGTAGCCGCCGCGCAGCAGGGGGGCGGCCCGGGCGTTGAGGAAGCCGACGACGCGTGGACGCGTCGCGATTCCACCCGCCTTGCGGTACATCAGTTCGTAGTGGTCACGGGCGGCCCGCAGGGTTGCCATGTCGGCCGCGTCCACCCCGGCCGGCCCGGTCCGCGACACATCGGCGTCCTCCGGCGGGTTCTCCCACTCCCAGACGGGCATCACGGCGCCGGTCCCGGTGACGGCCGGAGCGGCGACGACGTGCGGGCGCTGCTGGGCGTCGGAGCGCCACACGGCGGTGGCCCGTTCGACGAGACCGCTGAGCGAGGAGCCCTGGGCGGGCGCGTGGCCGTCGGGGACCGCCATGCCGATGTCGTCCAGCGACACGGCCCTGTCCAGGCGGTTTCCGAGCACCTCGCAGATCAGGTCGGGCACCTGGCCGCGCGGGCGCTGGCCCTTCAGCCAGCGGGCGACGGCGGTGTGTTCGTAACGCAGGCCGAGCCCGCGCGCGCGGCCGGCCCGGTTCACATGGGCGGCCAGTCCGGCCCGGGAGACGCCCGCCTCCTCGATCAGGGCCTCCAGCGCGGTGTTGGGCTCCTTGGGCCCCATGTCCCCCTCCGGTGGGTCGGCACGCCAGGACGTGTCGCCCCAGTGGAGCACGATTCACACGGGGTGTGAACGGAATGCCCGAACCGTCCCGCCGCGCACGCTGCCGGAGCGGCCGGGGGCTCGCTTGAATGGATCCCTCGCAGGGCGCGGACGGGCCGTCGGCTCCCCCTCGTACAGCACGGCGGCCCGCCTCCGCGCGGTCCACCCCGCCGGCCTGCCCGACACTCCGCGGCGGGGACGGACGGGCGAGCACACAGGAGGGGCGTATCCGGTCGCCGGATACGCCCCTCCTTCTTGTGCCGGGGTGGGACTACGCTCCGCGCAGTACCGCGCCCGTGCGCTCGGCGGCCAGGGCCACCGCGGCGTCGCGGGCGGCGCTCGCCTCGTCGACCGTCAGGGTGCGGTCGGCGGCGCGGAAGCGCAGCGCGTACGCCAGGGACTTGCTGCCCTCGCCGATCTGCTCGCCCGTGAAGACGTCGAACAGCCGCAGCGACTCCAGGAGCTCGCCCGCGCCCTCGCGGAGCGCCCGCTCCACGTCGGCTGCGGGCACGTCCTGGCCGACGACCAGCGCGACGTCCTGGGTCGCCACCGGGAAGGCGGAGATCCGCGGAGCCCGCAGGACGCCGTCGACGGCCTGCTCCAGGACGTCGAGGTCGACCTCCATGGCACAGGTGCGCTCGGGCAGGTGGAGCTCCTTGATGACGCGCGGGTGCAGCTCACCCGCGTGTCCGAACAGGGTCTCCTCGCCGGCCACCGTCACGTACAGCGCGGCGCAGCGGCCCGGGTGCCAGGGGGCGTGCCGGTCGGCGCGGACGGTCACCTCGACGCCGGCCTCGCGGGCGACGGTACGCGCCGCCTCGACGGAGTCCGCCCAGTCGGCGGGGCGGCCCTTGCCCCACCAGCCGGCCTGCTCGCGGGCACCCGCGAGGACGACGGCGGCACGGCGCGGCTGGTGCGGCAGCGCGGCGTCGAGCGAGGCGACCTCCTCGCCGGAGGGGCGCCGGTCGACGGGGAGCCGGACGGGCTTGGTCTCGTCGCCGGTCGGCCTGAAGACGAGGCCGGTCTCGAAGAGGGCGAGGTCGTGGCTGCCCCGGCCGTCGTTGCGCCGCAGCGCGCCGAGGAGGCCCGGCAGCAGCGTGGTGCGCAGCGAGGGCTCCTCGTCGGAGAGCGGGTTGACGAGCCTGACCGTGCGGCGGCGGGCGTCGTCCGCCTCCAGGCCGAGCTGGTCGAGGACCGCCTCGCCGATGAACGGGTAGTTCAGCGCCTCGACGTAGCCCGCGCCCGCGAGCGCCCGGCCGACGCGGCGGTGCAGCCGCTGGCGGTCGGTGAGGCCTCGGCCGGACGGCGGCGTCGGGAGCGTGGAGGGGAGGTTCTCGTAGCCCTCGAGGCGGATGACCTCTTCGGCCAGGTCGTTCGGCTCGGTGAGGTCGGGGCGCCAGGACGGCGTGGTGACCAGGAGCTCGTCCTGCCCGTAGACGTCGCAGCCGACCTCCTGGAGGCGGCGCACGACGGTCTCACGGCCGTAGGCGACACCGGCGACCTTGTCGGGGTGGTCGGCCGGCATCGTGATGGTGCGGGGCGCGGACGGGGCGCTGACCTCGGTGACGCCCGCCTCGGCGGTGCCGCCGGCCAGGAGGACCAGCAGGTCGACGGTGCGCTGGGCGGCAGCGGCGGCGGCCTGCGGGTCGACGCCGCGCTCGAAGCGCTTGGACGCCTCGGAGGGCAGCTTGTGGCGGCGCGCGGTGCGGGCGATCGAGATCGCGTCGAAGTGCGCGGCCTCGATGACGACCTCGGCGGTGTGCGCGTCCTCGGCCGTGTCGGCGATCTCCGTGTCGGCGCCGCCCATGACGCCCGCGAGGCCGATGGGCCCGCGGTTGTCGGTGATGACGAGGTCGCCGGAGTCCAGGACTCGGACGGCGCCGTCGAGCGTGGTGAGCTTCTCGCCCTGCTCGGCGCGGCGGACCCCGATCGGGCCGTCGATGCGGCTCCGGTCGTAGGCGTGCAGCGGCTGGCCGAGTTCGAGCATCACGTAGTTGGTGATGTCGACGGCGAGCGAGACGGTCCGCATGCCGGCCTTCTGCAGCCGGCGCTGCATCCAGATCGGGGTGCGGGCCTCGGGCTGCAGGCCGACGACGGTGCGCGCGGTGAAGCGGGAGCAGCCGATCGGGTCGGAGATCTTGACCGGGTAGCCGTACGCGTTGGGCGCGGGCACGTCCAGGAGGGCCGGGTCGCGCAGCGGCAGGCCGTAGGCGATGGCGGTCTCGCGGGCGACGCCGCGCATGGACAGGCAGTAGCTGCGGTCGGGCGTGACGGCGATGTCCAGGATCTCGTCGCGGAGCTCCAGCAGCTCGATCGCGTCGGTGCCCACCTCGTACTCCGGCGGGAGGACGATGATGCCGTGCGTGCCGTCGTCGCCCATGCCGAGCTCGTCGGCGGAGCAGATCATGCCGTGCGAGGTCCTGCCGTACGTCTTGCGGGCGGCGATCGCGAAGTCGCCGGGCAGTACGGCGCCGGGCAGGACCACGACGACCTTGTCGCCCACGGAGAAGTTACGGGCTCCGCAGACGATCTCCTGCGGCTCGCCGGTGCCGTTGGCGGTGCCGACGTCCACCGTGCAGAAGCGGATCGGCTTCTTGAAGCCCTCCAGCTCCTCGATGGTCAGCACCTGTCCGACGACCAGCGGGCCGGTGAGGCCGGCGCCGGTCTGCTCGACCGTCTCGACCTCGAGGCCGACGGCGACGAGCTTGGCCTGTACGTCACGGCCGGTCTCGGTGGCCGGCAGGTCGACGTATTCCCGCAGCCAGGAAAGCGGGACGCGCATCAGATCTCCATCCCGAAGGGCCGGGTGAACCGGACGTCACCCTCGACCATGTCTCGCATGTCTTCGACGTTGTGGCGGAACATCAGCATCCGTTCGATGCCGAACCCGAAGGCGAATCCGCTGTACTTCTGGGGGTCGACGCCGCAGGCGGTGAGCACCTTGGGGTTGACCATGCCGCAGCCGCCGAGCTCGATCCAGCCCTCGCTGCCGCAGGTGCGGCAGGGGCGGTCGGGGTTGCCGACGGACGCGCCGCGGCAGACGTAGCAGACCATGTCCATCTCGGCGGACGGCTCGGTGAACGGGAAGAAGTTCGGCCGCAGCCGGGTCTTCATGTCCGGGCCGAAGAGCGCCTGGACCATGTGGTCGAGGGTGCCCTTCAGGTCGGCCATGGTCAGGCCCTCGTCGACGGCGAGCAGCTCGATCTGGTGGAAGACCGGGGTGTGCGTGGCGTCGAGCTCGT
This sequence comes from Streptomyces sp. NPDC019224, assembly GCF_040632605.1. NCBI lineage: Bacteria > Bacillati > Actinomycetota > Actinomycetes > Kitasatosporales > Streptomycetaceae > Streptomyces > Streptomyces sp. NPDC019224. The sequence goes on along the minus strand of NZ_JBEYCF010000005.1, from coordinate 168,877 downwards.
CGGTGCGGTAGACGCGGCCGGGGCAGACGACGTAGACCGGGGGCTCGCGGTCGAGCAGGGTGCGGGCCTGGACCGGCGAGGTGTGCGTACGCAGGACGACACCGGACTCGTCGTTCTTCCTGCCGTCGGCGCCCTCGACGAAGAAGGTGTCCTGCATCTGCCGGGCCGGGTGGTCGGGCACGAAGTTGAGGGCGTCGAAGTTGAACCACTCGGCCTCGACCTCGGGGCCCTCGGCGACCTCGTAGCCCATGGCCACGAAGACGTCGGCGACGCGCTCCATGAAGGTCGTCAGCGGGTGACGGGCGCCGGCCGGGGTGCGGTCGTAGGGCAGGGTGACGTCCACCGCCTCCTCGACCAGGACCCGGGCGTCCCGCTCGGCCTCCAGCTCCGTCTGGCGGGCCGCGAGGGCGCGGCCCACGGCGGCGCGGGCCTGGCCGACGCGCTTGCCGGCCTCGGCCTTGGCCTGCGGGGGCAGCGCGCCGATCTCGCGGTTGGCGAGCGACAGGGGCGAGGTGCCACCGGTGTGCGCCGTCTTCGCCTGGGCGAGCGCTTCGAGGTCACCCGCGGCGGCGAAGGCGGCGAGCGCCTCGTCCCGGATGCGCTCGATCTCTTCCGGTTTCAGTGCCTCGACCTCGACTGGGTCGTACGACTTGTTCGGTGCCGACATCTCTTCCCGTGCTTCCGATTGGCTGAGTGCTGCGCTTACCGGGGGTACTCCCGGACCCCCGTGACCTCGCTCGAAGACCGGAGGACGCAAAGGTGCCAAGGGTCGAGTCTAAGGGTCGCGGGGCGGGTGGGGCGCCCGTGGGCCGCTCGGCCTTAACCGAGGTAGGCCGGCGTGCTCACGGGCAGCATAAATCGGAACTCCGCTCCGCCTCCGGGGCCGCGGCCGACCGTGATGGTGCCGCCGTGGGCCTCGACGATGCCCTTGACGATGTAGAGGCCCAGGCCCGTGCCGCCGCGCTTGCTCCCCCGCCAGAAGCGGGTGAAGACGCGGCCCATCGACTCCTCGGGGATGCCGGGACCTTCGTCGCTCACGGTGACGGCCGCTCCCCTCTCGTCGCTCTTCGCCGGTGCGGGTGCCACGTCGATGGTGACAGTCCCCTCGCCGTGCCGCACGGCGTTTTCCAGCAGGTTGCCGAGCACCTGGTCGACCTTGTCCGGGTCGGCCCACACCGCGGGCAGCGGCTGGCAGGTGCGGACGAGGAAGCGGCCGGGGTCCTGGCCGGCCGCGGTGTGCGCCCGGACGTGGCGTTCGACGGCGGCGGACAGGTCGACGGGCTGGCGGCGCAGTTCCAGGCGCCCGGAGTCGATCCGGGAGATGTCCAGGAGTTCGGTGATGAGGCGGGTGACCCGGTTGGCGTCGGCGTAGACCGTCTCCAGCATCAGGCGCTTCTGGTCGTCGGTGAACCGCTCCCACTTGGCCAGCAGGGTCGCGGTGAAGCCCTTGACCGAGGTGAGCGGGGAGCGCAGTTCGTGGGCGACGGTCGCGATCAGTTCGGCGTGGCTGCGCTCGGTGCGGCGGCGGGCCTCGGTGCCGCGCAGGCTGATCACCAGGCGGCGGACCGGTCCGGCCGGCGTCTCGCGCACATAGCGGGCGGAGACCAGGACCTCGCGCCCGCCGGGCAGCAGGAGGTTGCGCTCGGGCTGGCCGGTCCGGGTGGCGAGGCCGCCGTAGGGGTCGGTCAGCTCCCACCAGCGGCGGCCCTTGAGGTCCTCCAGCGGGAGCGCGTGCTCCACCGGGCGGCCGAGGGCGGCGGCCCCGGGGACGGCGGTGATACGGACGGCGGCGGCGTTGAAGCAGATGATCCGGCCGGACTCGTCCGCGACGACGAGCCCGTCGGGGAGGTCGTCGGGGTCCAGCCCGAGGCCGCCCGCCGCGGCGTCCGCGACGGCGGGGCCGTCCAGTTCGCCGGCGGCGCGCACGACGGCCGCGTGTGCCGCGCGCGGCCCGCTCATGCCGACAGCCATTCCCGTCCCCCACCTCTCGAACCGGTGCAGTGGGCCCCGAGTTCGTCACCCTACTAGTCGTCGGTGACGGAGCGACACCCTGCGGGGGCTCTCCGTCGGCGGCAGGGGGTGCGTCAGGGGTCAGCCGGTGGTGCGGCGCGGGCGCTGGGCGCGCGCCGAGGCGTAGAGGCAGACCGCGGCGGCGGTGGCGAGGTTGAGACTTTCCGCCTTGCCGTGGATCGGCACCCGCACCACGGCGTCGGCCAGGGCGCGGGTCTCCTCGGGCAGCCCCCAGGCCTCGTTGCCGAAGACCCAGGCGGTGGGTCCGCCCATCGTGCCGGCGTCGAGTTCGTCGTCGAGGTCGTCGCTGCCGGCGCCGTCGGCGGCCAGGATGCGGACGCCCGCCTCGCGCAGCCCCCGTACGGCCTGCTCGACGGGGACGCCCACGGCGACCGGCAGGTGGAAGAGCGAACCGACCGAGGCGCGTACCGACTTGGGGTTGTACAGGTCGACGGAGGCGTCGGTCAGGACGACCGCGTCGGCGCCCGCCGCGTCGGCGCAGCGCAGCACCGTGCCGGCGTTGCCGGGGTCGCGGACGTGGGCCAGGACGGCGACCAGCCTGGGCCGGGCCGCGAGGATCGCGTCGAAGGGCGAGTCGAGGAAGCGGCAGACGCCGATCAGCCCCTGCGGGGTGACGGTCTGGGAGACGTCGGCCAGGACGTCGCCGTCGGCGAGGTGGACGCGGGCGCCGGCCGCATGGGCGGCGTCGACGATGGGGGCGTAGCGTTCGGCGGCCTCGACGGTGGCGAAGAGTTCGATGAGGGTCGGCTCGCCGTCGGCACCCCGGTGATCGGCGGCCTCGCGCACGGCCTGCGGCCCCTCGGCGATGAACCTGCGCTCCTTGCCGCGGAAGTTGCGCCTGGCCAGCCGCCGGGCGGCGGCGACCCGCGGCGATCGCGGGGAGATCAGTTCGGGGGTGCCCATGTCGGCGAGGAGCCTCTCTGCGTGACGAAGGTCCGGTTCGTGCGCCGCGCCCTGCGACACAGGGCGTGCAACGCACCGGACCCGCAGGCGGCGGGCGCCTGCGGGTCCGGCGGGGAAGCCAGGAAGTGCGGCCTGGGTCAGGCGGCCTTCGGGGCGTTGACGTCGCTCGGGAGGGCCTTCTGGGCGACCTCGACGAGGGCGGCGAACGCGTTGGCGTCGTTGACCGCGAGCTCGGCCAGGATCTTGCGGTCCACCTCGACGTTGGCGGCCTTCAGACCCTGGATGAGGCGGTTGTACGTCATGCCGTTCTGGCGGGCAGCGGCGTTGATGCGCTGGATCCACAGCTGACGGAAGTCGCCCTTGCGCTTCTTGCGGTCGTTGTAGTTGTAGACCAGGGAGTGGGTGACCTGCTCCTTGGCCTTGCGGTACAGGCGCGAACGCTGACCGCGGTAGCCGCTGGCCTGCTCGAGGATCGCCCGGCGCTTCTTGTGGGCGTTGACTGCCCGCTTGACGCGTGCCACTTGTTAACTCCTTGTAGCGGGGCCGTGGTCGTACTCACACGGCCCGGAAACGAATTGGTCCCGGTCGGATCGAGGGCGCGTCCCCGGCCTCACCGGGGACGACGGCCTCACTTGCCGAGAAGCTTCTTGATCTTCTTGGCGTCGGCCGGAGCCACGACGACCGTGCCGGTCAGCGAGCGGGTCTTCTTGGACGACTTGTGCTCGAGCAGGTGGCGCTTGCCGGCCCTCTCGCGCAGCACCTTGCCGGAGCCGGTGATCTTGAAGCGCTTGCTGGCACCGCTGTGCGTCTTGTTCTTCGGCATCGCGCCGTTCTCTCCTCGTCAGTGGCGCCCCTCTCGGTGCGGGCACCGGACTGCAGGGGCGTCAGATCTTGATGGGATTCCGGGGGGAACCCGGGGGGCGCCTGGATGGCGGCCCCCGGAGGTCACGCCTCGGAAGGTGTCTCGGCCTCGGGCGCCGCCTCGGCCGGAGCCTCGGGGGCCTTCTCCGCGGACTCGGCGTCGGGGGTGGTGTTCCCCTGACGCTCCGCCTTGCGGGCGGCCTGGGCCTCACGGGCCTCGGCCATGGCTTCGGTCTTCTTCTTGTGCGGGCCCAGAACCATGATCATGTTCCGGCCGTCCTGCTTCGGGTTGGACTCGATGAAACCGAGTTCCTCCACGTCCGAAGCGAGACGCTGGAGCAGCCGGAAGCCCAGCTCGGGGCGGGACTGCTCACGACCACGGAACATGATCGTGATCTTGACCTTGTCGCCCTGCTTGAGGAACCGGACGACGTGACCCTTCTTGGTGTCATAGTCGTGCGGGTCGATCTTCGGCCGGAGCTTCATCTCCTTGATGACCGTGTGCGCCTGGTTCTTGCGCGCCTCACGGGCCTTCATGGCCGACTCGTACTTGAACTTCCCGTAGTCCATGAGCTTGCACACGGGCGGACGGGCGGTAGCCGCCACCTCGACCAGGTCGAGGTCGTACTCCTGTGCGAGTTCCAGGGCCTTGGCAAGCGGCACAATCCCGACCTGCTCGCCACTGGGACCGACAAGTCGCACCTCGGGCACGCGAATCCGGTCGTTGATGCGGGGCTCGGCGCTGATGGATCCTCCTCGGTAGCACCACGCGACCGCCTGGCGGACAGCCGCGTAACGTCTGTTTCAGACAGACCAACCGCGGCGGAGCACAAAAAATGCCCCGGACGGGACACAGGCGGGGCTCCTGGAAAACCGGAACACCGCCACAGCGAACCGCGGGGCGCATCGGGCGGCTCCATCGTCCGTACGGAACGATGGGCACCACCTGACCGGTGACCCGCCGCCCTGTGGACGGCAAGGTGGGAGAGCGGAGCCTCCACTTGTGGGCCGGGCACATAACTGCCCAGCCGGTCGTTACACAAGGTTAGCAGCTCGGCCGGGCGGGCACCAACCGGCGTCCGCACCCGCTCCCGCGGGCGGAGGGCCGCCGCCGGGGGCCTATCGTAAGGCGCATGAGTGACGCGACCCCCAGCAGTGATTCCCCCGGCTTCGACGAGATGGCCCGCGACATCGCGGAGGTGCCCGCCGTCGAGGTGATCGTGACGGTCGCCGTCAACCTGATGAGCGCCGCCGCCGTGAAGCTCGGCCTCACCGAGGAAGGCGACGCGCACAAGGACCTCGACGAGGCCCGCAAGCTGGTCCACGCGCTGGCCGGCCTGCTGGACGCGAGCACCACCGAGATCAGCTCCTTCCACGCGGCCCCGCTGCGCGACGGCCTGAAGTCCCTCCAGCTGGCCTTCCGCGAGGCCTCGCTCGTCCCGGACGAGCCGGGCCAGGGCCCGGGCGAGAAGTACACCGGCCCGGTCTTCGGCTGAGAGCCGCCCCTTCCCCTTCCGTACGCGGACGAGCCCCCTGCCGGTCTTCCGGCAGGGGGCTCGTCGCGTCGGCCCGGGCGGTCAGCGCGTGAACAGAGGCTCACCGGCCGGATGCGCGCCGGCCGGGAGCAGCGCGAGGTCCAGTCCCCGGACCAGCCGGGCACGCAGCACCTCGTCCGCCGCGAGCGCCCGCGCGACACGGCCCGCCGCCTGTGCCGGGTCGGCGTCCGCCGCGAGGACCAGGGCGAGGGTGCCGTCGGCGCTGCCGGGACCGAGGTGGGCGCGGAGCACGGCGGGCTCGGCGGCGACCGCCGCCCGTACCGCGGCGGTGACGGCGGGGTCGTCCAGCGGGTCCGCGCTGGTACGGCCCTCGGCGAGGGCGCGCAGCGCGGCACCGGTCAGCTCGAAGGCCACCGGCCCGGCGAGGTCCAGCACCACCGTGTCGGCCTTCTCGTGCGCGGCGGCCTGCAGCGCCTGGTGCAGGGGTACGGCGACGGGGCGCGCCTGCGGGTCCCAGCGGGCCAGTGCGGCGGTGGAGGTGAAGGCGGGCAGGGCGCGCCGGCCGCCGGCCTGGAGGGTGGGCACGGCCATGTCACTGGTCTTCTCCCGGCGCAGCCCCCGCTCGTCCTCCTCCACCTCGCCGAGGACGGCGACCACGGGCACCAGGAGCCGGGCCCCGGCGAGGGCTTCGAGCACCGGTGCGACGGCGGTGCGGTCCTCGGCCCAGGCGGCGAGCGCCGAGGCCAGGGCGGGGTCGGCGGTGCCGTCGTCGTCGGAGTAACCGGGGTCCGGAATGTTCTTCTGCGCCACAGGGCGAGCGTAGTGCCTGGGCGTTCTCATCCTGCCGACAGGTCGGACCCAGCCGGTTCTCAGCCACGGTTCCTAGTGTCCGGGCCATGCCCCGACACCGCGTACGCCGATCCGCCCTGCCCGTCTCCCTGACGGCCGCCGCCGTGCTGGCCGTCTCGGCCGCCGGAGGCGCGTACGTCGTCGGCCGTGCGCCGGCCGCGGTCTTCTCCGTATCGTCGGCGTCGGAATCTCCGGAAGCGAGCGAGGAACCGGTGGTGGATCTGGACGCGGAGCTGGCCGGGGCGGTGGAGCCGCTGCTGAGCGGGGCGTCGGGGGCGGCGCTCTCGGTCGCGGTGCTGGACAGCGACAGCGGGGCGCGTGCGGTGTACGGGGGCGCGGCGGAGACGTACGAGACGGCGAGCATCGTCAAGGTGGACATCCTGGCGGCGCTGCTGCTGCGGGCCCAGGACGAGGGGCGCCGGCTGACCGCCGCCGAGCGCGGCCGGGCGGCCGCGATGATCGAGCGGAGCGACAACGACTCCGCCACCGCGCTGCTGGCAGCGGTGGGCGGGGCGACGGGGCTGGACGCGGCGAACGAACGGCTGGGGCTCACCGCGACGACCGCCTCGCACGCCTGGGGGCTGACCGGCACCACGGCGGCCGACCAGCTGACGCTGCTGGGAGCGGTGTTCGGTACGGAGGCGGACGCGGCGCTCAGCGAGGAGTCCCGGGCCTACGTACAGGGGCTGATGGCCCGGGTGGAGGCCGACCAGCAGTGGGGCGTGTCGGCGGCGGGCGACACGTGGGCGCTGAAGAACGGCTGGATGCCGCGCACCGCCACCGGGCTGTGGAACGTCAACAGCATCGGGCGGGTGACGGCGGACGGGCACATCTACCTGGTGGCGGTGCTCTCCGGCGGCCAGACGTCCGAGGAGAGCGGTATCGCCCTCGTCGAGTCGGCGGCGAAGGCGGCGGTGGGGGTGCTGGCCGCGCGGTGAGTCCGCGGGCGCTCAGCGGCCCCGGGCGGACGGGGAGCGGCCGTCGCCCCCGCGCCGGAGCAGCGCGCCCGCCGCGAGCAGGAGCGCGCCGAGGACGCCGGCCGCCGGGGCGAGCCATCCGGCCGGGCCCTCGTCCTCGGGCCCGGGCGTGGGCCCGGCGCCGAAGTACCGCTTGCGGTAACCGGCGGAGTCGCTGCGCACCTCGGCGGGGCGCACCCGGCCGCCCGCCTCGATGGCCGCGGCCGGGTCGACGATCCCGTAGCCCCGTGCGTCGTCGCGTCCGGAGGCGGGGGCGTCGCGTGCGGTGTCGGTGAGGAGCTTCCTGACCTGCGCGGGTGACAGCCCGGGGTGCGCGGACCTGACGAGGGCCACCGCCCCGGAGACGAACGCGGCGGCGGCGGAGGTGCCCCACTCCACGTAGTACTTGCGGTCGGGTGCCGGTACGACGATGTCGTCGCCGGGGGCGCTCACGGTGGCGTACCAGCGGCGGGTGGAGAACGAGGCGTGGGTGCCGTACCGGTCCACGGCCGCGGCGGCGATGACCCCGGGGTAGGCGGCGGGGTACGAGATGTGGTCGCCCTTCTCGCCGCCGTTGCCGGCCGAGGCGACGACGACGGCGCCCTTCTTCAGCGCGTACTGGACGGCGGCGTCCTCGCCGGGCTCGGGGTGCGCGGACTCGCTGTCGTCGCCGAGGGAGAGGTTGATGACGTCGGCGCCGTGGTCGGCGGCCCAGCGGATGCCGTCGGCGAGGGCCGTGCCCCGGGTCCTGCGGGCCTCGGCGCGGGCCGGGTCGCCCGCTTCGAGGATGACGCGGACCGGGAGGATCTTCGCCTCGGGTGCGATGCCGAGGACGCCGTCGGCGCGTCCGCTGCCGTGGCCCCGGCCCGCGATGATCCCGGCCATGGCGGTGCCGTGCCTGGCCCAGGCCTTGTCGCCGCGCGCCGCGCCGAAGCCGATGAGGTCCTTGCCGGGCAGCACCTGGCCCGCGAGGTCGGGCAGGCTGCCGTCGACCCCGGTGTCGACGACGGCGACGGTGACGCCCTTGCCGCGGGTGGTCTCCCAGGCCCGGTCGGTGTGCAGGGCGGCCAGGCCCCACTGCTGGGCCCGGATGGTGTCCGCCCCGGCGGGGGGCGCGGGGAGGAGGGCGAGGGCGGTGGCCGCGCAGAGTGCGCCGACGAGGTGGCGGGCACGGGTCATTCCGGCTGCTCCGTGAGGTCGGCTACGTGGGTGCGGAGCGCGCGTTCGACGCGGTCGGCCACACCCTTGGCCTCGTGGCCGAGACCGGCCTGGGCGGCGGCGGTCGTGGCGCCGGACGCCATGGCCTGCTCGGCGGGCCGGGGAGGGGTGCTCACGCGCCCGTCGGCGAACCCGGACACGGCGAAGGCGACGACGGGGATCCCGGTCAGCACGTGCACGGACCAGCTGGCCCGCTGCCGGTCGCCGAACGAGGCCGCCGGGCTGTTCTCCACGGCGTAGGCGCGGGGCAGCAGGTCGGTGCGCCGGTCGAGGCGCTCGTCGGCGAACCGGGCGCTCAGGGCCCGCATCGCGTCGGTGTCGGCCTCGGTGAAGACCAGTCCGACGGTGGTGACGCTGCTGGCCGTCGCGTCCGTGTACGTGGCCCGCAGGACGCGGGCGCAGCCGACCGTGCGCAGGGTCTTGGCGAGCAGCGGGTCGAGCGCGGTGGCGCAGCCGCTGTCCGGGGCGGCGGCGAGCCGCGTCCAGACCCGGTCGGCGCCGCCGGGCCCGGCGCCGTCGCCCTTCAGGGTGCGGGGGAAGAGGGTGTCGACGGGGAGGCTGTGCCAGGCCTCCCGGCCCACGGTGTACGCGCTGCGGGCGGCGGGCTCGTCGGTGGAGTACCCGACGATCCAGCCACCGGTGGCGGCCCCGCCGATCAGCCCCAGTCCGAGAACCGCGCAGACAGCGGCGACGGCCCGGGGCGGGCGCCGGGTGCGGGCCGGGGGCGCCACGGGCGCCGCTTCGGGGCGCGGCGGGGTGGCGGGGTGCGGCGGGGTGGCAGGGGGCGGCAGGGCGGCGGGGGGCAGCCAGGCGGCGGGGGGCGGCAGGGCGGCGGGACCGGACCCGACGGTCCCGGCGGGGTGCGATGGGGCGGGGCGGGGCCCGGGGGTCTCGTCGGGGTACGGGTGCGATGGGGCGGGGCGGGGTCCGGCGCTCTCCCGCACCGGCGGGGGCGGTGGGGTGGCCGGGCGGGGCCCCGCGGGCCTCTCCGGGGCCGGGCGCGGAGACGCGGGTTCCCCGGAAGGGGGAGACGGCGGCCGGGAGGGGCGCGGCGGGGCGGTGGGGCGGGGCGGGACGGGAGCGGGCTGCGCCTCGGTACTCATCCGCCCCCCTGATCCGTTCCGTACCGCGCACGGACCCCGCCCGCACAGACAGGATCCCGCTCGCCGCGTGGGCGTCACTCTACGGGCTGCGGCGACCCGGGTGGGAGCGGGCGGCCCGCGCACCGGACGATCTGCGCGGATCGTCCCCCTACCCAGCGGTAGAACCGTCTGGCAAGCTGCGGCCATGACCGCCCGTGCCACTGACCGGGCCCGTTACGACCGGGCCACCGCCCATCTCGACGCTCCCGTGGCCGTCGTCGATCTGGAGGCCTTCGACGCCAACGCCGACGATCTCGTACGCCGGGCGGCGGGCAAGCCGATCCGGGTGGCGAGCAAGTCGGTGCGCTGCCGGGCCCTGCTGGAGCGGGTGCTGGCCCGGCCCGGGTTCGCCGGGATCATGTCGTTCACGCTCGCGGAGTCGCTGTGGCTGGCCCGGGCCGGCTTCGAGGACGTGCTGCTGGCCTACCCCTCCGCCGACCGGCCGGCGTACGCGGAGCTGGCCGCCGACCCGAAGCTCGCCGCCGCCGTGACGGTGATGGTGGACGACCACGCCCAGCTGGACCTCATCGACGCGGCGCGGGCGGGCGGCACCCGGGAGATCCGGGTCTGCCTGGAGCTGGACACCTCGCTGCGGATGCTCGGCGGCCGGGTCAGGATCGGGGCCCTGCGCTCGCCGCTGCGCTCCCCCGCCCAGCTGGCCGAACTGGCCAGGTCCGTGGTGCGGCGGCCCGGTTTCCGGCTGGTCGGCCTGATGGCGTACGAGGGGCACATCGCGGGCGTCGGCGACTCGGTGGCGGGGCGGCCGCTGCGGTCCCGGGCGGTCCGCCTGATGCAGGCCACGGCCCGTAAGGAGCTGGCGGTCCGGCGGGCCGAGGTGGTGCGGGCGGTCCGGGCCGTGGCGCCGGAGCTGGAGTTCGTGAACGGCGGCGGCACGGGCAGCGTGCAGCACACGGCGGCGGAGGACGCGGTGACGGAGATCGCCGCCGGTTCGGGGCTGTACGTGCCGCGCCTGTTCGACAACTACACCTCGTTCACCGCCCGCCCGGCCGCGCTGTTCGCGCAGCCCGTGGTGCGCCGGCCGGGCGTGGGTGTGGTGACGGTGCTCGGGGGCGGTTACCCGGCGTCGGGCGCGGCCGGGGCGGACCGGCTGCCGGTCCCGTATCTGCCGGAGGGGCTGCGCTACGACCCGCAGGAGGGGCCCGGCGAGGTGCAGACCCCGCTGCTGGGCGCCCCGGCGGACGATCTGCTGATCGGCGACAAGGTGTGGTTCCGGCACGCGAAGGCCGGTGAGCTGTGCGAGCGGTTCGACACGCTGCACCTGATCGAGGGCGACCGGGTGACGGCGGCCGTGCCGACGTACCGGGGCGAGGGACGTACGTTCCTCTGACGCGACGAGTGCTCGACGGAGCTGCCGGCGCCGCCGTCCGTCGCGCCGGCGCCGAGCGGCCGGGTGCCCCGGGTGAGGGTATCCATGAGGGCGAGCGGCGGTCCGTCACGGCCCGCGTCGAAGGCGTACCGCACGGGTGACGGCGAGGCGTGGGTCGGCGGGGGCGCCGGTTCGTCGCTCCCGGTGAGCAGCACGGCTCCGGTCACGACGGAGCCGACGACGACCGCTCCGGCCGCCAGGAGCGCGACGGCCCGGGCGCTGCCTCCCCCGTTCCGCGGAACCGGCTGCGGGGCCGGACCGGGGACGGGGCGCCGCACGGGTGCGGGCGGTCCACGCCCTCCCGTCCCACCAGCGCTCGGTGCCGGGCGCGGCGGTGTCCGGGTACCGGCCGGGCGGGGTGGGACAGCTCATCGCTCCACTCCAGGAGAGGCGCCCCGGGCGGGTGGCACCTACAGGGGCGTGACGTAGGCGCCGGAGATGCCGCCGTCGACGAGGAAGTCGGTGGCGTTGACGAACGAGGAGTCGTCGCTCGCCAGGAAGGCGACGGCGGCGGCGATCTCGGTCGCCTCGGCGAACCGGCCGAGCGGGATGTGCACGAGCCTGCGGGCCGCCCGTTCGGGGTCCTTGGCGAACAGCTCCCGGAGCAGCGGGGTGTTGACGGGCCCCGGGCAGAGCGCGTTGACGCGGATGCCCTCGCGGGCGAACTGGACGCCCAGTTCGCGGGTCATCGCCAGCACCCCGCCCTTGGAGGCGGTGTACGAGATCTGGGAGGTGGCCGCGCCCATCCGGGCCACGAAGGAGGCGGTGTTGATGATGGAGCCCCTCCCCTGGCGGCGCATGTAGGGCAGGGCGGCCTTGCAGCACAGGTAGACGGAGGTGAGGTTGACGTCCTGGACGCGTTTCCACGCCTCCAGTTCCGTGGTGAGGATGGAGTCGTCCTCGGGCGGCGAGATGCCGGCGTTGTTGAACGCGACGTCGACCGAGCCGTAGGTGTCGTCGGCCGTCCGGAACAGCTCCGCGACTTGTCCGGGATCGGTCACGTCGACGCGTACGAAGGTGCCGCCGACCGCTTCGGCCGCCGCCGTGCCCGCTGTCGCGTCGATGTCGCCGCAGACGACGTGCGCGCCTTCGGAGGCGAGCCGGTGGGCGGTGGCCAGGCCGATGCCGCTGCCGGCGCCGGTGATGACGGCGGTGCGGCCGACGAGGCGGCGGCAGATGATCTCGTGGTCCGTGGTCATGGGCGGTTCAGGCCTCCGTACTCAGGAAGACGTTCTTGGTCTCGGTGAAGGCGGTGAGGGCGTCGGGCCCCAGCTCGCGGCCGATGCCGGACTGCTTGAACCCGCCGAAGGGCGTCCAGTAGCGGACCGCCGAGTGGGAGTTGACGGAGAGGTTGCCCGCCCTGACGGCCCGGGACACGCGCAGGGCGCGCCCCACGTCACGGGTCCAGAGCGAGCCGGCGAGGCCGTAGTCGGTGGCGTTGGCGAGCCGGACGGCGTCCGCCTCGTCCTCGAAGGGCAGCACGACGGCGACCGGCCCGAACACCTCCTCGGTGGCGACGGGCGCGTCCGGCGGGACGTCGGTGAGGACGGTCGGCGGGAACCAGAAGCCGGGCCCCTCGGGGGCGCTCCCCCGGATCGCGGCGGCGTCCTCGGGAACGTAACCGCGTACCCGTTCCAGCTGGGTACGGGAGATGAGCGGGCCCATCCGCGTCTTCTCGTCGGCGGGGTCGCCGACGGCGAACGCGGCGACGGCCGGGGCGAGGAGTTCCAGGAAGCGGTCGTACGCGGAGCGCTGGACGAGGATGCGGGTGCGGGCACAGCAGTCCTGGCCGGCGTTGTCCAGGAACGAGAGGGGTGCGGCGGCCGCCGCGGTCTCGATGTCGGCGTCGGCGAAGACGATGTTGGGGCTCTTTCCGCCGAGTTCGAGGGTGACGCGCCCCAGTCGGCCGGCGCACTTGGCCATGATCCGCTTGCCGGTGCGGGTGGAACCGGTGAAGACGATCTTGGCGACGTCCGGGTGCTCGACGAGGGCGTTGCCGGCCTCGTCGCCGGCGCCGGGCAGCACCTGGAAGAGGTGCTCGGGCAGGCCCGCCTCCAGGGCGGTCTCCGCGAGCCGCAGCGCGGTCAGCGGGGTCGTCTCGGCGGGCTTCAGGATCACCGCGTTGCCGGCGGCGAGGGCGGGGGCGGTGCCCCAGGCGGCGATCGGCATCGGGAAGTTCCACGGGGCGATGACGCCGACGACGCCGAGGGGCTCCAGGAGGGTGAGGTCGATGCCGCCGGGGACGGGGATCTGCCGGCCGGTGAGCCGTTCCACTCCCCCGGCGGCGTAGTCGAGCAGGTCGCGGACGTTGCCCGCCTCCCAGCGGGCGTTGGCGATGGTGTGGCCGGCCTCCCGGACCTCCAGCAGGGCCAGTTCCTCGGTGCGGGCGTCGACGGCGGCGGCGAACCGGCGCAGCAGCCGGGCCCGGTCGGCGGGGGCGAGCGCGGCCCAGGTGCGCTGGGCGGCGGTGGCACGGACGACGGCGGTGTGCACGCCGGAGGCCGGGGTGGCGGGGACGGTGGCGATGGTCTCCCCGGTCGCCGGGTTCAGGACGTGGTGCTCGTGGATCACGCGGGCCTCACAGGTGTACGAGGATGCGGTCGGGCCACGCGGGCCTCACAGGTGTACGAGGATGCGGTCGGGTCACGCGGGCCTCACAGCGGACGCGGGAGGAGCGCTCGGGTCACAGGCGCTCGAAGGAGCGGCGCAGTTCCCAGTCGGTCACCGCCGCGTCGAAGGCGTCCAGTTCGACCCGGGCCATGGTGCGGTAGTGCGCCACCACGTCCTCGCCGAAGGCTTCCCGGGCGATCTCGCTCTCCTCCCAGAGCGCGGCGGCCTCGCGCAGGGTGGCGGGCACGTGGTCGTAGGCGGCGGTGTAGGCGTTGCCCTCGCAGGGGTCGGGGAGTTCGAGCTTGTGCTCGATGCCGTACAGGCCGGCGGCGACGAGTCCGGCGACGGCCAGGTACGGGTTGACGTCGCCGCCGGGGAGCCGGTTCTCGAAGCGCAGCGAGGGGCCGTGGCCGACGACCCGCAGCGCGCAGGTCCGGTTGTCGTGGCCCCAGGCGACCGCGGTCGGGGCGAAGGAGCCGGGGCGCAGGCGCTTGTAGGAGTTGATGTTCGGCGCGAGGAGGAGGGAGAGATCGCGCAGGGCGGCGAGCTGGCCGGCCAGGAAGTACCGCATCACCGGTGACATGGCGCCGTCCTCACCGGCCATGACGGAGCGTCCGGGGTCGTTGGTGGAGCGCAGCGAGAGGTGGATGTGGCAGGAGTTGCCCTCGCGTTCGTTGAACTTGGCCATGAAGGTGAGCGCCATGCCCTCCTGGGCGGCGATCTCCTTGGCGCCGGTCTTGTAGACGGCGTGCTGGTCGCAGGTGACCAGGGCCTCGTCGTACCGGAACACGATCTCGTGCTGGCCCGGGTTGCACTCGCCCTTGGCCGACTCGACGGCGAGGCCCGCGCCCGCCATCTCGTTGCGGATGCGGCGCAGCAGGGGCTCGACGCGGCCGGTCCCGAGGACGGAGTAGTCGACGTTGTACTGGTTGACGGGGGTGAGGTCGCGGTAGCCGCGGTCCCACGCCTGTTCGTAGGTGTCCTTGAAGACGATGAACTCGAGTTCGGTGCCGACGTGGGCCGTGTAGCCGTGCTCGGCGAGGCGTTCGAGCTGGCGGCGCAGGATCTGCCGGGGCGCCGCGGTGACGGGCGAGCCGTCGGCCCAGGCGAGGTCGGCGAGGACCAGCGCGGTGCCCTCGTGCCACGGCACCCGGCGCAGGGTGGTGAGGTCGGGGCGCATGGCGAAGTCGCCGTAACCGTTGTCCCAGGAGGACATGGCGTAGCCGTCGACGGTGTTCATGTCGGTGTCGACGGCGAGGAGGTAGGCGCAGCCCTCGGTGCCGTGGCGCACGACCTCGTCGAGGAAGAAGGGGGCGGCGAAGCGTTTGCCCTGGAGCCGTCCCTGCATGTCGGGGAAGGCCAGGACGACGGTGTCGATCTCCCCGCTGTGCACGAGGCGGCGCAGGTCCGGGAGTGCGAGCGGGGCGGTGCGGTCGGACACGGGCGGGTCCTCTCCTCGCGGGCCGGCAGGCGCGTACAAATCTATGGCGAGAGCGGGTGTTGTGGGTACGGTGCCGGGGTGTTCCGCGCGCCGTACGAGGGAGGACACCTTGAATCGTCCGCTGGTCGGGATCAGCACGTACCTGGAGGCTTCGGTGCGCTGGGGCGCGTGGGACCTGCCGGCGGCGCTGCTGCCCGCCGGGTACGCCCGGATGGTTCGGGAGGCGGGTGGCCTGGCCGTGCTGCTGCCGCCGGACGCGCCGGAGTCCGCGGGGCAGGCGGTGGCCCGGCTGGACGCGGTGGTGGTGGCGGGCGGTCCGGATGTGGACCCGGCGCGGTACGGGGCCGGGCGCGACCCGCGCACCGGGCCGCCGGCGCCCGAGCGTGACGCCTGGGAGGCGGCGCTGATCGGGGCGGCGCTGGCGTCGGGGACGCCGTTGCTCGGGGTCTGCCGGGGGATGCAGCTGCTGAACGTGGTGTGCGGGGGCACCCTGACGCAGCATCTGGACGGCCACGGCGGCCCGGGCGGGGAGGCGGGTGTGTTCGGTTCGCATCCGGTGACGCCGGTGCCGGGCACCCGGTACGCGACGCTGGCGCCGGACGTGTGTGCCGTCCCCACGTACCACCACCAGGCCGTCGACCGGATCGGCGCCGGCCTGGTGGCGTCGGCGCACGCGGCGGACGGCACGGTGGAGGCGGTCGAACTGTCCGGTGAGCACTGGGTCCTCGGCGTGCAGTGGCATCCGGAGATGGGCGACGACCTCCGGGTGGTGCGGGGCCTGGTGGAGGCCGTCGCGCCGGCCCGGGAGGCGCGGCTAGCCGAGCCGGTGGCGTAGCCAGTCCAGGGCGGCGGCACCCTGGGCCGCCTGGAAGGCCCGGAGCGTCGGCAGGCCGGGCGGGTCGGGGCGCAGCGCGCGCTCGGCGAAGTAGCCGGCGACGGCGGCGAGTACGGCGGTGACGGCCTCGGGGTCCGCGTCCCGGCCCAGCGGGTGGGCGGTGAACAGGGCCTCCGGGCCGGGGCCGCCCTCTGCGGAGGCGTACCCCTGGGCCGCCACGCACGGGAGCATCACCAGCAGGTCGAACCAGGGCGCGGCCCGTACCGCGTGCGGCCAGTCGACAAAGACGACCCGGTCCTCGGTGAGCAGGATGTTGTCGGCGCGCAGGTCGCCGTGGGCGAGGGTGTCCCCGGTGGCGGCCTCCTCCCAGCCGGTCTCCAGTTCCGCCAGGGCGGCGAGCCGGCCGGCCGCCCAGGGGTGCAGGCGGGCAGTGTCCCCGGCCGCGTGCAGGGTGCGCCAGCCGTCGAACAGCGAGGACTTGCCCCAGGTCGCGGAGGGCACATCGGCCGGGGCCGGGGTGAGGAGGCCCGCGAGGTCTCCCACCGCCGCCAGGACCCGGTCCAGCTCGCTCCGGTCCCAGGGCACGCCGGGCTGCCGGCCGTCGATGTCCTCCAGCACGAGGGCGACACAGCCGCCGTCGTCGTACGAGCCGAGCAGCCGGGGCACGGGGGCACGGGCCGGCAGGCACGCCGTGAGGCGGGCTTCGGCGCGGTGCATGTCCGGGCTGTCGGGGTTCACCTCGGCGCTCACCGCCTTGACGAAGGCCCGGCCGCCGTCGGCGAGCCGGACCCGGGCGGCGACGCCGGGCGAGAAACCGCCGTTCTGGGTGCGGGCCTCGACGACCGGGGCGCCGAGGATGTCCTCGACGCCGCTGCGGACGGCGGCGGGCAGGTCGGCCCAGTGGTGGCGGACGCCCTGGGCGGGCGGGGCGGCGGCGGTCATCGGTGCGTCCTTCCCGCCTCGTCCGGCGCGTGGTCGGCCGTCCACGTCAGGGGCATGGGGCCGCTGGGGTCACCGTAGCCCAGGGAGCGGTAGAGCCCCTCCCCCTCGGGGGTGGCGGTCAGGCTGATCCGGGAGCAGCCGGCCTCGACGAGGTGGTCGTGGACGGCCCGGAAGGTCCGGCGGGCGTACCCCTGCCGCCGGTGGCCGGGGTCGGTGGCGACCGAGGCGATGTGCCCGGCGTACGGGGCGCGGCCGGGCCGGGGCAGGGACCACATGTACTGGCCCACCGTGCTGGACAGCAGCCGGTCGCCGGCGTCGATCACATAGGCGACGAAGTGCGGGTCGGTGCCGAGCCGCTCGCGGAAGTACGCCTCGCACACCGAGGTCCAGTCGGCCTCCGGGACGTCACCGAGGGAGGCGAGCATGACCAGGCGCAGCCGGGTGACCTCGGCGGCGTCGTCCACGCCCGCCCGCCGCAGGTGCGGCGTGGTGCTCATGGGGCTCACGAAGGGGTCCTTTCGCTGAGGTGCCGTGACCCGCAAGGGTGCCGTTCCTCGGTGCGCGCGTCGCCCCAATTTTCAGGAGCCGGCAGGTGCCCCCGACCGGGTCAGTGCGAGCAGGTCGCGGGCCGGGCCCGTGGGCCGGTGTCCCGAGGGCCAGACCGCGCGCAGTTGGCGGCGCAGGCGGGCCCCCGCGATGGGGACCTTGACCAGGCGGCGGGCGGACAGCTCCTCGCCGAGCGCGAGTTCGCTCAGGACGCAGGGGCCCGCACCGCTCTCCGCCGCGCCCTTGACGGCGGTGGTCGAGGAGAGTTCCAGGAGCGGCGGGGCCAGCGGGCCGTGGAGGGCGAGCGCGGCGTCCAGTACCTGGCGGGTGCCGGAGCCGTGCTCGCGCAGGATCAGCGGGGTCGCGGCCAGTTCGGGCGGGGTCAGCGGGGTGCGGCGGCGGGCCCAGGGGTGGGAGGGGGCGACCACGACGACGAGGCGGTCGTGGGCGATGACCGTGCCGTCGAGCCCTTCCGGGACGGACAGGCCCTCGACGAAGCCCAGGTCCGCCTCGCCGCCCAGCAGCCGCTGGGCGACCACCGCGGAGTTGCCCGCGAGCAGCGAGACCGCGGTGCCGGGCCGCTCGGCGCGCAGGGCGATGAGCCAGCCGGGGAGCAGGTATTCGGCGATGGTCATGGAGGCGGTGACCCGCAGCCGGGAGTCGCGGCGGTCGCGCAGGGCCTGGGCCCCCGCGTCGAACGCCTCGGCGGCCTCGACGACCCGGCGCGCCCAGTCGGTGACGAGAGCGCCCGCGTCGGTGAGGCGGGAGCCCCGGGGCGAACGGTCGAGGAGGGTGAGGCCGAGCTGCCGCTCCATCGAGCGGACGCGGCTGCTGGCGGCGGGCTGGGTGATGCCGACGTCGCGGGCGGCCCGGCCGAGGCTGCCGTGCCGGGCGACGGCGAGGAGCAGTTCCAGCGCGCCGAGGTCGGGCACCCGGTGGGACAGCGGGGCGGGCGGTTCACTGGACATAAATCCAGCTTATGACCTCATAGAGCGGCGCTCCCTGGTGGGGTCCCGGCACGGACCGGAAGAATCATGGCATGGCCATCTATCCGCGGATCCGCACCCGTTCCCCGCACTCCGGCACCGTCCGGCGGCCCTCCCTGCGGCACTTCGGCCCCAACTGGTACGCGACCGTCATGGGCACCGCGATCGTGGCGAGCGCGGGTGTGGCGCTGCCCGTGCACATCCCCGGGCTGCGGGGCGCCTGCACGGTGGTGTGGATGCTGTCGGCGCTGCTCCTCGCCGCCGTACTGGCCGCCCGGGCCGGGCACTGGGCGGCCCACCGCGACCAGGCCCGCGCCCATCTCGCGGACCTGACCGTCGCACCGTTCTACGGCTGCCTCTCGATGGCCCTGCTGGCGGTCGGGGGCTCCGGCATGACCGTGGGCAAGGACGTCATCGGACATCGGGCGGCACTCGCGCTGGACGTGGTCCTGTACGCGGCGGGTACGGTGACCGGGCTGGTGGCGGCCGTGGCGGTGCCGTATCTCATGATCGTGCGCCACCGGCCGGAACCGGGCACCGCCTCCCCGGTGTGGCTGCTGCCGGTGGTGGCCCCGATGGTGTCGGCCGCGCTCGGCCCGCTGCTCGTGGCGGAGCTGCCGGCGGGCCAGGGGCGGGAGGCGCTGCTGCTGGGCTGCTACGCGATGTTCGGGCTGAGCCTGCTGGCGACGCTGGTGATGCTGCCGCTGGTCTTCGGCCGCCTGGTGCACCGGGGGCCGCTGCCGCTCGCCCTGACGCCGACCCTGTTCCTGGTGCTCGGGCCGCTCGGGCAGTCGACGACCGCGGTCAACGCGCTGGCCGATGTGGCGCCGGGTGCGGTCGGGGGCGCGTACGCCTCGGCGCTGGGCGCCTTCGGGGTGCTGTACGGGGTACCGGTGATGGGGTTCGCCCTGCTGTGGCTGGCTCTGGCGGTGGCGCTGGTGGTGCGGGCGGTGCGGGGCGGGATGACGTTCTCGATGACGTGGTGGGGCTTCACGTTCCCCGTCGGCACGTGCGTGACGGGCGCCGCGGGTCTGGCCCGGCACACCGGTCTGACCGCGTTCACCTGGCTGGCCGTCGCCCTGTACGTGCTGCTGGTGTCGGCCTGGGCGGTGGCCGGGGTGCGCACGGCGCGCGGACTGCTCAGCGGGGTGCTGCTCGCGCCGCCGCGGGGACCCGCCCCGGTGGCGGCCCGTACCGCCTGAGCGTCCCGGCCGGCGGTCCGCGGGTGGTCAGCGCCGGGGGTCGGACGTGGCGTCGATGTGCTCGGCCACCGCGACGCACAGCAGCCGGGTGCCGGGGAGGGTGGCCCGCCAACGGTGGCGCACCCCGCCGGACAGGAACAGGGTGTCGCCCTGGACCAGCCGGTAGGCCCGGCCCTCGGCCTCCACCTCGGCGGCACCCTCCGCGACGTACATGATCTCGTCGTTGCGGTGCTGGAACTCGCGCCCGAGGTCGAGTTCCCCACTGAACTCCAGGGCGCTGAGCTGGTGGCGTCCGCGCACCACCCGGTGCGCCCCGTCCTCCCGGGCGGCGCGCACGACGTCGACGGCGCGTGCGGAGTCCGCCGCGGCGCGCAGCCGGGCGGGGGTGGTCTCCAGCGCTTCGGCGACCCGGTCGAGCGACCGGGCGCTGGGTCTGGCGCGTTCGTTCTCGATCTGGCTGAGGAACGGTACGGAAAGACCGCTGCGCGAGGCGACCGCGGCCAGGGTGAGTCCCAGGGATCTGCGCTGTCGGCGGACGGCGGCGCCCACCCGAAGTGTTTCCTTCTCGTCCATGTCCGGCTCCCTCCCGACTCGCCATCCTTCCGGTTGTGGGCGCCTCGCGCACACCGTTACGGCAGGACAGCCCGGAAAATGACCGCGCGCAGACACCGGAAGGGGTGGATCACACCGTCGGCGTGACCCACCCCTTCCTGGGCTGCGGCCCCGGTGGGGCCGGTCGCGGCTCCTACTGGGGAGCCATCTTGTCCGCGATGCCCGGGTTCTTCTTCATCCAGGCCCTCACGGCTTCCTCCTCGTGTCCCGTACCGAGCTTCTGGATCTGGTTCTCCAGGCCGGCGAGCTGGTCCTCGCTGAGCTTGAAGTCCTTGAACCACTTCGTCAGCCGCGGGTAGTTCTCCGGGAACTCCTTGGAGGCGATGGTGTGCAGCCGGTCGCCCTCGCCGAACGCCTTCTTCGGGTCCTGGAGCTTGGTCATCCCGTACTCGCTGTACGCCCAGTGCGGGGTCCACAGCAGGACGGCGATGGGCTCCTTCTTGGCGTACGCGCGCTTCAGCTCGGCGAGCATGCCGGGCGTCGAGGAGTCGACGACCTTGTACTCGTCGTCCAGGCCGTAGGCCGGGAGCACGTTCTTCTTGAGGTTCTCCATGGTGGCGGTGCCGGGTTCGATGCCGATGATCCGGCCCTTGAACCGCGACGCCTTGCCCTTGAGGTCGGCCAGGGACTTCACGTCCTTGACGTAGTCGGGCACCGCGACCTCGATCGAGGTCGGGCCGTACCAGGAGCCGATGTCGGTGAGCTGGGAGCCGTACTTGTCCCAGTAGTTCTTCTGGGTGTACGGGAGCCAGCCGTCGAACTGCACGTCGAGCTGGCCGCGCGACATCGCGGTGTACATCGGACCGACCTCGAACTGCTTGAGGTCGATCTTGTAGCCGCGGTCCTCCAGGACGGCCTTCCACAGGTACGTGGCGGCGATGTCCTCCTCCCAGGGGAACCAGGCCATCTCGACCGTGCGGTCGCGCTCGTCCTTGCCGTTCGCGCCCTCGGCGGAGGCGGACTTCTTGACCGGGGTCCACTTGCCGGCGACGTCCGGGTTGGCCTTCAGCCAGGTGCGGACGGCCTCCTGCTCCTTGCCGGAGCCGCTCTTCTGGATCTGGGCCTCCAGGCTGGTGAGCTGGTCCTCGCTCATCCGGAAGTCCTTGAGCCACTTGCCGACCTCCGGGTTGTCCCCGGTGAAGCCCTTGCGGGTCAGCGTGTGGATGCCGTCGCCCTTGCCCCAGAGGTTCTCGGGGTCCTTGAGCTTGGTCAGCTCGAACTGGTCGTACGCCCAGTGCGGCGACCACAGCGGGACGACGATCGGTTCCTTCTTGGCGTACGCGCGCTTCAGCTCGGCCAGCATGGACGGCGTGGAGCCGTCGACGACCTTGTACTCCTCGTCCAGGCCGTAGCCGGGCAGGATCTTGTCCTTGAGCAGGCCCATCTCACCGGCGCTCGGCTCGATGCCGACGATCCGGCCCTTGAACCGCGACGCCTTGCCCTTGAGGTCGGCCAGGGACTTCACGTCCTTGACGTACGAGGGGACGGCCAGCTCCAGCGAGGTGGGGCCGTACCAGGAGCCCACGTCCTCCAGGCGGTCCTTGTACTTCTTCCAGTACGAGGCGTGGGTGACCGGCAGCCAGGAGTCGGTCTGGAAGTCGATCTGGCCGCTCGCCATGCCGGTGTACAGCGCGCCGGCCTCGTACTGCTTGACGTCGACCTCGAAGCCGCGCCGCTCCAGCAGCTCCTTCCACAGGAACGTGGAGGCGATGCCCTCGTCCCACGGGATGTAGCCCATGCTGATCTTCTTGCCGGCACCGATGTTCGCCGGGTCGGAGGCCGCGGCGGCCTCGTCGTCGGAGGAACCGAACACGCCCATGCCGCCGGCGACGAGCGCGAGGGCGACGACGCCCGCGACGGCGACGACGGGCTGCGGGCGGTGGTGCCAGATCTTCAGGCCGCCGGCCATCGACCGCGCCTTGGCGAGCGCGCGGCGGGCGAGCGGGGAGACCTCACGGCCCAGGGCGCTCGTCATCCGGTCCAGGTACATGGCCAGGATGACGATGGAGACACCGGCCTCGAAGCCGAGGCCGACGTCGACGTTGCCGATGGCGCGGTAGACGGAGCCGCCGAGGCCGCCGCCGCCGACCATGCCGGCGATGACCACCATGGACAGGCCCAGCATGATGACCTGGTTGATGCCCGCCATGATCGTGGGCAGGGCCAGCGGCAGCTGGACCCGCAGCAGGGTGTTGCGGGAGGTGGTGCCGAAGGCCTCGGCCGCCTCGACGAGCTCGCCGTCGACCTGGCGGATGCCGAGTTCGGTCATCCGGACGCCCGGGGGCAGCGCGAAGATGATGGTGGCGATGATGCCGGGGACGACACCGACGCCGAAGAAGATCACGCCGGGGATCAGGTAGACCATGGCGGGCATGGTCTGCATGAAGTCCAGGACCGGCCGCGTCACCGCGCTCACCGTCCTGGAGCGGGACGCCCAGATGCCGAGCGGAACGGCCAGCACCAGCGTCACGATCGTGGCGACGAGCACCAGCGTGAGCGTGTCCATCGCCTCGTCCCACAGTTCGACCGAGTCGATGAGGGCGAAGCCGACGAACGCCAGGACACCGGCGAGCAGGCCGCGCAGCCACCAGGCGATGACGGCGACGATGCCCGCGAAGAGCAGGGGCGCGGGGGCGGAGAGCACGGCGGCGATGCCGTCGAACATGCCGCTCACCACGGAGCTGATGGCCTCGAAGAGCCAGGCCAGGTGGGTCTGGAGCCAGTCGACCGCGGAGTCGACCCAGTCGCCGAGAGGGAGCCTAAACACCGGCCACCTTCTTCGGGGAGGTCGGGGCGGCGTCCTGCGGGGCGCCGGCGGGGGTCATCGGCTCGCCGAGCACGGCGAGCAGCCTGGCCCGGGGCACGACGCCGGTGAGCTTGCCCTTGTCGTCGGTCACGGCGACCGCGACCCCGCTCTGCGAGCAGGGCGTGAACAGCTCGATGATCGGCGTGGACTCGGTGACGGTGGCGGGGGCGGCCCGCAGCACGTCGGCGGGGGTACGCAGTTCGTTGCCGTCGTCGTCGGGGGCGCCCATGACGGTGTGCGGTTCGGCCATGATGGCGCCCGCGGTCAGCACCCGGGAGCGGTCCACGTCCTGGGTGAAGGAGGCGACGTAGTCGTTGGCCGGGGTGACGAGGATGTCCTCGGCGGTGCCGAGCTGGACTATCTCGCCGTCGCGCATCACGGCGATGCGGTCACCGAGGCGCATGGCCTCGTTGAGGTCGTGGGTGATGAAGACGATGGTCTTCTTCAGCCGCTTCTGCAGTTCCAGGAGCTGGTCCTGCATGTCGCGGCGGATCAGCGGGTCGAGCGCGCTGAAGGACTCGTCCATCAGCAGCAGGTCGGCGTCGGTGGCGAGCGCGCGGGCGAGGCCCACGCGCTGCTGCATCCCGCCGGACAGCTCGTCGGGCCAGGACTTCTCCCAGCCGGCCAGGCCGGTCAGCTCCAGGGCCTCGGCGGCGCGGCGGTGGCGCTCGCCGCGCGGCACGCCCTGCACCTCCAGGCCGTACGCGGCGTTCTCCAGGACGCTCCGGTGGGGGAAGAGCGCGAAGTGCTGGAACACCATGCTGATCTTGGTGGAGCGGACGTGGCGGAGCTCCGCGGGGCTCAGGGCGGTCAGGTCCTGGCCGTCGAAGAGCACCTGGCCGGAGGTGGGCTCCAGCAGGCCGTTGAGCATCCGCAGCAGCGTGGACTTGCCCGAGCCGGACAGACCCATCACGACGAAGATCTGCCCCGGCTCCACGGTGAACGACGCGTCGATCACCGCTGCGGTCGTTCCGTCGGCGCGCAGCGCGTCGCGGCCGGTGCCGCTCCGCAGCTTCTGCACGGCTTGATCGGGTCGTCTGCCGAACACCTTGTACAAGTGCTCGGCCTGCAGCCTGGACACATACACCTCACGCGTTGAACCGAAAACGGTCTGCCACCCCCGCCGGCAGACCGTGGAGCGGTACGGATTCCGTCCGCATGGCACGTGCACTGGTTGAAAACGCAACGTGGTCCGCTCCGATGCCGCGCCTGCCCCCGCTTACCCGGAGCAAACACGACAGTGGCTTGGATCACACCGACCGGGCCGGTTTTCCGGGAACCGCGTCCGCGGCGGCCGCTGTCGGCGCCGTGCGGCATCATCGGCGTGTGACGCGACGCCTGATGCTCCTCGATACCGCCTCCCTTTACTTCCGCGCCTACTTCGGCGTGCCCGATTCGGTGCGCGCGCCGGACGGGACGCCGGTCAACGCCGTGCGCGGACTGCTGGACTTCATCGGCCGGCTCGTGCAGGACCACCGGCCGGACGACCTCGTCGCCTGCTGGGACGCGGACTGGCGGCCGCAGTGGCGGGTCGACCTCATCCCCTCGTACAAGGCGCACCGCGTGGCGGTCGAGACCGGGGAGGGTGTGCCCGACGAGGAGGAGACGCCGGACACGCTGGCCCCGCAGGTGCCGGTCATCGCGGACGTGCTGGACGCGTTCGGCATCGCCCGGGTGGGCGTCGAGGGGTACGAGGCGGACGACGTGATCGGCACGCTGACCGGCCGGGCGGCCGGGCCGGTCGACATCGTCACCGGCGACCGGGACCTCTACCAGCTGGTGGACGACGCCCGGGGGGTGCGGGTGCTCTACCCACTGAAGGGGGTCGGCACCCTCCAGGCGACGGACGAGGCGTGGCTGCGCGAGAAGTACGGGGTCGACGGCCCGGGGTACGTGGATCTGGCGCTGCTGCGCGGTGACCCGAGCGACGGACTGCCCGGCGTGCCCGGCATCGGCGAGAAGACGGCGGCGAAGCTGCTGGACGCCTTCGGTGACCTGGCCGGGATCATGGCCGCCGTGGACGATCCGGCGGCCCGGCTGACGCCCTCGCAGCGCAAGCGGCTCGACGAGGCCCGCGCCTATGTGGCCGTGGCGCCGAAGGTGGTGCGGGTCGCCGGTGACGTACCGCTGCCGGACTTCGACCCGGCGCTGCCCGCCGGACCGCGCGACCCGGCCGCCCTGGAGGCCCTCGCGGTCCGGTGGGGGCTGGGCGGAGCGGTGGGACGCCTCCTCGACGTACTGCACCCCTGAGGTGTTAGGTTAGGACACCCTAAGAATGTCGGCTCCGGCCGGCGGTCCCCAATTTCCGGCAGCAGGGAGCAGACCTCGTGGCAGAACGACCGGAGCGGCGGGCACCGAAGGCTCGGGGGGCGCAGGTCCTGCGCACCGAGCAGATCACCCCGCACATGATCCGGGTGGTGCTCGGCGGTGACGGTCTCGCCGATTTCGCCCTCGCGGGTTTCACCGATCACTACGTCAAGCTGTGCTTCGCCCCCGAGGGCGCGGACTACGCCCACCCCTTCGACGTCGCCCGCATCCGCGAGGAGTACCCGCGCGAGCTGTGGCCCACCACCCGTACGTACACGGTGCGTTCCTGGGACGCCACCAGCCGGGAGCTGGCGATCGACTTCGTGGTGCACGGCGACGAGGGCCTCGCCGGGCCCTGGGCGGCGCGCGCGAAGGCGGGTGACCAGGTGACGTTCCTGGGGCCCGGCGGCGGTTACGCCCCCGACGCCTCGGCGGACTGGCACCTGCTGGTGGGCGACGAGAGCGCCCTGCCCGCCGTCGCCGCCACGCTGGAGCAGATGCCGGCGGGTGCGGTGGTGCACGCGTTCGTCGAGGTGGAGGACGCGGCGGAGGAGCAGAAGATCGCCACGCCGGACGGCGTGGCGGTCACCTGGCTGCACCGGTCCGGCCGCCCGGTCGGCGAGGCGCTCACCGCGGCGGTGAAGGAGTTGGAGTTCCCGCCCGGCGACGTCCAGGCGTTCGTCCACGGCGAAGCGGCCTTCGTGAAGGAGATCCGCCGCCACCTGCGCCTGGAGCGCGGGATCCCCCTCTCCCAGCTGTCGATCTCGGGCTACTGGCGGCTCGGCCACGACGACGAGTCCTGGCGCTCCGTCAAGCGCCAGTGGAACGAGCAGGTGGAGCGCGAGCAGGAGGGCGCGGCCTGACCTTCCCACGCCCTCACTGTGCCCCGGTCCGGCGGACCGGGGCACAGTCGCGTCACCGCAGCGCGCCAGGGCTGTTCGCCGGACCGGCTCCCGGTACGAACGGAACCCGGACCGGCTCCCGGTACGAACGGAACTACGAGTGGGCCGCCGGGCCCTGGAAGGATCTCCGGCTCCCGGCCAATCCGCACCGGCACCGGCTACGAATCACCCGGAGAGCGATGACCACCGAAGGGAACCCCGCGTGAAAGAAGCCGTGTACATCGGCGGAACGGCCTCGGTGGGGCCCGATCTCCAGGAGCTGATGGGAAGCGTCGCCCGGGGCGACCACGACGCCTTCGCCCAGGTCTACGACGTGGTGAGCGGGCCGGTGCTCGGGCTCGTGCGCAGCGTGCTGCGCGATCCCGCCCAGTCGGAGGAGGTCGCCCAGGAGGTCCTGGTCGAGGTGTGGCGCACCGCGTCCCGCTTCCAGGCCGCCCGGGGCAGCGCCATGAGCTGGGTGCTGACCCTCGCCCACCGTCGTGCCGTCGACCGGGTCCGCTCCGCGCAGGCTTCGGCCGCCCGCGAGCACAAGGCCGCCCTGCTCGACCGCACGCCCGCCTTCGACGAGGTCACCGAACAGGTCGAGACCCGGCTGGAACGCGAGCAGGTGCGCCGCTGCCTGCGGACGCTGTCCGAACTCCAGCGGGAGTCCGTCACCCTGGCGTACTACCGGGGGCTGACCTATCGCGAGGTGGCCGAACTGCTCGCGGTGCCGCTCGGCACGATCAAGACTCGACTGCGCGACGGGCTGATCCGGATGCGCGACTGCCTCGGGGTGACCTCATGAGCGACGCCGGACTCCACACGCTGACGGGCGCCTATGCCCTGCACGCCCTGCCGGACACCGAACGCCGGTGCTTCGAGCGGCACCTGAGCGACTGTGAAGCATGCGCGACCGAGGTCCGAGAGTTCTCCGAGACCGCGACCCGCCTCGGCCTCGCCGTCGCCGCGCCGGTCCCCCGGGGACTGCGGGAGCGGGTACTCCGGGAGATCACGACCGTACGCCAGGAGCCGCCCTCCCTTCCCCGCCGCGCGCGCTCGCCCGACCGGCGGGGCGGGGCGGGGCGGTGGTCCCGGTTCGCCCTGGCCGCGTGCCTGGCCGCGGCGGCGGGCTTCGGCGGGATCGCCGTGTGGCAGCACCAGGAGGCACGGGACGCCCAGCGGCAGGCGGACGCGGCCCGGCTCCGGGCCGAGCAGGTGGCCGAGGTCCTCGCCGCGCCCGACGCGAAGACCTCCTCGGGCACGCTGGAGGACGGGGCGAAGGGCACGGTGGTGGTCTCCCGGAGCGAGGACCGGGCGGTGTTCCTGGCCACCGGCCTCGCCGAGGCGCCCGCGGGCAAGGTCTACCAGCTGTGGTTCGCCGACGGCGGCACGATGCGCCCGGCGGGCCTGATGCACGCCTCGGGCCCGTCCTCCACCACGTACACGACCCTGCTCGACGGCCCGGTCGACGGGGCCACGGGCATGGGCGTCACCGTGGAACCGGCGGGCGGTTCGACGCGGCCGACCTCGGACCCGGTGGCACTGATGGAGCTGCCGGCGTGAGCGGCCGGCCCGGGGAGGACGGCCCGGGCCGGCCCTTCAGACCCGCCTCGGCGGGAGCGGGAGGAAGCCGCTGGTCCATGATCCTCCCCCGGTTGCCGGGGTCGGCCTTGAACCGGGCCGGCTGGTGGTCGCCCCCGGCCTCGAAGAACATGCCGACCGCCCGGAGCGCGATGCCGGCCCGGGCGAGGACGTTCACCTTGATTCTCCCGGGATGCCCAGCCCTGAAGGACCGGGCATCCCGGGAGAATCAAGGTGAACGGCGGTCAGTCCCGCCACCCCGCCGCCCACGGCGGCCGTGCGTCGCCGCATGTCACTCATACCGCTCCCTCCGGAACACCTGCGCCGCGCGCCCTTCTCCCGGTGGTGAGGGAGCGGCAAACGCCTTCCGGAGGTGGTTCGTTACAGGTGGCGCGGCAGAAGGACCGGCACCGACTCTCATCCGATCGGGTGACAGACCAATCCGCGGGCCCGCGGGCTCCGAATCCCGGCCGTGAGTGAAGATCAGAACGATCCGGAGACCGGGGCCACCGAGCCCCGGCGGTCCCGTGCGCTGCGGGCGGCCTGGGCCGCGCTCAGCGGCGGGATCGCCGGGTTCGGCGCCCTGGCCTTCGCCGAGCTGGTGGCGGCGGTGGTGGTGCGCCCCGAGGCGGGGCCGGTCACGGCGGTGGGCGGGGCGGTGATCGACCGCACTCCCCCAGCACTGAAGGACTTCGCCGTACGGAACTTCGGGACGAACGACAAGCTGGTCCTGGAGCTCGGCATCCTCGCGGTCCTGGCGCTGTTCGCCGTGGCCGTCGGGCTGTTGGCGCTCCGCCACCGGATCGCCGCACCGGCGGCCGTGCTGGTCTTCGGCGCGGTCGGCGCGGTGGCGGCGATCGGGCGGCCGGAGGGCCGGGTCCCGGACGCGCTGCCCTCCGTGGCGGGCGCGCTGGCGGGGGCGGGGGTGCTGTACCTGCTGGCCGGGCGGCTGATCCCGGCCCGGCCGTCCGGAGGGCGGGCTGCCGGGCGCTTCGACCGGCGCGGGTTCGTCGTCGCGGCGGGCGTCGCCGCGGTGGCCTCCGCCGGGGCCGGACTGCTGGGGCGGCGGCTCACCTCCGCCGGGCAGGCCGATGCCGAGGCGTCCCGGCGCGATCTGGGTCTCCCCGCGCCCGGCTCGCCCGCCCCCGCCGTGCCGGCCGGTGCGGACCTCGGCATCCGGGGGCTGAGCCCGTTCGTCACGCCCAACAAGGACTTCTACCGCGTCGACACAGCCCTGGTCGTGCCGAGGGTGGACGCCGGGGCGTGGCGGCTGCGGATCCACGGCAAGGGCGTGCCCCGTCCGGTGACCCTCACCTTCCAGGACCTGCTGCGCCGCGAGGTCGTGGAGCGCGACATCACCCTGACCTGCGTCTCGAACGAGGTGGGCGGACCGTACGTCGGCAATGCCCGGTGGCTCGGCGTGCACCTCGCCGATCTGCTGCGCGAGGCGGGGGTGCGGCCCCCGTCCGAGGGCGGACCGGCCGACCAGCTCGTGGCGCGTTCGGTGGACGGCATGACGACCGGCACCCCGGTCGAGGACGTCATGGACGGCCGCGCCGCCCTGCTCGCCGTCGGCATGAACGGGGAGCCACTGCCCTTCGAGCACGGCTTCCCGGTCCGGATGGTCGTCCCCGGCCTGTACGGATACGTGTCGGCCTGCAAGTGGATCAGGGACCTCGAGCTGACCACCTTCGACGCGTACGACGCGTACTGGGTGAAGCGGTCCTGGTCCCGACGGGCGCCGGTCAAGACCCAGGCCCGTATCGACACCCCGCGTCCCTTCGCCTCCCCGAAGGCCGGCACGGTGCCGGTCGCCGGGGTCGCCTGGGCCCAGCACCGCGGCATCGTCCGGGTCGAGGTCCGGGTGGACGGCGGCCCGTGGCACCCGGCGCGGCTCGCGGCGCCGGCCGGCCGGGACGTCTGGCGCCAGTGGGTGTGGGAATGGCCGGCCACCCCGGGCGGCCACACCCTGGAGGTCCGCGCGACCGACGGGAGCGGCGCCACGCAGACCTCCCGCCGCGTCGGCACCGTGCCGGACGGCGCCACCGGCCGGCACTCGGTGGTGGTCGACGTGTCCTGAACACGCGGTCCCACCGCCTCCGCCCCACATGCGCACCGCCCGTCCGGGGCGGCGCACACCCTCAGCCAATTACCGTAAGCAATCAATCGGCTACCCAAACAGGAGAACACCATGAAGGTCATCCACGCCCGCCGCGCCGCCGTAGCGCTCTCCGCCGCGGCGATCCTGCCGCTGGCCCTGACGGCCTGCTCCAGCGACTCCAAGGACAGCGCGTCCGGATCGAGCGCCAGCTCCGCGAAGGCCACCGCCTCCCCGTCCGCCGCCGCGTCCACGGCCCCGGACAAGCCCTTCGGTCCGGCCTGCGCGTCGGTCCCGAAGAACGGCGCGGGTTCCTTCACCGGCATGGCGAAGGAACCGGTCGCCACGGCGGCCTCGAACAACCCGGCCCTCTCCACCCTGGTCACCGCGGTCAAGAAGGCCGGCCTGGTCGACACGCTCAACAGCGCGCAGAACATCACCGTGTTCGCGCCCACCAACGACGCCTTCGCCAAGGTCCCGAAGGAGGACCTCGACAAGCTGCTCGCCGACAAGGCCGCGCTCACCAAGGTCCTCACCTACCACGTGGTGGGCCAGAAGCTGACACCGAAGCAGCTGGAGAAGGGCTCCTTCGAGACCCTGGAGAAGAGCGAGCTGACGACGTCGGGCTCGGGCACGACGTACACCGTGAACGACTCGTCGAAGGTCGTCTGCGGCAACGTCCCCACCGCCAACGCCACGGTCTACATCGTCGACACCGTCCTGATGCCGCCCGCCGCCTAGCGGCTCCCCTCGCGGTGGGTCCCCACGCCCACCGCGAGGACCCCGGACCGGCGCGGATCCCGCGGACACCAAGCCGCCTCGAACCTGCGCATAAGAGACAGATAAGAGCAGAATGGGCAGTGCGGGCCGCTCCCCGCGCGTGGCGGTGACCTGGTCCGCCCGATCCGAAGGGGGACGAACACTCATGTCAAACGTCTCGCATGCCGGCCACGACATGGCCGGGCACCCCGATGTCTCGGAAATGAGCGACCGTTACGCACGGATGCTGGGCGGCCGCGACGTGGCGCTGGTGGACGCGCCGGTCTTCCTGGTCGGCCTGTACTGCGCCGTGTCACCGTGGGTGCTGCACTTCACCACCTCGCAGTCCGCTCTGGTGACGCACAACCTGGTCATGGGCATAGCGATCGCCGTGCTCGGCCTCGGGTTCACCGCGATGCCGCAGCGGATGTACGGCCTGAGCTGGGCCATCTGCGCCATGGGCGCCTGGATGATCATCTCGCCCTGGGTGGTCGGCAGCAGTCCGGACGCCGGCGTCATCCTCAACAACATCATCATCGGCGGCCTCGCGGTCCTGCTGGGTCTGGTCTGCGCGGGCGCGTCGATGAAGATGAGCCGGGGCGGCCGGGCCTAGGCAGCCATTCCGGAAAGGGCACCCGCACGAATGCCGGCCGGACAGCTTGTCCGGCCGGCATTCCGTGTGCTGGGACGCTGCGTTACGAGAACGGGGCGCCGCCCTCCTCAGCCGAGGGAGCTGTACGCCACCACGCCCCGCAGCACCTCGTCGACCGCCTTGCGGGCGTTGCGCGCCACCGAGCTGTTCTCGCGCGGCGCGGCGGCTGCCACCTGGCCCAGCACGTCGATGACCTGCTTGCACCACCGCACGAAGTCGCCCGCCGGCATGTCCGCCTCGCGCAGCACCTCGTCCAGCGAGCGGCCGGAGGCCCACATGTACACCGCCCAGGCGAAGCCGAGGTCCGGCTCGCGCTGGCCGACCCCCTCCGCCTGGTTGATCTTGAAGTCCTCCTCCAGGGCGTCGAGCCGCCCCCAGATGCGGACCATCTCGCCCAGCGCCGTCTTCGCGGGCCCCGACGGCAGCTTCGGCGCCACCGCGTCGTCGGCCTGCCGCGCCTCGTACACCAGCGCGGAGACGCACGCCGCGAGCTCGGCCGGGTTCAGCCCCTCCCAGACACCGGCCCGCAGGCACTCGCTCGCCAGCAGGTCCAGCTCGCCGTAGAGCCGGGCGAGGCGCCGCCCGTGCTCGGTGACCTCGCTGCCGCGCAGGTAGTCCAGCTCCGTGAGCAGGGCCACGATCCGGTCGAAGGTGCGGGCGATCGTGTTGGTGCGCCCCTCGATGCGGCGCTCCAGCTGCCGGGTGTCGCGCTGCAGCCGGTAGTAGCGCTCGGCCCAGCGGGCGTGGTCCTCGCGCTCGTCGCACCCGTGGCAGGGGTGGGCGCGCAGCTCGGCCCGCAGGCGCGCGATCTCGCGGTCGTCGGCGGCGGGGGCGCGTCCCCGGCGGTGCCGGTCCGGGACGATGTGCCCGGCCTTGGTGCGCAGCGCGGAGGCCAGGTCCCGGCGCGACTGCGGCGAGCGCGGGTTGAAGGACTTCGGCACCCTCATCCGCTCCACGGCCTCGACCGGCACCGGGAAGTCGATCGAGGCGAGCCGCTTCACCTGCCGCTCGGCGGTCAGCACCAGCGGGCGGGGCCCGTCGTGGTACTCCATGCCGCGGTGCCCGTGTCCGTTGGTACGGCCGGCCGGCAGCCCGGGGTCCAGGACGAGCGCGAGGCCGGCGAACTTGCCGGTCGGCACGTGGATGACGTCGCCGGGCTTCAGCTTCTCCAGGGACGCCGCGGCGGCGGCCCGCCGCTGGGACGCGCCCTGCTTGGCCAGCTCCGTCTCCCGGTCCTTGAGGTCGCGGCGCAGCCGCGCGTACTCCTCGAAGTCACCGAGGTGGCAGGTCATGCCCTCGCGGTAACCCTCCAGGCCCTCCTCGTTGCGCTGGACCTGGCGGGAGATCCCGACGACCGACCGGTCCGCCTGGAACTGCGCGAACGAGGTCTCGAGGAGTTCGCGCGAGCGGTGCCGCCCGAACTGCTGCACCAGGTTCACGGCCATGTTGTACGAGGGGCGGAAGCTGGAGCGCAGCGGATACGTGCGCGTGCCGGCGAGTCCGGCCAGCGCGCCCGGGTCCATGCCGCGCTGCCAGAGCACCACGGCGTGCCCCTCGACGTCGATCCCGCGCCGCCCGGCCCGGCCGGTCAGCTGGGTGTACTCGCCGGGGGTGATGTCGGCGTGCTGCTCGCCGTTCCACTTGACGAGCTTCTCCAGGACGACCGAGCGGGCGGGCATGTTGATGCCGAGCGCCAGCGTCTCCGTCGCGAAGACCGCCTTGACCAGGCCCCGGACGAACAGCTCCTCGACGATCTCCTTGAACCTCGGGAGCATCCCGGCGTGGTGCGCGGCGATGCCCCGCTCCAGGCCCTCGAGCCACTCGTAGTAGCCCAGGACGTGCAGGTCCTCGGGCGGGATGGACGCCGTCCGCTCCTCGACGATCTCCCGCACCAGCCGGCGCTTGTCGTCGTCGTTGAGCCGGAGCCCGGCGTGCAGGCACTGCTGTACGGCGGCCTCGCAGGCGGCCCGGCTGAAGATGAACGTGATCGCGGGGAGCAGCCCCTCGGCGTCCAGCCGGTCGATGACCTCGGGGCGCGAGGGCGTCCAGATCCGGCTGCGCTGGCGCCGCTCGCGCTCGCGGTCCGCCTCGCGCACCATCTTGCCGCGCCTGCGGTCGCGCGGGTTGTACCCGCGCTGGTTCTCCATGCGGGCGAGGCGGACGAGGTCGGGGTTGACCTCGCGGCGGCCGACGCCCCGGCCCCCGTGGTCGCTCTCCTCCTCGAAGAGGTCGTACATCCGCCGGCCGGCCAGCACGTGCTGCCAGAGCGGCACGGGCCGCTGCTCGGAGACGATCACCTCGGTGTCGCCGCGCACCGTGTCCAGCCAGTCGCCGAACTCCTCCGCGTTGGACACGGTCGCCGACAGGGAGACCAGGGTGACGGACTCGGGCAGGTGGATGATCACCTCTTCCCAGACCGCGCCCCGGAAGCGGTCGGAGAGGTAGTGCACCTCGTCCATGACCACGTGTCCGAGGCCGTTCAGCGCCTGGGAGCCCGCGTACAGCATGTTGCGCAGGACCTCGGTGGTCATGACGACGACCGGGGCGTCCGCGTTGACACTGTTGTCGCCGGTCAGCAGGCCGACCTTGTCCGCGCCGTAGCGCCGGACCAGATCGGCGAACTTCTGGTTCGACAGGGCCTTGATCGGGGTGGTGTAGAAGCACTTGCGGCCCTGCTCCAGGGCGAGGTGCACGGCGAATTCGCCGACGATCGTCTTGCCCGAGCCGGTCGGGGCGGCGACGAGCACGCCCTTCCCGGCCTCCAGCGCCTTGCACGCCTCGATCTGGTACGGGTCGAGATCGAAGTCGTACATCTCGCGGAACGGCCCGAGAGCGGTCGCCTGCTCGGCCGCCCGGAGCCGGGAAGCCTGGTAGCGCTCAGCTGGTGAGAGGTCCTCTGTCATCTTGTCCACGAGCCTACCCGCCGCCTCCGACAGTGACGCGATCTTTAATCGCCCTTGGCCGGGGGCGGGGAAGCTCCGAGCACCCGAACCGCCTTCGGCACGCAGACGGCGGTCACCGGCAGGTCGCCGAGCGGTTCGCCGTCCGCGTACGCGGTGACGCCGACGGCTTCGAGGGTGACCGAGGAGGCCCGGTGCACGGTGACGACGGGGTGACTCAGGTGGGTCCCCCTGTACACCCGGGGGAACACCCTGAGCAGGGTCGTCCGGCTGCACTCGCCGACCACCGTGACGTCGAAGAGGCCGTCGTCCATGACCGCGTCGGCGCAGATGCGCATGCCGCCGCCGTAGGACGTGCCGTTGCCGACCGCGACGAGCGTCGCCGCTATCTCGCGGGGCGGCCCGTCGTCGAGAGTCATGCGGTACGTGACCGGCCTGAAGGCGGCCAGCTCGGCGAGGATCGCCACGTCGTACTTGAACCGGCCGCGCACCCAGCGCATCCGGTTGCCCCGGTCGTTGACCCGGGAGTCGAAGCCGGAGGCGAGGACGGAGCCGAACCAGCGCTCCCCGACCCGGCCGAGGTCGATCTCGCGCACGGGCGCCCGGCCCTTGAGCGCCTCGGCGGCGAGCCGGCCCGCCGCCTCCGGGTCGCGTATCGGCAGGCGCAGGGCGCGCGCGAAGTCGTTGCCCGTCCCCACCGCCACCACGCCCAGCGGGGTGAGCGTCCCGGCCACCGCCCGGAGGGCGAGCGACATGAGCCCGTCCCCGCCGACGGCTATCAGCGCCCCGGTCCCCTCCGCGACCGCGTCGCGCGCCCGGCGCAACGCGTCACCGGCGTCCTCGCCGAGGATCGTGCGTACCGCGAAGCCGGCCTCCCGCAACGCCGAAGCGGCCGGCCGCGCGGCTCGCGCGCCCCGGCCGCGACCCGCGGTGGGATTGACGAAGAGGGTGATCTCGCTGGTCACCCGGGGACCCTACAAGCTCAGGTGATGTCGTCGTAACCGTCGCGCACCGAGGGCCGGCCGCCGTCGGCCTGGCCGGGCAGGACGGGCGAAGCCGACACGTGCTCCATGTCGCCGATGTCCTCGGGGGTGAGGTCGAGCTGCGAGGCCTCGTCGTCGTCGAGGTCGGCGTCGGGGTTGTTGCGCTTGCGGCGCTTGTCGTTGGCCAGGCAGATGCCGAGCGCGATGAAGTACAGCAGCACGATGGGCGCGGCCAGCACGGCCATGGTGAGCGGGTCGCCGGTGGGGGTCGCCACCGCGGCGAAGATCGTGATGCCCATGATCATGGCGCGCCACCAGGAGGCCAGCCGCTTGGCGGTGAGCACTCCGGTGAAGTTGAGCAGGATGAGCAGCAGGGGCAGCTCGAAGGCGAGGCCGAAGACGACCACCATGCGCGTGATGATGTTGAGGTAGTCGTCGACGGGCAGCAGGTTCGTCGTGTGGTCCGGGGTGAAGTCGAGCAGCACCTCGGCGGTCTTCGGCATCAGCACGTAGGCGAGGGCGGCGCCCGCGAGGAACAGCGGCACACCGGCGCCGACGAAGCCCAGCGCGTATCGCTTCTCGTGCTTGTGGAGACCGGGGGCGAGGAACGCCCACAGCTGGTAGAGCCAGACGGGAGTGGAGAACACCACTCCTGCCATGAGGGAGACCTTGAGGGCGATGGAGAAGGGCGCGACGAGGCCGTTCACCGTCATCTCGGCGCACGGGTTCCCGTTGTTCTGCCTCTTCTCGCCGTTGGCGCACCCGACCGACTCCAGGATCGGGCGGATCAGGAAGTTGATCAGCTCGTTGTAGAAGAAGGCCGTGATCGAGGTGATCACGATGATCGCCAGGACCGCGATCAGCAGTCGGTTACGCAGCTCTCGCAGGTGATCAGCGAGGGGCATCCGCCCCTCGCTGTCCTTCTCCTGCTTGCGGGCAGACTTGAGCAACCCACTTCCCTCGTCTCGTGCGGCGGCCGGCGGAAGAACCCGTCGGCGCGGGTCAGCTCTGGGTGGTGGGCTTCGCTTCGCTCACCGGGCGGGAGCTCGTGACGTCGCCGGGCGCGGCCTGGATCGTACGCGCGGCCTGCTGGGTGCCCTGGTCGGCGGCGGCGTCCGGGGTGGTGGCCGTCGGCTCGTCGTCCTTCTTCATGGCCTTGGCCTCGCTCTTGAGGATGCGGGCGGACTTGCCCAGCGAACGGGCCATGTCGGGAAGCTTCTTGGCGCCGAACAACAGCAGGATGACAGCGATGATCAGAAAGATCTCGAGAGGCTTCAGATTGCCCATGATGTGCTTCCTTCTAGCTGAGGCGGCTGGAGGCGGGCTCGCTGCCCTTGAGTGCCGGATACACATCCGACCATTCGCCGGCAGCGATCGTAACCCGCGGGAGTAAACGCGAGGCAATGCCCGTGCGTACTTTTGATAGCGGCCCGCACCTCCCTGCCTGGGCCGTCTGCAGCAGCGTACCCCTCGGACCCCGGAAACTGGAGGGCGCGTCTTCCGGGCCTCTCTACGGCAGCGACTCTCCGGTCGCGGCCAGGCGGATGGCCGCGCGCTCCAGGTCCTCGGCGGCGCGGTTGACGCGCTCCGTGGTGCGGGTCACCTGGTGGCCGAGGCGCTGGGCCTCGACGAACACCCTGATGGCCAGCACGCCGAGCACGGCGATCCCGAGGAATCCCAGGGCGATGGCGAGCATGGGCCAGAACATGCGCAGAGCCTCGATGTGTCTAGTGTCCGGAAGGTCCCGGCGCGTCGCGGAACGTCTCAGGGACCGGTGTGCAGGCGCAGCGTGCGTACGCCGCCGTCGGTGAGGAGCTCCACTATCCGCTCCCCCGCCGGCTTGCGGACGCACGCGGCGCACTCGGGGCAGGTGAAGGAGTAGAACGTGGTGCGGCTGGTGGCGCCGATCACGAGCCGGAACTCCGCCGCCGCCAGCTCGAACCGCGCGCGGCAGTCCGGGCAGGCGGCCTTGAAGCGCGCGGACTGCGGCACCGCCACGGTGGGCACGGCGGTGAGGCCCGGCAGTGCGGACAGGTTCCCCATCTCTCCTCAGCCGTCCCTTCAGGCCGCGCCGTCGTACGCGGCGAGCGCCGCACGGGCCGCGTCCCGCGCGCTCTCGGCCAGCTCCGGGGGCGAGACGATGCGCCCCTCCCGGCCGAGCCGCAGCGCGAGCCGGCGCAGCGAGGCCGGGTCGGGGGTGCGCAGGCTGATCCGCAGTCCGCCGTCGGGCAGTTCCTCGGCCCGGTCGTGCGGGTAGTACTCGGCGACCCAGCGTCCGCCGGGGCCGACCTCGATCACGACCTCCGGGTCCTCGGCGGCCGGCTGGACCAGTCCTGCCGACAGGTCCCGCAGCTCCAGCTCGGGCGGGGCGGCGGGCTCGTCGAGCAGCCGGATCTCGGCGACCCGGTCGAGGCGGAAGGTGCG
Organism: Streptomyces sp. NPDC019224; assembly: GCF_040632605.1. Classification (NCBI taxonomy): domain Bacteria; kingdom Bacillati; phylum Actinomycetota; class Actinomycetes; order Kitasatosporales; family Streptomycetaceae; genus Streptomyces; species Streptomyces sp. NPDC019224. The sequence goes on along the minus strand of NZ_JBEYCF010000005.1, from coordinate 131,466 downwards.
CCGGTCCTCGGAGGAGCGGCACCACGCCTCCATGTAGGTGTGGCCGACGGCGAACAGCCGGATCGGGTCCACCTCGCGCTCGGTGAGCTCGTCGCGGGCGGGCGAGTAGTAACGGAGCCACAGCCGGCGCCGCTCCGAGATCGCCCGGTCCACCTCGGCGAAGACGCCGCCCTCGGACTCGAAGGTCACCGAGAGCCGGGAGCTGGCCGCGCCCACCTCGCCGGCGGCGGTCTCCAGCTTCGCGGTGGCCCGCAGCAGCGCCTGGCGGTCGCTCTCGCGGAGCCCCGGCAGGGTCGCCACGGCGCGGGCGGCGACCAGCAGGGCCGTCGCCTCGTCGGCGGCGAGCCGCAGCGGTTCGGCGACGTCGTCCGGGTTGTGCCACCAGATGCGGTCGCCGTCGGTGTCGATGTCGAGCAGGTCGCCGCCCCGGAAGCTGGTCCCGCACATGGGCAGCACGTCGAGGTCGGAGATCAGCTCGTCCTCGGTGATCCCGAAGGCCCGGGCGACGTCCTGGACGTGGGCGCCGGGGCGCTCACGCAGGTACGTCACCAGGGAGAGCATCCGGCGCGTCTGATCGATGGCGTTCGTGGCCATGAATACGGTCCCCTCAGTCCTTGGCCACGGCGCGCAGCCGGTCCACCACGTCGGCCCGCAGGTCCTCGGGTCCGGTGACGACGACGTCGGGGCCGAACTCGACGAGCCAGGCGTCCAGGCCGTGGCCGTACGGGATCTCCAACTCCTCCCACCCGTTCCCGAGTTCCCGGACCGAGAGGGCCCGGGCGCGCAGCGGGTAGCCGGAGTCGGTGCGCAGCCTGATCAGGGCGGTCCGGGTGGCCGTCTCGCCCGCCCAGCTCTCGACGGTCTCGCGGACGGTGACCACGTCGGGCACCTCGGCGGTGAAGGCGCCGGCCCGGGAGCGGACCCTGCCGGTGATCCGGGAGAGCCGGAAGACGCGCTCCGCGCCCCGCTCCCGGTCCCAGCCGGCCAGGTACCAGTGGCCGCGCCAGCATTCCAGGGTCCACGGCTCGACCTGGCGCTGCTCGGGCTGGGCGGCGTTGGCCTTGCGGTAGTCGAAGGTCACCGGGCGGCGGTCGCGGCAGGCCAGCATCAGGGGTTCGAAGGCGGCCTCGTGGACGGGGATGCGCGGTTCGAGGGCGCTGTGCACCTCGTAGGCGTCCTCGGTCTCGGGCATCCCGGCCGCCCGCAGCTTCTGCAGGGCGCCGCTGGCCGCGCCGGCGAGGCGGGCCTGCTGCCAGACCTTGGCGGCCAGGCCGAGCGCGGCGGCCTCCTCGGCGTCCAGGGTGATGGGGGGCAGCCGGTTGCTGTCGCGGCGGGCGAGGTAGCCGGTCTCGCCGTCCAGGTTCTCCACGGTCTCGATGACCAGACCGAGCTCGCGCAGATCGTCCTTGTCCCGCTCGAACATCCGGTTGAAGGCGTCGTCGGAGGCCGCTTCGAGGTAGGCCTCGATGGAGCCGCGCAGTTCGCGCTTGCTGAGCGGGCGCCGGGTCCCCAGCAGACACAGCGCCAGGTTCATCAGCCGCTCGGCCTTGGCAATCGCCATCGACGCCCTTTCCCTCGTGCTCTACGACGCTCGACCGTACCGCCCCGGGGTGTCCGGACAAAAGCGAGGGCCCGTGCCGGCCGGCACGGGCCCTCGGAGCGCGGGGCGCGGGGCGCGGATCAGACGGCGACCAGGTCGCAGACGAAGATCAGCGTCTCCCCCGGGGCGATGCGGCCGCCGGCGCCGCGGTCACCGTAGGCGAGGTGCGCGGGGATGGTCAGCTGGCGACGGCCGCCGACCTTCATGCCCTGCACGCCCTGGTCCCAGCCCTGGATGACCTGGCCGGCACCGAGCTGGAACTTCAGCGGGGTGCCGCGGTTCCACGAGGCGTCGAACTCCTCGCCGGTGGAGAAGGCGACCCCGACGTAGTGGACGGAGACGGTCTGGCCGGCCCTGGCCACCTCGCCGTCGCCCTCCCAGATGTCCTTGATCTCCAGACCGGCCGGCGGCTCGCCACCCGGGAAGTCGATCTCGGGCTTCTCGATGCTCACTGACTTGCTCCTCTTACTGATGAACTGGGCAACCGGGACAGTCTTACATCTTCGCCAGGATGTCCACGGCGAAGACCAGCGTGGAGTTGGCGGGGATGGACTGCTGCTCCTTGTCGCCGAGGCCCTGGTCCGGCGGCACGACCAGCAGCACCCGGCTGCCGATCTTCTTGCCGACCAGACCGTTCTTCAGGCCCTTGAGGGTGACCTGCGCCAGCGGGAAGGTGGCCGTCTTGCCCGTGGTGTACGTGTTGTCGAACTCCTTGCCGTCCTTCCAGAGCTTGGCCACGTAGTTCACGACGACCGAGTCGGTCTCCCCGACCACGTCGCCCTTGGACTCCAGGACGTAGTTGGAGACCAGCTTCTTCGGCGGGTCGACCTTGCTGGGGATGGTCAGGCTCGGCGCCTTGCCGTCGGTGTTGGTGCCCACCTTGGGGAGGTCCGCGTCGTCCTGGGCGACGGCGGTGCCCTTGGCGGACGCCGGGATCTGCTTCGCCTTCAGGATGTCGACGACGAAGACCAGGGTGGCGTTGGCCTTGATGTCGCCCTGGCCCTGGGCGCCGTAACCCAGGTCCGGCGGAATGATGAGCTGGACCCTGCTGCCGACCTTCTGGCCGAGCAGGCCCTTCTCCCAACCCTGGATGACCATGCCGGCACCGAGCGTCAGGTCGAACGGCTGCTTACGGTCGAAGCTGTTGTCGAACGGCTCGGTGGAGTCGTACTGCTGGCCGAGGTAGTTGACCTGGGCCACGTCGCCGTTCTTGAGCTTCGCGCCGTCGCCCTCGCTGATGACCTTGGTCTTCAGCTCCTTGGGCGGCGTTCCCGTGCCCTTGGCCAGGGTGGGCTTCTCACCGAACTTCGCGCCCGCGGTGATGGCGGGGAAACCGCCCTGGGAGGGGGCGGACGCGGAGGCGGAAGCGGAGTCGGAGCCCTTGTCGTCGCTGCCGCAGGCCGCTGACAACAGCAGCAGGGGGACGACGAGAAGGCCGGCAAGTCGGCGCACTGGTTCCTCAGATCTCAGACGGCATATGTGGGGGACATGCCCGGGAGGCTCCCGGGGCCCCCGTTACTCTAGGCCGTGCGAAGGGCCCCGTACGAGGAACGTACGGGGCCCGGGTCGCGCCGGGTGGCGGGGCGTGTCCCGCGCCGGCTCACATACCCGCGATCAGCTTCTCCACGCGGTCGTCCACGGACCGGAACGGGTCCTTGCACAGCACCGTGCGCTGCGCCTGGTCGTTGAGCTTGAGGTGGACCCAGTCGACGGTGAAGTCCCGCCGCTGCTCCTGGGCCCGCCGGATGAAGTCGCCGCGCAGCCGCGCCCTGGTCGTCTGCGGGGGCACCGACTTGCCCTCGAAGATCTTCAGGTCGTTGCACACCCGGGCTGCCTGCCCCTTGCGCTCCAGCAGGTAGTAGAGACCCCGGCGGCGGTGGATGTCGTGGTAGGCGAGGTCTATCTGCGCCACCCGCGGATTCGACATGGTCATGTTGTGCTTGGCCCGGTACCGCTCGATGAGCTTGTACTTCATGACCCAGTCGATCTCGGTGCCGATCCGGTCGAGGTCCTCGGCCTCGATCGCGTCGAGCGTGCGGCCCCACAGTTCGAGGACGCGCTCGACGTTGCCCGTGCGGATGCCGCGGCGGTCGACGAAGTCCACGGCCTTCTCGTAGTACTCGCGCTGCACCTCTATGGCCGACGCCTCCCGGCCACTGGCGAGCCGGACCTTGCGCTGCCCGGTGGTGTCGTGGCTGACCTCGCGGATCGCCCGGATCGGGTTCTCCAGGGTCAGGTCGCGCATCACCGTGCCCGCCTCGATCATGCGGAGCACCAGGTCGGTCGCGCCGACCTTGAGCAGCATGGTCGTCTCGGACATGTTGGAGTCACCGACGATGACGTGGAGGCGGCGGTAGCGCTCCGCGTCCGCGTGCGGCTCGTCACGGGTGTTGATGATCGGTCGCGAGCGCGTCGTCGCGGAGCTGACGCCCTCCCAGATGTGCTCGGCACGCTGGCTGACGCAGTAGACCGCGCCCCGGGGGGTCTGCAGCACCTTGCCGGCGCCGCAGATCAGCTGCCTGGTGACGAGGAAGGGAATGAGGATGTCCGCGAGACGGGAGAATTCTCCGTGCCGGGCCACGAGGTAGTTCTCATGGCATCCGTAGGAGTTTCCCGCCGAGTCGGTGTTGTTCTTGAAGAGATAGACGTCGCCGGCGATTCCCTCCTCGTGCAGGCGGCGTTCGGCGTCGACGAGCAGGCCTTCGAGAATGCGCTCGCCGGACTTGTCGTGGGTGACCAGCTCGGTCAGGTTGTCGCATTCGGGGGTTGCATATTCCGGATGCGATCCCACGTCGAGGTAGAGGCGGGCGCCGTTCCGCAGAAAGACGTTGCTGCTGCGGCCCCATGACACAACACGGCGGAAGAGGTAGCGCGCCACTTCATCAGGAGACAGTCGGCGCTGTCCCCTGAACGTGCACGTGACGCCGTACTCGTTCTCCAGCCCGAAAATGCGGCGGTCCATGACTGAACATTACGCCTGATGGCCCGAGCTGAAACCGGGTTCGACGGCACCGTTTCGATCATTTTCGGATCCTCGCACCGCGACGGCGGTACGGGCGGGAGCCGTGAGCACCGTTCCGGTGGCGAGCAGCACCAGCAGCGCCGCCACTCCACCGGCCCCCGCGACGGCGAAGCTCCACACCGTCCCGCCCAGTTCGACGGCCGGGCCGGCCACCGCGGTCCCCGCGGCCGCGCCCACCCCGAAGGTCGTCACGAGCCACGAGAACGCCTCCGTCACCGTCCCGCGCGGGGCGTGCCGGTCGACGACGATGAACGAGCACGCGATGGCTGGGGCGAGGAACACCCCGGAGACGGCAGCCAGCAGGGTCATCGCGACCGGACCCGGCGTCAGCATCAGCGGCAGGTAGCCCAGCGCGAGCAGTCCCACGATCACCCGCAGCCGACGCTCCGGCGCCCCGGCCCACTGCCGTGCCCCGTACACCGCCCCGCCGGTCAGAGCGCCGAGCCCGAGGGCCGCCATCAGCCAGCCGTAGACGGAGTCCCCGCCGTGGTCGTCGGCGTACGCCAGGCCCGCCACGCTGATGGAGCCCAGCGCGAGGCCCACGAAGAAGAACGAGCCGAGCAGCGCCAGCAGTCCGGGCGAGCGCAGCGCGCCCAGCCAGTGCGCCTCGCGCGGGGCGGAGCGCCAGGCCCGCGAGGGCTCGGACAGCACGACCGACAAGGCGCCGAGCACGCCGATCGCGTTGATGACGAGCAGGGCGGCGGCGGGCGACCAGAGGGAGACCAGCAGGGTCACGAGCAGCGGGCCCGCGGTGAACATGACCTCCTGCGCGACGGCGTCCATGGCGTAGGCCCGGTGCACCCGGTCCTCACCGCCCAGCACGCTCGGCCACAGCGCCCGCAGGCCGCCCTCCAGCGGTGGCGTGAAGAGCCCGCCCACGGCCACCGCCGCGTAGGCGAGCGGCAGGAAGCCGCAGCCCGCCACGGCGAGCACGCCCATGCCCAGCGCGGAGAGGACCGCGGCGGGCAGTTGGACGCGCGGCTGCCCGTACAGGTCCACCGCGCGGCCGAGCAGCGGCTGTCCCACCGCCGTGGCCAGCCCGTACACCGCCGCGAGCGCGCCCGCGAGCGTGTAGCTGCCGCCCTCGTCCCGGACGAACAGCACGATCGCGATGCTCGCCGTGCCGTTCGGCAGCCGGCCCACCAGGGTGCCCGTCAGCAGCCTGACGACGTGCCGCGCCCGGAGGATGTCCAGATATCCCGCGGCCATGTCCCGCCCCTCTCCCTCCGGTGCCCGTGCGGACCTGCGAGGTTTTACGTATAACTTCGAGGTTCATACGTACCATGAGCCCGTCCGCAGGTCCACCTCACGGGCCTGCCCCGACCGGCCCGGAGGCCCGCGTGACCAGCCCAGCACCGCCCGGCCCGCCCCGGCCCACCAGCCGTGACGTGGCCCGGGCCGCAGGCGTCTCCCAGGCCACGGTCTCGCTCGTCCTCGGCGACAAGTGGCGGGGACGGGTCTCCGAGTCCACCGCCGGCCGGGTGCGCGACGCCGCCCGCGGCCTCGGCTACCGGCCCAATCTCGCCGCCCGCAACCTGCGCCTCGGCCGCACCAGGACGGCCCTGCTGGTCGTTCCCGCCCTCACCAACGAGTTCTTCGCCCGGGTCTACACCGGCGCCGCCGCGGTCGCCGCCGAGCACGGCTTCGGGGTCGTCCTCTACCCCTCCCCCGACGGCACCGGCCCGGCCCGCGACCCCTTCCCGTCGGCCCGCGCGGCGCTGGACGGGGTCATCGCCTCGTCCATGGCCGCCGACGCGCTCGACGCCCTGCACGGCGCGGACGTCCCGCTGGTGATGCTGGACAGCGACCCCTCGGCGCCGGGGCCCGCCGCCCGGGTCAATCCGGACATCGCCGACGGGATGCGCCAGGTGGCCCGCCATCTGCTCGCCCTCGGCCACCGGCGCTTCCTCCACCTCGCCTCGGCCGTCGACACCTGGACCTTCGGCTGCCGCGCGGACGCCCTGCACGAGGAACTGCGCCGGGTCCCCGGCACCGAGGTGCGCACGGTGCACGCGGCGCTGGACGTACGGGCGGGGCGGGACGCGGCGGAACACGCGCTGGGTCTCCCCGGGACCCGTCCGACCGCGATCGTCTGCGACGACGACATCCTGGCGGCGGGCGCCTGCAAGGCCGCCCGTCGGTTCGGGCTGCGGGTGCCCGACGACGTCTCGGTCACCGGCTTCGACGACCTGGCCCTGGCCACGGCCGTGGAACCGGAACTGACCACGGTCCGGCTGCCCGCCGAGCAGGTCGGTGAGCGCGGCATGGCCGCCCTGCTGGCCGTGCTGGACGGCCGGCCCGCCGAAGCCGGCAGCCTGCCGGTGCGGCTGGTCGCCCGCGGTTCGACGGCGCCCCCGCCCGCATGACGAAGCCCCGGTCCGCCCGCGTTTGCGCGGGCGGACCGGGGCTCGGTGGATCAGGCAGCGGGAACCGCTACTCCACGTCCCCGCCGGAGTCCGTCGTGTCGGTCGTGCCCTTCGGCCCCTTCGGGTCCGTGGTGGCGGTGGGGGTCTCGCCGTCCTCGGCGTCGGACGGGGCGTCGGTCGGCGTCGACGCGGCGGCCTCGGCCTCCAGCAGCCGGGCCAGCTGCCGGCCGACGATCCGCTTGAACTTCCGCTGCTGCGGCCGCGTACGGTCCAGGACCGCGACCTCGAGCCGCTCTGCGGGGATCTCCCGCTCGCTGCCGTTGGGGTCGCGGGACAGCGCCTGCACCGCCAGCTTCAGCGCCTCGGCGAGCGACATCCCGTCACGGTGGCGCTGGTCGAGGAAGGTGCTGATCTGCTCCGCGTTGCCGCCGACCGCGACCGAGCCGTGCTCGTCCACGATCGAGCCGTCGTGCGGCAGCCGGTAGATCTGGTCGCCCTCCGGCTCGGTGCCCACCTCGGCGACCACGAGCTCCACCTCGTACGGCTTCTCGGCCGCACTGGAGAAAATGGTGCCGAGCGTCTGCGCGTAGACGTTCGCCAGCCCACGGGCCGTCACATCGTCGCGGTCATAGGTGTATCCGCGCAGATCCGCATAGCGGACCCCGCCGATGCGGAGGTTCTCGTACTCGTTGTACTTACCGGCGGCGGCGAAACCGATCCGGTCGTAGATCTCGCTGAACTTGTGCAGCGCACGGGACGGGTTCTCGCCGACGAACACAATGCCGTCGGCGTACTGCAGCACAACCAGGCTGCGACCACGGGCAATGCCCTTCCGGGCGTATTCCGCCCGGTCGGCCATGGCCTGCTGAGGTGAGACATAGAACGGCGTCGACACCGGCTATCCGTCCCTTTCTGTCAGTGGCAGGAGCATCGAAGAAGCCTGGATACGAACGCTTGCTCAGAGCAGCGCGGCGCGCGGGCCGTCGGGCTGTTCCAGGCGGCGTTCCAGAATCGAGCGGGCGATCTCGGAGGATTCCGCGTCGGTCAGCTTCCGGAAGCCCTCGTCCGTGATGACGGTGACGATCGGATAGATACGGCGGGCCACGTCCGGGCCGCCCGTCGCCGAGTCGTCGTCCGCCGCGTCGTACAGCGCCTGCACGACCAGCGTCAGCGTCTCCTCCTCCGTCAGGTCCTCGCGGTAGAGCTTCTTCATCGAGCCTCGCGCGAAGATGGAGCCGGAGCCGGTGGAGGCGTATCCGTGCTCCTCGGAACGCCCGCCGGTGACGTCGTAGCTGAAGATGCGTCCGCGCTCGCGGTCGACGTCGTAGCCGGCGAAGAGCGGGACGACGGCGAGGCCCTGCATGGCCATCGCCAGGTTGCCCCGGATCATCGTCGAGAGCCGGTTCGCCTTGCCCTCCAGGGAGAGCTGGGCGCCCTCCACCTTCTCGAAGTGCTCCAGCTCCAGCTGGAAGAGCTTGACCATCTCCACGGCGAGACCCGCCGTACCGGCGATGCCCACCGCCGAGTACTCGTCGGCCGGGAAGACCTTCTCGATGTCGCGCTGCGCGATCATGTTGCCCATGGTCGCCCGCCGGTCACCGGCCAGGACGACACCGCCGGGGAAGGCCGCCGCCACGATCGTCGTGCCGTGCGGCGCCTCGATGGCGCCCTTCATGGGGGGCATCTGCCGGTTGCCGGGCAGCATCCCGGGCGCCTGGTCGGACAGGAAGTCCATGAAGGAGGACGATCCCGGCGTCAGGAAGGCAGCGGGTAGACGCCCGGTGCTACGAGTGTTGGCTTCCACGCGTTTCCCTCCAGGTATGCGATGGCCCTGCGCAAGGCGTCAGGAGCATCTCCCAACTTGCCGATGGCCGAGTTGCAGTTGAAGCACGGTATGCCCCGGACCCTACCCGTCCGGCGGCAGTGATCCACATAGGAGGCGGAGGCAATCGGACCGGCAGCGCGGTCCGCGCCCGCGGTGTGCGGCACGGGCCGACCGCCCGTGCCGCACACCCGCCGCCGGCCTCCGGCGCGGAGCCGGTTACTCGCCGCCCTTCTGAACAAATGAGCGAACGAAGTCCTCGGCGTTGGCCTCGAGCACGTCGTCGATCTCGTCGAGGACGTCGTCCACGTCGTCGCTCAGCTTCTCCTGGCGTTCCTTGAGGTCCTCGGATGCCTGCGCGTCCTGCGCCTGCTCCTCGACCTCCTCCGTGGAGCGCGTCGCCTTCTGCTGTCCGCCGTCGGTGTCCTTGGTCGCCATCTAGCTCACCCCGCTCGGTTCGAAGCACTTGATCAGACCCTACCTACGGGGTCCGACATTGGCCCGGTACTTGTCTCAACGTCCGGAGGTCATCGGAATGATTCCCAGCCGGGAGCCCTTTCAGGCGCCTTCAGCCACCCGAGAGGACCTGGACCAGTTCCTGCGCCGTGCGGCACCGGTCCAGGAGGGATTTCACGTGCTCCCGCGTGCCCCGCAGCGGCTCCATGGTGGGCACCCGCTGCAGCGAGTCCTGGCCCGGCAGGTCGAAGATGACAGAGTCCCAGGAGGCCGCGGCCACGTCGTCCGCGTACTGTTCGAGGCAGCGGCCGCGGAAGTACGCCCTGGTGTCCTCGGGCGGCGCCGTACGCGCCCGCTCGACCTCGCGCTCGTCGAGGAGGCGCTTCATCCGGCCCCGGGCCACCAGACGGTTGTACAGGCCCTTGTCCTGCCGTACGTCCGCGTACTGCAGGTCCACCAGGTGCAGGCGGGCCGCGTCCCAGTCCAGGCCGTCGCGGCGCCGGTAGCCCTCCATGAGCGCCCGCTTCGCCACCCAGTCCAGCTCGTCGGCCAGGCTCATGGGGTCGTTCTCCAGCCGGTTCAGAGTGTCCTCCCACCGGCTGAGGACGTCCTTGGTCTGCTCGTCGGCGTCCGCCCCGTACCGCTCCTCGACGTATTTGCGGCCCAGCTCGAAGTACTCCATCTGGAGCTGCACCGCGGTGAGTGTCCGGCCGCTGCGCAGCGTGATCAGCTGCCGGAGGCCGGGGTCGTGGGAGACGTGGTGCAGCGTGCGCACCGGCTGGTCGACGGCCAGGTCGACGTTGATGAAGCCGTCCTCGATCATGGACAGGACGAGCGAGGTGGTGCCCAGCTTGAGGTACGTCGAGATCTCGGAGAGGTTCGCGTCGCCGATGATCACATGGAGCCGGCGGTACTTCTCGGCGTCGGCGTGGGGCTCGTCGCGGGTGTTGATGATCGGGCGCTTGAGCGTGGTCTCCAGGCCGACCTCGACCTCGAAGTAGTCGGCGCGCTGGCTGAGCTGGAAGCCGTGCTCATGGCCGTCCTGGCCGATTCCGACCCGTCCGGCGCCGGTCACCACCTGCCGCGAGACGAAGAACGGCGTCAGGTGCCGCACGATGTCCGAGAACGGGGTCTCCCGCTTCATCAGGTAGTTCTCGTGCGTCCCGTAGGAGGCGCCCTTGTTGTCGGTGTTGTTCTTGTAGAGGTGGATCGGCTGGGCGCCCGGAAGCTGCGCGGCGCGCTCGGCAGCCTCGGCCATGATGCGCTCGCCGGCCTTGTCCCACAGGACCGCGTCCCGGGGGTTGGTGATCTCCGGGGAGCTGTACTCGGGGTGCGCGTGGTCGACGTAGAGCCGGGCCCCGTTGGTGAGGATGACATTGGCCAGGCCGATGTCCTCGTCCGTGAGCTGGCTGGAGTCGGCGGTCTCGCGGGCGAGGTCGAAGCCTCGCGCGTCCCGCAGCGGGTTCTCCTCCTCGAAGTCCCAGCGGGCGCGGCGCGCCCGGTGCATCGCCGCCGCGTAGGCGTTGACGATCTGGGACGAGGTGAGCATGGCATTGGCGTTGGGGTGTCCGGGGACGGAGATCCCGTACTCGGTCTCGATGCCCATTACTCGCCGTACGGTCATGCGGCCCTCCTTGCCCGGCGGCGCTCCCTTCCGGGGCGGCGCTCAAGTACCGCTGCTTGTTCGGTGCGTGCGCGGTCTGCCCGTCCCGCGCTGCGTGAACGGGCGGTACGCCAGAGCCTAGAACGCCTCCGTGCCGGTGGGGAGATCAAATGCGTCGTCATTACCGCGGTGTCGCCGCGGCTGTCCGGAAAGCAACCGGCTGCGGATGCCCGGCGGGCATCCGCAGCCGGCCCGCGTCCTACAGGTACTGCCCGGTGTTGGCCACCGTGTCGATGGAGCGGCCGGTGTCCGCGCCCTGCTTTCCGGTGACGAGCGTGCGGATGAAGACGATCCGCTCGCCCTTCTTGCCGGAGATACGGGCCCAGTCGTCCGGGTTGGTGGTGTTCGGAAGGTCCTCGTTCTCCTTGAACTCGTCCACGCAGGCCTGGAGGAGGTGGGAGACGCGAAGGCCCTTCTGGCCGTGGTCGAGGAAGGCCTTGATGGCCATCTTCTTGGCCCGGTCGACGATGTTCTGGATCATCGCGCCGGAGTTGAAGTCCTTGAAGTACAGGACTTCCTTGTCGCCGTTGGCGTACGTGACCTCGAGGAAGCGGTTCTCCTCGGACTCGGTGTACATCCGCTCGACGACCGACTGGATCATGGCGTGCGCGGCGGCTTCCTTCGAGCCGGTGTGCTCGGCCAGGTCGTCCGCGTGCAGCGGCAGCGAAGGCGTGAGGTACTTCGCGAAGATGTCCTTCGCGGCCTCCGCGTCGGGGCGCTCGATCTTGATCTTCACGTCGAGCCGGCCCGGGCGGAGGATCGCCGGGTCGATCATGTCCTCGCGGTTGGAGGCGCCGATGACGATGACGTTCTCCAGGCCCTCGACGCCGTCGATCTCGGCGAGCAGCTGGGGGACGATGGTGTTCTCCACGTCCGAGCTGACGCCCGATCCACGGGTGCGGAAGAGCGACTCCATCTCGTCGAAGAAGACGATGACGGGGGTGCCCTCACTCGCCTTCTCACGGGCACGCTGGAAGACCAGGCGGATGTGGCGCTCGGTCTCGCCGACGTACTTGTTGAGGAGCTCGGGGCCCTTGATGTTGAGGAAGTAGCTCTTGCCGGCGGGCTGGCCGGTGACCTCGGCGACCTTCTTCGCCAGGGAGTTGGCGACGGCCTTGGCGATGAGCGTCTTGCCGCAGCCGGGCGGGCCGTAGAGCAGGATGCCCTTCGGCGGACGGAGCTCGTGCTCCTTGAAGAGGTCGGGGTGGAGATAGGGAAGTTCGACCGCGTCGCGGATCAGCTCGATCTGGTCGCCCAGGCCGCCGATCTTGTCGTAGTCGATGTCCGGCACTTCTTCGAGGACGAGCTCTTCGACCTCGCTCTTGGGCACGACTTCGTAGACGTAGCCGGACCGGGGTTCGAGCAGCAGGGCGTCGCCGGGACGGATGGTGACGTCCAGCAGCGGCTCGGCGAGCCTCACCACCCTTTCCTCGTCGGTGTGCCCGATGACCAGGGCGCGTTCGCCGTCCTCAAGGATCTCCTTGAGGGTGACGATGTCCCCGGCACGCTCGAATTCCATGGCGTCGACCACGTTGAGCGCTTCGTTGAGCATGACCTCCTGGCCGCGCCGGAGGTCTTCGAGTTCGACGCTGGGGCTGACGTTCACCCGGAGCTTGCGGCCCCCGGTGAAGATGTCGCAGGTGCCGTCCTCGTTGGCCTGCAGGAACACCCCGAAGCCGGCCGGCGGCTGTGCGAGCCGGTCGACCTCCTCCTTGAGGGCCACGATCTGGTCGCGGGCCTCGCGGAGTGTGCCGGCGAGCCGCTCGTTCTGGGCGGACACGCCTGCGAGGTTGGTCTGCAACTCGACGATCCGCTCTTCGAGAATCCTCGTATGACGCGGAGAGTCGGCGAGCTTACGTCGCAGGACGGCGATTTCCTGCTCGAGATAGGCGACCTGGCCGGCTGGGTCGTCGGACCCCCGCCCGGGCCGGATGCCGCGGTTGATGTCGTCGTCGTGGGCTGCCACGGTCCTCACCTCCTCCAAGGGGAGCTGGACGCTTCCTGACCCTACCTGCGTGGGTGGTGATTGAAACCCCTAGATCACAAAGACTGTGAGGTGTGTCCGATCTTCACCCTTGCGCTCTCCCCGTCCCAGGGGGGATACCCACCGTTCAACATCGGAAAGCGGCCGGTTGTATCGTCGAAGCGTTCAACACCCGTCAGGGCTGGCTCTTTCCCGGTCCGGATACGCAGGAAACGGCAGGCGACATGACCGTGCAGCAGGACGCTCCCACCGACGGCGCGGCGCAGGACCTGGAGGTCTGGATCGACCAGGACCTCTGCACGGGCGACGGCATCTGCGTGCAGTACGCCCCCGAGGTGTTCGAGCTGGACATCGACGGTCTGGCGTACGTGAAGAGCGAAGAGGACGAGCTGCTGCAGGACAAGGGCGCGACCACCCCGGTGCCGCTGCCGCTGCTCCAGGACGTCGTGGACTCGGCCAAGGAGTGCCCGGGCGACTGCATTCACGTGCGGCGCGTTTCGGACAGGGTCGAGGTGTACGGCCCCGAGGCGGCCTGACCGTCCGACGGCCCCGGGGTCAGATGCCGGTGCCGGCGGGATCGGCGCTCCGGCCGTCGCGGACGAAGGCGCCGTTCCGCCACTGCCAGGTGACCTTCTCCTGCTGGTCGGGGCAGCAGGAGGGCACCGAGGACGAGGAGTAGCCGAGGAGCGTGGCGGAGATGACGCGGTCGCGGACCGTGAAGTCGCCGACGCTCAGTTGCTGGGCGGGGTCCACCAGGGTCGCGACGATCCTGGGCGCGGCCCCGTCCGCCTGTGTGAGGACGTAGACGCCGCTGGGCGGGGTACCGGATCCGGCCGCGCAGTGGACCACCGCGACGGTCTCGGGCCGGCCGTCGCCGTCCAGGTCGCCGGGTGCCTGCTTGGCGACGGTGTTGCCGACGTTGCCGCAGTCCAGGGGGAAGGCGGCCCTGGCCGGGTCGGGGGCGGGGAGCCGCGCCGCGTGCTGCTGGGCCGTGGTGCGGTGGGGGGCGGACGCCGAGGCGCTGGTGTCGGGCTGGAGCAGACCGGCTGCCGCGACGACGGCGGCCATGGCCGCCGCGGTGGCGAGCCAGTGCATCGGCCTGGTGTCGGTGTGCGCCAGGTCCGGGAGCGCGGAGGTCTGCACGCGGGCTGTCTCCTGTGGTTCCTGTGGTGCGGCCGTCGGCGTCGGCGGTGCGGGGGTGGCCAGCATCGTGCCACACCTCACACGGCGGCGGAACGGTGGGGTGCGCAAGGATCACGGGGCCCGGCGCGGGCCGGGAGCCGAGCCGTGACGAGCCGCCCGCGAGCGGGCCCCGAGCCGGTGCGGGCCGCATACGAGAAGGGCGCCGCCGCCGGGTCTCCGGGTCGGTCCGGGAACCCGGCGGCGGCGCCGGTGCGTTGCCGCGGGGGTCAGTCGCGGGCGGAGCCGCTCTGGCCTCCCGGGCCGTCGTAGTCCTCGCCGTAGGCGCCCTTGGAGGGGCGGCGGCGCCGGGCCGGGGCCTGGACGCCGTCGGCGAGCCTGCGGGCGGTGACGAGGAAACCGGTGTGACCGATCATGCGGTGGTCGGGGCGGACGGCGAGACCCTCGACGTGCCAGTTGCGGATCATCGACTCCCAGGGCTGCGGTTCGGCGAAGCAGCCGATCTCGCGGATGGACTCGACCGTCCGGGAGAGCTGGGTGGTGGTCGCGACGTACGCGCAGAGGATGCCGCCGGGGACGAGCGCCTTGGAGACGACGTCCAGGCACTCCCAGGGGGCCAGCATGTCCAGCACGACACGGTCCACGTCGGTGTCCGTGAGGTTGTCCTGGAGGTCGCCGACCGTGAGCTGCCAGGCGGGGTGGGGGCTGCCGAAGTAGCGCTCGACGTTCTGCTGGGCGATCTCGGCGAAGTCCTCGCGGCGCTCGTACGAGTGCAGCATGCCCTGTTCGCCGATGGCGCGGAGCAGGAAGGTGGAGAGCGCGCCCGAGCCGACGCCGGCTTCCACGACGCGAGCGCCGGGGAAGATGTCACCGAAGGCCAGGATCTGTCCCGCGTCCTTCGGGTAGACCACGGCGGCGCCGCGGGGCATGGACAGGACGTAGTCGGGGAGCAGGGGGCGCAGCGCGAGGTAGGCGACGTTTCCCGTGGTACGGACCACACTGCCCTCGGGGGCGCCGATCAGCTCGTCGTGCGGGAAAGAACCCTTGTGGGTGTGGAAGTTCTTTCCGGCTTCGAGCGTGAAGGTGTGGTGGCGTCCCTTGGGATCGGTGAGCTGGACCTGGTCCCCGACCTTGAAGGGCCCGCGTCGGCGGGCGGCACCGGTCGGTTCAGACATGTGACCAGCGTACCGGTGTTTCGGGGGGCGCCGACCGCACGCCCGTACGGGGGGGGGCGGGCCTCAGGCGGTGGGGCGGGCCATGGCGGCGACGAAGGCCCGCTCGACGTCGGCGGTGGAGAGGACCCCGTAGATCTCGCCGGTCTCCTCGACGACGAGGTACTCGGTGGCGGGGGTGGCCTTGAGACGGTCCAGGAGGGCTTCGCCGGCGAGTTCGGCGGAGACCTTCATGCCGTCGGTGAGGTCCTGCGCGAGGCCGCTGACGGCGACCCAGGGGCGGCGGTGTTCGGGGACGGCGACGATGGCGGTCTCCCGGACGAGGGCCTTGGGCTCGCCGCTGTTGTCGACCACGACGAGGGCACGGGCGCCGGCCTCGTTGGCCCGGCGCAGGGCCTCGGAGAGCGGGGTGGCGGCCTCGACGGGGACGGCCCGCCGGGTGAGGCTGCGGGCGCGCAGGGCGGGGAGGTGTTCCCGGAGCCGGGCCATGCGCAGGCTGTTGCCGGCGCCGGTCCAGATGATCGCGGCGAGGATCGCGGCGAGCAGGGCGTCGGTGACGGTGTCCATGCCGCTGATCTCACCGGCGTCGTTGCCCAGGGATCCGCTGCGGGTGAGGAGGGGCAGGCCGACGAGGGTGCCGACGGCGAGGGCGCGGCCGACCCAGGCCGCGGCGACGGTGCCGCTCATCGGGCGGCCGGTGATCTTCCAGACGACGGCCCTGAGCATGCGGCCGCCGTCGAGCGGGAGGCCGGGCAGGAGGTTGAAGGCGGCGACGATGAGGTTGGAGATCATCAGCCCGCCGAGCAGGACGGCGGGGACGGTGCCGCGTTCGACGAAGCGCAGCGGTACGTAGAAGAGTCCGCCCAGGACGAGGGAGAGCAGCGGGCCGACGAAGGCGAGGACGAATTCGCGGCCGGGGGTCTCGGACTCCTTCTCGATCTCGGAGACGCCGCCGAAGAACTGGAGCTGGATGCGCCGCACGGGGAGCTTGTAGCGCAGGGCGGCGACCGTGTGCGCCAGTTCGTGGACGAGCACGGAGGCGTAGAAGGCGATCGCGAAGAAGAGGGCGACCAGGTAGCGGGCGGCGCCGAGGTCGGGCAGGACACGGTCGAGCTGGCCGCCGAAGACCCAGGTGATCAGAGCCGCCACCAGGAACCAGCTGGGGGCGACGTAGACGGGCACGCCGAAGGGGCGGCCCATGAGGATGCCGCCTCCGGGATCGTCCCGGCGTGGGGGCGTGCCCTTGCCGGGGCCGTCGCCGGGGCCCGTACCCGCTGGGCCGGGCTGCGGCCGCCGGCTGTCGCCGCTCTCGTCCACGAGGTCCCTTCGGTTCGGTGCCTTCCGGCACGATGACGCGGTGTTTCGAGGGTCTGGGGTCGATGGTATGCCGGTTGGTGTCAGTGGCGGGTCGTAGGGTCTTCGTCATGACCTCCGTTCCGCCGCCGGCCCGGCCGCCCTCGTCGCTCTCCCCCTCGCGGGCGAGCGACTTCATGCAGTGCCCCCTGCTGTACCGCTTCCGGGTCATCGACAAGCTGCCGCAGAAGCCCAGCGAGGCGGCTACCCGGGGGACGCTGGTCCATGCGGTCCTTGAGCGGCTGTTCGACAATCCGGCGGCGGAGCGCACGCCCGGCCGGGCGGCGGAGCTGATCCCGGGGCAGTGGGAGCGGCTGCTGGAGTCCAAGCCGGAGCTGGCGGAGCTCTTCGCGGAGGATCCGGGGGGCGAGCGGCTGGCGCGGTGGCTGGCTCAGGCGGAGCAGCTCGTGGAGCGCTGGTTCTCGCTGGAGGACCCGACGCGGCTCGAGCCGGCGGAGCGCGAGCTGTTCGTCGAGACGGAGCTGGAGTCGGGGCTGCGGCTGCGCGGGGTGATCGACCGGATCGACGTGGCGCCGACGGGCGAGGTCCGGATCGTCGACTACAAGACGGGGAAGGCGCCGCGTCCTGAGTACGCGGAGGGGGCGCTGTTCCAGATGAAGTTCTACGCCCTGGTGATCTGGCGGCTGAAGGGTGTGGTGCCGCGCCGGCTCCAGCTGGTCTACCTCGGCAGCGGCGAGGTGATGACGTACGACCCGGTGGTGGCGGATCTGGAGCGGGTGGAGCGCAAGCTGCTGGCGCTGTGGGAGGCGATCTCGCTGGCGACGCGGACGGGCGAGTGGCGGCCGCGGCCGACGAAGCTGTGCGGCTGGTGCGACCACCAGGCGCTCTGTCCGGAATTCGGCGGGACTCCCCCGGTCTATCCGCTGACCGTCCGCCCGGCCGGTCCGGCGGATGATGACCCGGGGCAGAATGGACCCGGTCCGGGCTGAGGCCGGCCTGTGGCCTCGACGGGCATTGAGGAGATCTGGTGGCTATCCGCGTCCTTCTGGTCGACGACCAACCGCTGCTGCGCACCGGCTTCCGGATGATTCTGGAGGCCGAGGGCGATCTGGCGGTGGTGGGCGAGGCGGGTGACGGCCTCCAGGCCATCGACCAGGTGCGCGCGCTGCAGCCCGATGTGGTGCTGATGGACATCCGGATGCCGCGGATGGACGGCGTCGAGGCGACGCGGCAGATCACCGGACCGGGCCGGGACGGTCCGGCGAAGGTGCTGGTGCTGACGACGTTCGACCTCGACGAGTACGTGGTGGAGGCGCTGCGGGCGGGTGCGAGCGGCTTCCTGCTGAAGGACGCGCCGGCCGATGAGCTGGTGCAGGCGATCCGGGTGGTGGCGAACGGGGAGGCGATGCTCGCCCCGAGCGTCACGCGCCGGCTGCTCGACAAGTACGCGGACCATCTGCCGTCGGGCGAGGAGCCGGTTCCGGACACGCTGCACACGCTGACGGACCGGGAGGTCGAGGTGCTGAAACTGGTGGCGCGCGGCCTGTCGAACGCGGAGATCGCCGCCGACCTGTTCGTCAGCGAGACGACGGTGAAGACGCATGTGGGCCATGTGCTGACGAAGCTGGGGCTGCGCGACCGGGTGCAGGCCGCGGTGTACGCCTACGAGAGCGGCCTGGTGCGCCCCGGCGCGCAGTGACGCCGGGGCGCGGCGGGGCACTCAGTCGGTGCCCCGGTCCAGCTCCCACAGGTGCAGGTCGGCGCTGGAGCCGACCGCCCATTCGACGCCGCCGAGGCCGTCCAGGGAGGCGACGTACTGCTTGCCCTGCCAGATCGGGAGGACGGGCACGTCCCGGGCGACGATGTCCTGGAGCCGCTCGAAGGCGGGCGCGACGGCGGTGCGGTCGGCCTGGCGGCGTGATTGCGCGATCAGCGTGCGGGCCTCGGCGGAGGTGTAGGACGAGCCGAGGAAGTTGTCCCGGCCGAGGAAGGGCGCCGTGTAGTTGTCGGGATCCGGGAAGTCGGGGAACCAGCCCATGCCGTAGACGGCGTAGTCGCCGCGGAGTTCGGCGGGGCGGTACCGGGCCCAGGGGGTGCCCTCGGTGGTGACGTCGAAGAGGCCGGTGTCGTTGAGCTGCTTCTTCAGTGCTTCGAACTCGGTGGCGGTGTCCCGGCCGTAGTGGTCGTTCGTGTAGTGCAGGGTGAAGCGTACGGGCGTGCGTATCCCGGCCTTCCTGAGGAGGGCGGCGGCCTTGCCGGCGCTGGGTTCGCCGTAGGTGCTGTAGAACGCGTTGACGTGGGCGGTGACCCCGGTCGGGATGAGGGAGTACAGCGGCTCGACGGTGGTGCCGTAGACCTGGCTCGCGATCCGGCCGCGGTCGACGATCTGGGCGATGGCCTGCCGGACGGCCTTCTTCCCCACGGCGGGGTCCTCGGTGTCGAAGCCGAGGTAGCTGATGGCGAGGCCGGGCATCTCGGTGAGCCGGACGCCGTCCTCGGGCTTCGCGAGCATCCGCTGGGCGCGGTCGGAGGACATGGTGCGGGCCATCATGTCGATCTTCTTCTCGTCGAACGCCCTGCCCAGGGCCGCGGCGTCGGGGAAGAGATCGAGTTCGACGGATTCGTTCCGCACCTCGTAGCTCCCCCGGTAACGGGGGTTCCTGGTGAAGGCGATTTTCACGACCCGGCCGGATTTCGCTTCCGCTTTCATGGTGTACGGACCCGAACCGTCCACCTGGAACCCGCTGCGGGCGGAATTCGCGGGGTAGTGGTCGCGCGGGACGATTCCGGCGGCCGGGGTGGCGAGCTTGTACGGGAAGGTGGCGTCGGGGGTCCGGAGGTGGAAGACGACCTCGCGGGCGCCGGTGGTCTCGACGGTGTCGAGGTTGCCGAGGAGGGCGGCGGGCCCGTTGGCGGACTTGATGCGCAGGACGCGGTCGATGGAGTACTTGACGTCGTCGGCGGTGACGGGGCTGCCGTCGGAGAAGGTGAGGCCGGCGCGCAGCCGGCAGCGGTAGCTCTCGCTCTCGCGGTCCGTGAAGGTGCAGCTCTCGGCCGCTTCGGGGACGGGCCGGCCGCCGCCGCGCGGGGTGGCCATCAGGGTCTGCACGGTCTGCCGCAGGACGTTCCAGACGCCCGCCTCGTAGCCGACGGCGGGGTCGAGCGGGGCGGGGGCGCTCGCGGAGGCGACGATCCGGTCCGTGGTGCCGACGACGACCGCGCCGGTTCCGGTGCCGGGGCCGACAGCTTCCGTCGCGCCGCAGCCGGCGAGCACGGGAGCCAGGAGGCCCGCGACGGCCGGCAGCACCAGGGTCTTGCGTTTCATGGTTGGCCGTTCTCCCTCATCGGTTCAAGGAGAAAGACATTAGCGGGCGCGTTACCGAATGCCGGACGGGGGTCGTGCGCGGAATTCTTCCGCACGGCCACCGTGAGAGCTTTTCCGTTCATTCACAGAAATACTCTCGGTGCGCGACCGGGAGCATTCAGTTGACGAGTTTCCGGAGGAATGCGAGGTCCACTTCCTCCAGCGAACCCACGACGACCCGGCCGGCGGCGGGGGCGATCGGGGAGACCGAGGGCACGGCGACCACCCGGCATCCGGCGGCCTCGGCCGCGGCCACCCCGGTCGCGGTGTCCTCGACGACGGCGCAGAGCCGCGGGTCGGCGCCGAAACCACGTGCGGCGGTGAGATAGGGCTCGGGGTGCGGCTTGGTGCGGGTGACCTCGTCCCCGGCGACGGTGAGCGCGAAGTGGTGGCGGCCCACGGAGTCGAGCACCCGGTCGATGATCCGGCGGTGCGAGGCCGAGACGAGGGCGGTGGGGATCTCGTGCCGGCGCAGTTCGGCGAGGAGGCGGGCGGCGCCGGGCATCAGCGGGACGCCCCGGCCGATGCGCTTCTCGAACCGGTCGTTGAGCAGCACGGTGAGTTCGTCGAGCGTGACGTCGGCACCGGTCACCTCCATGAGGTAGCCGGCGCTGCGGGTCATCGGCCCCCCGACGACCACCTCGCGCCACGCCTCGTCCAGCCGGTGCCCGAGGTCGGCGAAGACCTCCACCTCGACGTCCCACCAGAAGCCCTCGGTGTCGACCAGGGTGCCGTCCATGTCGAGGAAGACGGCCTGGAGGGCAGCGCCCTCCGCCGTGCGGGTCAGGGACGCGGGAACCGTACTGGTCATCCGGCACACCTTCCATGAGGGACGAGAAGGCCGGCCGCCCGTCCCGGAGGATGGGCGACCGGCCTGCGCTGGACCGACCAGTGTACGACGTGATCCGCTACGACGCGTCGAACGGAGTCCTACCGCGCGTTGAAGTACTTCGCCTCGGGGTGGTGGATGACGATCGCGTCGGTGGACTGCTCGGGGTGGAGCTGGAACTCCTCGGAGAGGTGGACGCCGATCCGCTCCGGCTGGAGCAGGTCCGCGATCTTGGCGCGGTCCTCCAGGTCCGGGCAGGCGCCGTAACCCAGCGAGAAGCGCGCGCCCCGGTACTTCAGGGCGAACATGTCCTCGACCTCCGCCGGGTCCTCCCCCGCGAAGCCCAGCTCCGAACGGACCCGGGCGTGCCAGTACTCGGCCAGGGCCTCGGCCAGCTGGACGGAGAGCCCGTGCAGCTCCAGGTAGTCGCGGTAGGAGTTGGCCTCGAAGAGCTTGGCGGTCTCGGCGCCGATCCTCGAGCCGACGGTGACGACCTGGAGGCCGACGACGTCCGTCTCGCCGGACTCCTCGGGGCGGAAGAAGTCCGCCAGGCACAGCCGGCGGCCGCGGCGCTGGCGCGGGAAGGTGAAGCGGGTGCGCTCGGAGCCGTCCTCGTGCAGCAGGATCAGGTCGTCGCCCTTGGAGACGCAGGGGTAGTAGCCGTAGACGACGGCCGCTTCCAGCAGGTTCTCCGTCTGGAGCTTGTCGAGCAGGCCGCGCAGGCGCGGGCGGCCCTCGCTCTCGGCGAGCTGTTCGTACGTGGGTCCGTCGCCGGCCCTGGTCTGCTTGAGGCCCCACTGGCCCTTGAACAGGGCGCCCTCGTCGAGCCAGGAGGCGTACTCCTTGAGCTGGATGCCCTTGACGACCCGGCTGCCCCAGAACGGCGGGGCGGGCACCGGGTTGGTGACGGAGACGTCGGAGCGGACGCCCTCCTCCGGCTCGTTCACCTCCAGGACGGCGGTGTCGCGCTTGGGGACGCGGCGCTGCTTCAGCTCGGGCAGGGTGGCGCCGGGGACGCCGCGTTTGACGGCGACGAGGGCGTCCATCAGGCGCAGCCCCTCGAAGGCGTCGCGGGCGTAGCGGACCTCGCCCTCGTAGATCTCGTGGAGGTCCTGCTCGACGTAGGCGCGGGTCAGGGCGGCGCCGCCGAGGATCACCGGGTAGTCGGCGGCCAGCTTGCGCTGGTTCAGCTCCTCCAGGTTCTCCTTCATGATCACGGTGGACTTGACGAGGAGGCCGGACATCCCGATGACGTCCGCCTTGTGCTCCTCGGCGGCCTCCAGGATCGCGGAGACGGGCTGCTTGATGCCGATGTTGACGACGTTGAACCCGTTGTTGGACAGGATGATGTCGACGAGGTTCTTGCCGATGTCGTGGACGTCGCCGCGGACGGTGGCCAGGACGATGGTGCCCTTGCCCTCGGCGTCCGACTTCTCCATGTGCGGTTCCAGGTAGGCCACCGCGGTCTTCATGACCTCGGCGGACTGGAGCACGAACGGCAGCTGCATCTGGCCGGAACCGAAGAGCTCGCCGACGACCTTCATGCCCTCCAGGAGGGTGTTGTTGACGATGTCGAGCGCCGGCGTGTCCTTCAGCGCCTCGGCGAGGTCGTCCTCCAGACCGTTCTTCTCGCCGTCGATGATGCGGCGCTGGAGGCGCTCGTCGAGCGGCAGGGCGAGCAGTTCCTCGGCCTTGCCCTCCTTCATCGACTTCATGTTGACGCCCTCGAAGAGCTCCATGAGCTTCTGCAGGGGGTCGTAGCCCTCGGCCCGCCGGTCGTAGATCAGGTCGAGCGCGACCTCGACCTGCTCCTCCTCCAGCCGGGCGATGGGCAGGATCTTCGAGGCGTGCACGATCGCGGAGTCGAGGCCGGCCTTGACGCACTCGTCGAGGAAGACGGAGTTGAGGACGACGCGGGCGGCCGGGTTGAGGCCGAAGGAGATGTTGGACAGGCCGAGCGTGGTCTGCACGGCGGGGTGGCGCTTCTTCAGCTCGCGGATCGCCTCGATGGTGGCGACGCCGTCCTTGCGGGA
Source organism: Streptomyces sp. NPDC019224 (assembly GCF_040632605.1). NCBI lineage: Bacteria > Bacillati > Actinomycetota > Actinomycetes > Kitasatosporales > Streptomycetaceae > Streptomyces > Streptomyces sp. NPDC019224. The sequence goes on along the minus strand of NZ_JBEYCF010000005.1, from coordinate 108,701 downwards.
CTCCTCCTGGCCGGTGCAGATGGTGAAGGTCAGGGTGTCGATCAGGATGTCCGACTCCTGGATGCCCCAGTTGCCGGTCAGATCGGCGATGAGCCGCTCGGCGACGGCGACCTTGTGCTCGGCGGTACGGGCCTGCCCCTCCTCGTCGATGGTCAGCGCGATCAGCGCGGCGCCGTGCTCGGCGGCGAGCCGGGTGACCTGGACGAAACGGGACTCGGGGCCGTCGCCGTCCTCGTAGTTGACGGAGTTGAGGACCGCGCGGCCGCCCAGCTTCTCCAGGCCGGCCCGCAGCACGGGCAGCTCCGTGGAGTCCAGGACGATCGGCAGGGTCGAGGCGGTGGCGAACCGGCCGGCCAGCTCCTCCATGTCGGCCACGCCGTCGCGGCCCACGTAGTCGACGCACAGGTCGAGCATGTGCGCGCCCTCGCGGATCTGGTCGCGGGCCATCTCCACGCAGTCGTCCCAGCGGCCCTCCAGCATGGCCTCGCGGAACTTCTTGGAACCGTTGGCGTTCGTCCGCTCGCCGATCGCCAGGTACGAGGTGTCCTGGCGGAAGGGGATGCTCTGGTAGAGGGAGGCGGCGCCGGGCTCGGGGCGCGGGTCGCGGGCGGCCGGGACCGTTCCGCGTACGCGCTCGACGACCTGGCGCAGGTGCTCCGGGGTCGTGCCGCAGCAGCCGCCGACCAGCGAGAGGCCGTACTCCCGGACGAACGTCTCCTGGGCGTCGGCCAGTCCCTCGGCGTCGAGCGGGAAGTGCGCGCCGTCCTTGGTGAGCACCGGCAGTCCGGCGTTCGGCATGCAGAGCAGCGGGATACGGGAGTGACGGGTGAGGTAGCGCAGGTGCTCGCTCATCTCGGCCGGACCGGTCGAGCAGTTCAGGCCGATCATGTCGATGCCGAGGGGTTCCAGGGCGGTCAGGGCCGCGCCGATCTCGGAGCCCAGGAGCATGGTGCCGGTCGTCTCGAAGGCCAGCGAGCACAGCAGCGGCAGATCGCTGCCCAGGGCGTCCAGGGCGCGGCGGGCGCCGAGGATCGCGGCCTTGGTCTGCAGGAGGTCCTGGGTCGTCTCGACGATCAGGGCGTCGGCGCCGCCGGCGACCAGTCCCTCGGCGTTCGCCTGGAAGCCGTCGCGGATGGTGGCGTAGGAGACGTGGCCGAGGGTCGGCAGCTTGGTGCCGGGGCCCATGGAGCCGAGCACCCAGCGCTGCTCCCCCGTGGAGGCGGTGAACTCGTCGGCGACCTCGCGGGCGATGCGCGCGCCGGCCTCGGACAGCTCCTGGACGCGCTCGGGGATGTCGTACTCGCCGAGGGCCGCCGTGTTGGCGCCGAAGGTGTTGGTCTCGACGCAGTCGACGCCCACGGCGAAGTACGCCTCGTGCACGGAGCGCACGATGTCCGGCCGGGTGACGTTGAGGATCTCGTTGCAGCCTTCGAGGTTCTCGAAGTCCGCGAGCGTGGGGTCCTGGGCCTGGAGCATGGTGCCCATGGCACCGTCGGCCACCACCACACGGGTGGCGAGCGCCTCGCGGAGGGCTGCGGCTCGGTTCCGGCTGTCGGCGGAAGGGGTCGGCGACGAGGCCATGGATGTACTCCCTGGGATGCGACGGCTGTCGGCTTTGCGTCTTCGGCGGAAGGCGCACCCGGCCAGGGTAGCCGGGCCGCGACCTGGGCCGTCACTCCGTCCCACGAGCCGGACGGCATCCTGTTCCCGGGGGTTCCGGCGTCGCGGGGTGCTGCGGACTTCTCCTGCGGTCGAGCACGGGTCGGCATCGACCGATAGTGTTCAGCATTGTCGAACAAAGTGGAGGAGTACGGCGCGATGGCCAAGAACATCCAGTCGCTGGAACGGGCGGCCGCGATGCTGCGCCTGCTGGCAGGCGGCGAGCGGCGGCTGGGGCTGTCCGACATCGCCTCCTCACTGGGCCTGGCCAAGGGCACCGCGCACGGCATCCTGCGCACGCTCCAGCACGAGGGCTTCGTCGAGCAGGACGCCGCCTCCGGCCGCTATCAGCTGGGCGCGGAGCTGCTGCGCCTGGGCAACAGCTATCTCGACGTCCACGAGCTGCGGGCCCGGGCCCTGGTCTGGACGGACGACCTGGCCCGCTCCAGCGGCGAGAGCGTCCACCTGGGCGTACTGCACCAGCAGGGCGTCCTCATCGTCCACCACGTCTTCCGGCCCGACGACAGTCGGCAGGTGCTGGAGGTGGGGGCCATGCAGCCGCTGCACTCCACGGCCCTGGGCAAGGTCCTGGCGGCGTACGACCCGGTGGCGCACACGGAGGCCGTGGAGGTCGAGCGGCAGGCGTTCACCCCCCGGACGGTCACCGGCCCGGAGGAGTTCGAGGCGGTGCTCGACACGGTCCGGGCCCGGGGCTGGGGGGCCGACGTGGAGGAGACCTGGGAGGGGGTGGCCGCGGTGGCCGCCCCGATCCACGACCGGCGCCGGATGCCGGTGGGGGCCATCGCCGTCACCGGTGCGGTGGAGCGGGTCTGCAAGGACGGGGAGCTGCGCCCGGAGCTGATCGCGGCGGTCCGCGACTGCGCCCGCGCGGTCTCGCGGGACCTGGGCGCCAGGCGCTTCTGAGCCGCCCGCCCGCGGGTGCGGCGCGCGACCGCGCACCCGGCCGGCTCCCCTCGTAACGATCGATTCACCGGCCCCACCCCTCTTGACGCTGCCTTCACCCGGGAGAAACACTGCCGTTCATCGGTCGGCATTGTCGAACACTTAACGGAAATTCGCGTTAGGTTGTGACCGCGCCAAGGGCCGGCCGAGCTCTCACCCGAGGGCGCGGACCACCGGAGGGACCCGGGGTTCGGCTTCCCTGGACGAAGGACAAAGGAGTCGCGGGTGTCCAGCTCCGACATCTTCATCGGCGAGACCATCGGTACCGCCGTACTCATCCTGCTCGGCGGCGGTGTCTGTGCCGCCGTCACGCTCAAGCACTCGAAGGCGCGGAACGCCGGCTGGCTCGCCATCACCTTCGGGTGGGGCTTCGCGGTGCTGACCGGCGCGTATCTGGCCGGCGGTGTGTCGGGGGCGCATCTCAACCCGGCCGTCACCATCGGCCTGGCGATCGAGGGCGGGACGGAGTGGAGCGACGTACCGCTCTACCTCGCCTCCGAACTCCTCGGCGCGATGATCGGCGCGGTGCTGGTCTGGCTGACGTACTACGGGCAGTTCCGGGCGCACCTCACCGATCCGGAGGTCCTGCGCGCCCATTCGGGTGAGGAGGGGATGGTCGACCAGGCCGCGGCCCCCGCGGCGGGACCGGTGCTCGGTGTCTTCTCGACGGGCCCCGAGATCCGCGACGCCGTGCAGAACGTCCTCACCGAGGTCATTGCCACGGTCGTGCTGGTGCTCGCCATCCTCACCCAGGGCCTCAACGCCGACGGCGACGGCCTCGGCACCCTGGGCGCGCTGATCACCGCCCTGGTCGTCGTCGGCATCGGCCTGTCGCTCGGCGGGCCGACGGGCTACGCGATCAACCCGGTCCGCGACCTCGGCCCGCGTATCGTGCACGCGCTGCTTCCGCTGCCGAACAAGGGCGGCTCCGACTGGGGCTACGCGTGGGTCCCCGTCGTCGGCCCGCTGATCGGCGGCGCGCTCGCGGGCGGGCTCTACAACCTCGCCTTCGCCTAGGCCGTCCCCACCCCACCCCACACAGACCTCCGGGAGCACACCGTGACCGACGCACACACCACCGGCAGCCACGGCACCGGGCCGTTCATCGCGGCCATCGACCAAGGCACGACCTCCAGCCGCTGCATCGTCTTCGACAAGGACGGACGGATCGTCTCCGTCGACCAGAAGGAGCACGAGCAGATCTTCCCCAAGCCGGGCTGGGTCGAACATGACGCGGCCGAGATCTGGGAGAACGTCCGGGAAGTCGTCGCCGGAGCGATCGGGAAGGCGGGCATCACCTCCGCCGACGTCAAGGCGATCGGCATCACCAACCAGCGCGAGACCACCCTCCTGTGGGACCGGCACACCGGTGAGCCCGTCCACAACGCCCTCGTCTGGCAGGACACCCGTACGGACGCCCTCTGCAAGGAGCTCGGCCGCAACGTCGGCCAGGACCGCTTCCGCCGCGAGACCGGGCTGCCGCTCGCCTCGTACTTCGCCGGGCCCAAGGTGCGCTGGCTGCTCGACAACGTGGAGGGGCTGCGCGAGCGGGCCGAGCGCGGCGACATCCTCTTCGGCACCATGGACTCCTGGGTCATCTGGAACCTGACCGGCGGCACCGACGGAGGCGTCCACGTCACCGACGTCACCAACGCCTCGCGCACGCTCCTGATGAACCTGCACACCATGCAGTGGGACGAGAAGATCTGCTCCTCCATCGGTGTGCCGACGGCCGTGCTGCCCGAGATCCGCTCCTCCGCCGAGGTGTACGGCACCACCAGGGGCGGTGTGCTCGACGGCGTGCCGGTGGCCTCCGCGCTGGGCGACCAGCAGGCGGCGCTGTTCGGCCAGACGTGTTTCGCCGAGGGCGAGGCCAAGTCCACGTACGGCACCGGCACCTTCATGCTGCTGAACACCGGCGAGACGCCCGTCAACTCCTACAACGGGCTGCTGACGACGGTCGGCTACCGGATCGGCGACCAGAAGGCGGTGTACGCCCTGGAGGGGTCGATCGCCGTCACCGGTTCGCTGGTGCAGTGGATGCGCGACCAGATGGGGCTGATCCAGTCCGCGGCCGAGATCGAGACCCTGGCCTCCTCGGTGGAGGACAACGGCGGCGCCTACTTCGTGCCGGCGTTCTCCGGGCTCTTCGCCCCGTACTGGCGCCCCGACGCCCGCGGCGTCATCGCCGGTCTCACCCGCTACGTCACCAAGGCGCACATCGCCCGTGCCGTGCTGGAGGCCACCGCCTGGCAGACGCGTGAGATCAGCGACGCCATGACCAAGGACTCCGGCGTCGAGCTGACCGCGCTCAAGGTCGACGGCGGCATGACCTCCAACAACCTGCTGATGCAGACGCTCGCCGACTTCCTGGACGCGCCCGTGGTGCGGCCGATGGTCGCCGAGACCACCTGCCTCGGCGCCGCCTACGCCGCCGGCCTGGCCGTCGGCTTCTGGCCGGACACCGAGGCGCTGCGCGCCAACTGGCGCCGCGCCGCCGAGTGGACCCCCCGCATGGACGCGGACACCCGCGCCCGCGAGTACAAGAGCTGGCTCAAGGCCGTGGAACGCACCATGGGCTGGCTCGAGGACGAGGAGTAACAGACATGACCACCCTGCAGAGCGTCCCGGCCCTCGGGACGCATCCGGCCTCCGGCTCCCTCCCGAGCCGTGCCGAGACCCGGGAGCAGCTCTCCAGGGCGACGTACGACCTCCTGGTGATCGGCGGCGGCATTCTGGGCATCTCCACCGCCTGGCATGCCGCGCAGTCCGGGCTGCGGGTGGCCCTGGTGGACGCCGGCGACTTCGCCGGCGCCACCTCCTCCGCCTCCTCCAAGCTGCTCCACGGCGGTCTGCGCTACCTGCAGACCGGTGCGGTGAGGCTGGTGGCGGAGAACCACTTCGAGCGCCGTGCGGTCTCCCGCCAGGTGGCCCCGCACCTGGCCAGTCCGCTCACCTTCTACCTCCCCGTGTACAAGGGCGGGCCGCACGGCGCGGCGAAGCTCGGGGCGGGCGTGTTCGCGTACTCGGCGCTGTCCGCCTTCGGTGACGGCGTCGGCCATGTGATCAGCCCGGCGCGGGCGGCACGCGACGTTCCGGAGCTGCGTACGGAGAACCTGCGGGCGGTCGCGGTCTACGGCGACGACCAGATGAACGACGCGCGGATGGCGCTGATGACGGTCCGCGCGGCCGTCGAGGCGGGCGCGGTGGTCCTGAACCACGCGGCGGTGACCGGGCTGCGGTTCACCCGGGGCCGGGTGACGGGCGCGGAGCTGCGGGACTCCCTGGACGGTACGGAGTTCGGGGTGACCGCCCGGCTGGTGCTCAACGCGACCGGGCCGTGGGTGGACCATCTGCGGAGGATGGAGGACCCGAACGCGGCGCCCTCCATACGGCTGTCCAAGGGCGCGCACCTGGTGCTCAGGCGGACCCGGCCGTGGAAGGCGGCGCTGGCCACGCCGATCGACAAGTACCGCATCACGTTCGCCCTGCCGTGGGAGGACATGCTGCTGCTCGGCACGACGGACGAGGAGTACGAGGGTGATCCCGCGGACGTCTCGGTGACCGGGAAGGACACCGCGCAGATCCTGGACGAGGCGGCGTTCTCGGTACGCGACCAGCAGCTGTCGCGCGATCTGATCACGTACTCCTTCGCGGGGCTGCGGGTGCTGCCGGGCGGGCCGGGCGACACCTCGAAGGCCAGGCGCGAGACGGTCGTGACGGAGGGCCGGGGCGGGATGCTGTCGGTGGCCGGCGGCAAGTGGACGACGTTCCGGCACATCGGCCGTACGGTGATGAACAAGCTGGCCGCGCTGCCCGGGCACTCGTTGGCAAAGGACATGGAGCCGATGGCCCGGCTGCCGAGGAAGCTGCCGCTGCCCGGGATCGCCAGCCCGAACGCGGTGGCGCACCGGCTGCTGGTGGACGGCGGGACTTCCGGCCCCCGGATGGCCCCCGACACCGCGCGGCACCTGGCCACGCACTACGGTTCGCTGTCCTTCGGCATCGCCCGGCTGGCCGGCGAGGACCCGGCGCTGGCCGAGCGCGTCCACCCGGACGCCCCGGAGATCTGGGCCCAGGTCGCCTATGCGCGGGACCACGAGTGGGCCGAGACGGCGGACGACGTGCTGCGGCGGCGGACGACGCTGACGGTCCGGGGCCTGGCGACCGACGAGATCCGGGCCGGGGTGGAGAAGATGCTCGGCGAGCGGCGCGGCTGAGGCGGGACGGCCGGGCGGCCGGGCGGTCCGTGAGGGGGGCCGACGGTCGTACCGGCCCTCGTCGGGACGCATAATGAGGCGATACATCGGATGTCTGGAGGTCGCCCATGGCTGTCACCGACGAGGCCATCGAGAAGATCAAGGGAATGATCGTCTCGGGTGCGCTACGGCCCGGCGATCGGCTCCCCAAGGAGAGCGAACTCGCCTCCGGGCTGGGGCTTTCCCGCAACTCGCTGCGGGAGGCGGTGCGCGCCCTGTCGCTGATCCGCATTCTCGACGTCCGCCAGGGCGACGGCACCTACGTGACGAGCCTCGCCCCGCAGCTGCTGCTCGAGGCGCTGAGCTTCGTCGTGGACTTCCACCGCGACGACACCGTGCTGGAGTTCCTGGCGGTGCGCCGGATTCTGGAGCCGGCCGCGACGGCGATGGCGGCGAGCCGGATCAGCGAGGAGCAGCTGGACGCGCTCGGCGCCCAGCTCGACGCGCTGGGCGAGCGCCCTTCGGTGGAGGAGCTGGTCGCCTGTGATCTGGACTTCCACCGGGACATCGTCCAGTCGTCCGGCAATTCGGTGCTCTGCTCGCTGCTCGACGGCCTCTCGGGGCCGACGACCCGGGCGCGGGTGTGGCGCGGGCTGACCCAGGAGGACGCGGTGAGCCGGACGCTGCACGAGCACCGGGCGATTCTCGCGGCGCTGCGGGACCGGGACGCGGAGGCCGCGCGGGCCTGGGCGACCGCGCATGTGGCGAGTGTGGAGCAGTGGTTGCGGTCCACGCTGTAGCCGTCCCGGGCCGCGGCCCGGAGCCCGGCCGGCAGGGGGCGGTGCGGGTTCAGCCGCCGGCGGGGCGCAGCCGCAGGCCCTGCATCCCGCCGTCGACGGCCAGGGCGGTGCCCGTCACGGAGGCCGCGGCGGGGCTCGCGAGGTAGACGATCGCGGCGGCCACCTCGTCGGCGGAGACCAGCCGGCCCAGCGGCTGCCGGGCGTCGAGGGCGGCGCGTTCGGCGGCCGGGTCGTCGGCCCGGTCGAGCAGGCGGCCGATCCACGGGGTGTCGGCGGTGCCGGGGTTGACGCAGTTGACGCGGACGCCCTCGCGGACGTGGTCGGCGGCCATGGCGAGGGTGAGCGAGAGGACCGCGCCCTTGCTCGCGCTGTACAGGGCGCGCTGGGGCAGCCCGGCGGTCGCGGCGATGGAGCAGGTGTGGGTGATGGATACGGCGCCGGGGCGCTCGGCGGCGGCCCGGCGCAGGTGGGGCAGGGCGTGCCGGGCGGCGCGGACCATGCCGAGGACGTTGATGTCGAGGACCCGGGCCCACTCGGTGTCGTCGTTGTCCTCGACGGTGCCGATGGCGCCGATGCCCGCGTTGGAGACGAGGGTGTGCAGGGAGCCCATGGCGGCGGCGGCCCGGTCCACCGCTTCGCGCACGGCCGCGTCGTCGGTGACGTCGGCCTCGACGGCGAGGGCTCCGCGGGGCGTGCCCGAGGTGTCCCGGTCGAGGACGGCGACCCGCGCCCCGCGCTCCAGGAGCAGGGTGGTGACGGCGGCCCCTATGCCGGAGGCGCCACCTGTCACCAGGGCGTTCATCCCCTCGAAGTCGCGTGTGCCGGTCATCGGCTCTCCTCCTTCTCCGTGCGGCGGGCCTGCCAGACGGGGCCCTGCGGGTAGCGGTGCGCGGCGATCGACTCGGGGCGCATCCTGGCCGAGAAGCCGGGGGACGCCGGGGCGGTGTAGCGGCCGCCCACGAGGACGGCGGGGTCGGTGAAGTGTTCGTGGAGGTGGTCGACGTACTCGATCACCCGGCCCTCCCAGGTGCCGGAGACGGCCACGTAGTCGAACATCGAGAGGTGCTGGACGAGTTCGCACAGTCCGACCCCGCCGGCGTGCGGGCAGACCGGGACGCCGTACTTGGCGGCCAGCAGCAGGACCGCCAGGTTCTCGTTGACGCCGGCGACGCGTGCGGCGTCGATCTGGACGAAGTCGACGGCCCCGGCCTGGAGCAGCTGCTTGAACACCACCCGGTTGGCGATGTGCTCCCCGGTGGCGACCTTGACCGGCTGCCCGGCGCGCACGGCGGCATGGCCGAGCACGTCGTCGGGGCTGGTCGGCTCCTCGATCCAGTGGGGGTCGTACGGAGCGAGCGCGGTCATCCACGCGACGGCTTCGGCGACGTCCCATCGCTGGTTGGCGTCGAGGGCGATGCGGACGCCGGGGCCGACGGCCTCGCGGGCGAGCGCCATCCGGCGGATGTCGTCGTCGAGCCGGCCGCCGACCTTGAGCTTGATCTGGGTGAAGCCGTCGGCGACGGCCTGCTTCGCGAGCCGGACGAGCTTGTCGTCGGAGTAGCCGAGCCAGCCGGGCGAGGTGGTGTACGCGGGGTAGCCCTCGGCGCGCAGCCGTGCGGCGCGTTCGGCGCGGCCCGGTTCGGCGGCGCGCAGGATGGCGAGCGCATCCTCGGGGGTGAGGGCGTCGGTGAGGTAGCGGAAGTCGACGAGGGAGACCAGCTCCTCGGGCGTCATCTCGGCCAGGAACTGCCAGACGGGTCGGCCCGCAAGCTTGGCCGCCAGGTCCCAGGCGGCGTTGATCACCGCGCCGGCCGCCATGTGCATCACGCCCTTCTCGGGCCCCAGCCAGCGCAGTTGGGAGTCGTGCGTGAGGTCCTGGTACAGGGTGGCGAGGTCGGCGGCCGTACGCGGCACGGAACGCCCGGTCAGCCAGGGGCGCAGTGCCTCGATGGCGGCGGCCATGACCTCGTTGCCCCGGCCGATGGTGAAGCAGAAGCCGTGCCCCTCGACCGGGCCGCCGTCCGGACCGGCGGCGTCGGTCCGCAGGACGACGTAGGCGGCCGAGTAGTCGGGGTCGGGATTCATGGCGTCCGAGCCGTCCAGTTGTTCCGAGGTCGGAAAACGGATGTCGTGGACCTCGAAATCCGTGACGGTCTGACTCATGCGCACCCCCAGGGAAATAACATCGGACCTCTGTTCTGATCATCCGATGTATATCCGCTCCGGATCCCGTAAGTCCAGAGCGGAATGCGAATTTTCCGCCCACAGCTCGGATGTATCGGCAAGGTGATGCCCGGCCGGGCGGGTTCCCGCACCTCGATGCGCCGGGTTCACCCGGCCGTGCACGGGGGCTGCGGTCCGGGAGGCCGCAAGCCGTAAGGTTGTTCCGTACGCAAGGGAACTTCGGAAGGAGGCCTGGGTGATCGAGCTCGAGGGGGTTCCCGAGCTGATCGACCCGGTCATGGTGGCCGCGTTCGAGGGGTGGAACGACGCAGGTGACGCCGCCTCCACGGCGGTCGCGCATCTGGACCGGGAGTGGAAGGGCGAGGTGTTCGCGGCGCTGGACGCCGAGGACTACTACGACTTCCAGGTCAACCGCCCGACGGTGTGGCTGGACGGCGGGGTGCGCAAGATCACCTGGCCGACGACCCGGCTCTCCGTGGTCCGCGTGGGCGGGGACAAGCCCCGCGATCTCGTCCTGGTCCGGGGCATCGAACCGTCCATGCGCTGGCGCTCGTTCTGCAACGAGATCCTGGGCTTCGCGCACGAACTGGGCGTCGAGATGGTCGTGGTGCTCGGTGCGTTGCTCGGCGACACCCCGCACACCCGCCCGGTCCCGGTCAGCGGAGTGACGTCCGACCCCGATCTGGCCCGCACCATGGACCTGGAGGAGACCAGGTACGAGGGCCCGACCGGCATCGTCGGCATCCTCCAGGAGGCGTGCACGCACGCGGGGGTACCGGCGGTGAGCCTGTGGGCGGCGGTGCCGCACTACGTGTCGCAACCGCCCAACCCCAAGGCGACGCTGGCCCTGCTGAACCGGCTCGAGGACCTGCTCGGGCTGCGCATCCCGCTCGGCGAACTGCCGGAGGACGCGCGCGCCTGGCAGGTCGGGGTCGACCAACTGGCCGCCGAGGACAGCGAGGTGGCCGAGTACGTGCAGACGCTCGAGGAGGCCCGGGACACCGCGGAGCTGCCCGAGGCCAGCGGCGAGGCGATCGCCCGGGAGTTCGAGCGCTATCTGCGGCGCCGCGACCCGGGTCCCGCGCAGCCACCGGGCGGGCACGCCACGGAGAGCGGGGACGCGACGTACCTCCGCGACACGTCGAGCGGCCGGACCAGACCGCCGAAGCCGGTCCGGCCGGAGGCCGGTCCCGGTCAGCCCGGTGGTCCGGCGACCGGCCGGCCCCCCGCCGACGGGCCCGGCGACCGCTCCCCGGACGCGGACGGCGGCCCGGCCGAGCCCTACGCCGACGGGACGGACAGTGACGGGACGGGCAACGGCCCGGCGGACGACGACGGGCCGGACGGCTCCCCGTCGCAGGGCTGAGAACGGCACGGAGCCGGGCGGGTGCGAACCCGCCCGGCTCCCGCGCTGTGCGACCGGCGTTCAGGAACAGCTGAAGCGCGCCGCGGCCCAGTCGCCGTGGTCACCGGTCTTGGACCCGTTGGCGTCCGTGACCTTCAGGCGCACATGGCGCGCGCCGCCGAGCGCCACGTCGACCGGCACGGTCTTCGACGCCCCCGTCACCTTCGGCGAGGTCCACAGCACCTTGCCGTCCGCCTCGACGGATAAGGCGACCTCGCCGTACCCGTTGATCTCGTCGTCGATGCCGGCGGCCGAGGTGAGCCGGGAGCACCGGCCACCGAGGTGGACCTCGATGTCGGAGTCGGCGTGGGTGCCGATCCCCTTCTCGTATGTCTTCCCGGCCGGCGTGAGCGGGTGTCCGTCGGTCGCGCCCGACTCGCCGTTGCTGCGGTCGCGCTCGGCGGGGCCGTATCCGTTGGTCGAGTTCAGCCACTCCAGGTCGCTCGCCCAGGCCTCGCCGGTGGGCGGCGCCGGCATGACGGAGACCGCCGGCCGCCCCGTGGCGGTGCGGGGCTCGCCCGCCGACCGGTAGCGCGTGAGGGCGGTCAGCCGCACCTCGCCGGCCTTCGCGTCCTTCGCCGGGGTGACCTGGACCTCGATGCGACGGGTGGTGCCCGCCGGTATCCACTGCACGGGTGCGGCGGGGGCGGCCCGCCAGCCCTCGGGGACGTCGAGCGTGAGGGACGCGTCCGTCACGTCCGCCTTGCCGGCGGTGATGTCGACGGCGACGGTGCCCGGGGCGCCCGCGGCGGTCTCCTGGCCGCGCGGGGCGGCTGCTCTGCTTGCCGTCGGACTCCCCCTTGAACGGCACCGGCCCCGAACTTCATGAAGAAGTCCGGGGCCGGTGAAGTCGACTGCTGGGAAGGAGAGTTACGGGAAAAGCTCTACAGCGCGACGCCGAGCAGGGCGTCCACGGTACGGGAGACGAGGCCGGGCGCCCCCTCGTCCGTACCGCCCTCGGCGCTCTGCCGTTCGGCCCAGCGGTCGACGGCGGCCAGGGCGGCCGGGGCGTCCAGGTCGTCGGCCAGGGCCGCGCGGACCTCCTCGACCAGGGCGTCGGCGGACAGCCCGTCGGGGCGGGAGACGGCGGCGCGCCAGCGGGTGAGCCGGGCCACGGCGTCGGCGAGCACCTGGTCGGTCCACTCCCAGTCGGACCGGTAGTGGTGGGCGAGCAGGGCCAGGCGGATCGCGGCCGGGTCCACCCCGTCGCGGCGCAGCGCCGAGACGAAGACGAGGTTGCCCTTGGACTTGGACATCTTCTCGCCGTCCAGGGCGACCATGCCGGCGTGCACGTACGCCTGGGCGAAGGGGTGCTCGCCGGTGAGCACCTGGGCGTGCGAGGCGCCCATCTCATGGTGCGGGAAGGCGAGGTCGGAGCCGCCTCCCTGGACGTCGAAGCCCATGCCGAGGTGGTCCAGGGCGATGGCCACGCACTCGATGTGCCAGCCGGGCCGGCCGGCGCCGAGCGAGCCGCCGTCCCAGCTCGGCTCGCCCTCGCGGGCGGCCATCCAGAGCATCGGGTCGAGCGGGTTCTTCTTGCCGGGGCGCTCGGGGTCTCCGCCGCGTTCGGCGGAGAGCAGCCGCATCGCCTCGGCGTCGAGGTTGGACACCTCGCCGAAGTGCGGGTCGGTGTCGACGGAGAAATACACGTCGCCGTCGAGTTCGTAGGCGGCACCCGCGTCGCGGAGCCGCTCGACGAGCGGCACGATGCCGGGTATCGCCTCGACGGCTCCGATGTAGTGGCGCGGCGGGAGCATGCGCAGCGCGGTCATGTCCTCCCGGAACAGGGCCGTCTCGCGCTCGGCGAGCTCGGTCCAGTCCTGTCCGTCGCGCACGGCCCGCTCCAGCAGCGGGTCGTCCACGTCCGTCACGTTCTGGACGTAGTGAACCTGCCGCTTGGTGTCGAGCCACACGCGCTGCACGAGGTCGAACGCGTTGTAGGTCGCCGCATGACCCATGTGGGTCGCGTCGTACGGCGTGATGCCGCAGACGTAGATGCGGGCGACGGGACCGGGGTCAAGGGTGATCCGTCCGCCGGTCGCGGTGTCGTGGATCCGAAGGTCGCGGCCCTTGCCGGGCAGGGCGGGGACCTCAGAAGCGGGCCAGGCATGCATGCCACGAGCGTAACCGGATGCGGCTTCCGGATACGAACCGGAGGGGTGATCCTGACCGAAGAGGCACTCTTGCGCCGTCGCGCCGGACGTGCGTCGGGGCGGCGCGGGCGTCAGACCGGCGGCCAGGGGATGGCCGGCCACTCGCCGCTCGGCTCCCGGTGCAGCCCGGTCGCCCGCAGGCCGCCCACGCGGGCCCGCAGGGCCTCGATCTCGGCCGCCGTGATGAGTTCGGCCAGCCGGGTGACCAGCGCGGTCCCGGGCTCCAGGTCCGCGGCCAGCCGGTCCAGGACCTCGACGGCCTCCGCGGTCAGGGGTTCGCCCGCCCAGCCCCACAGCAGGGTGCGCAGCTTGTCGTCCGCGTGGAAGGTCACACCGTGGTCGATGCCGTAGAGCCGGCCGCCGGGCGCGGGCAGCAGGTGCCCGCCCTTGCGGTCTCCGTTGTTGATCACCGCGTCCAGGACCGCGAGCCGCCGCAGCCGGGGGTCGTCCGCGTGCACCAGCAGGGCGGTCCGCCCCTCCCCCACCTCGGCGAACGCCACGGCCTTCCAGCCCTCGCCGGGCTCCTCCTCCTCGACGAGCGCGAGCAGCCCCGGCTCGTCCTCGCCCGGTTCCTCGGCCTCGATCCACAGCTGGCACATGCCCTGGCCGTACGGCCCCTCCCGCAGCACGGTCGGCGGCACCAGGCCCCACCCCATGGCCTCGGAGATCTCGTAGGCGGCCACCTCGCGCTGGGCGAGGGTGCCGTCGGGGAAGTCCCACAGCGGCTGCTCGCCGGCCACCGGCTTGTACACGCAGTACGCCTCCTCGCCCTCGTGGGCGACGGAGCAGTACAGCACCGCGTTGGACGCGCCGCGGACCTGCCCGAGGACGGTGAGCCGGCCCTCGGCCAGCAGGGTGGCCTGGCCGGTGCCGGTCAGGCGCCCCGGCGGTATCCGTTCTGGCGCGGGCATACGTGTCCTTCCGGGTCGAGCGGCAGGCTGCACAGGGGGCACGGGGGGCGGCCCGCGTTCACCACGTCCAGGGCGCGCTTGGCGAAGGCGCGGGCCTGGGCGCCGGTGAGCCGGACGCGGAGCATCGGCGGGCCGTTCTCCTCGTCCTGGAGCAGCCGCTCCTCGGCCTCGGCGAGGTCCTCGACGGAGTCCGCGTCCAGCTCGACCAGGGCCTGGGCCTCGACGATCATGCGCTGTTCCTCGCCGTCCCAGGCGAGCGCCATGGTGCCGACGCGGAACTCCTCCTCGACGGGGACGTCGAGGGGGGCGGTGTCGGTGACGTCCGTCGGGGCGACGGCGGGCACCGGGGAGTTCCCGCCGGTGCGCCGCACCACCTCGTCGAGCAGTTCGTCGACGCGCTCGGCGAGAGCGGCGACCTGGGTCTTCTCCAGGGCCACGCTGGTGACACGTCCGCCTGAGGATGCCTGCAGGAAGAACGTACGGCGTCCAGGCAGCCCGACCGTGCCGGCCACGAAACGGTCCGGGGGGTCGTAGAGGAACACCTGACGGGACACGTCCTGTCTCCCTTGAGAGTCGACGGCAGAAGAGGGTGGGCCGGAGGCTGGGAAAGCGTTCTACGGCGCGTCCACCCTACTGCGCGCGGCGATCACGGCGCCCCAGCGCCGCCCCCTACCGCCGCGTCCTGCGCGGCACCGGCGTCCGGGCCCGGTTCGCGGGGCGCGAGTCCGGCGAGGTCGCCCGTGTCGCCGAGGCGCAGCAGATAGGGGCGCAGCCGGGTGTAACGGATCGCGGTGACCGAGCACGGATCGGCCTGGACGCGCTGGAAGAGGTCCAGGTGCATGCCGAGCGCGTCGGCGACGAGGGACTTGATGATGTCACCGTGCGAGCACATGACGTAGACGGCGTGCTCGCCGTGCTCCGCCTCGATCCGTGTGTTCCACTCCCGTACCGCGTCGACGGCGCGGGCCTGCATGGCGCGCATCGACTCGCCGCCCGGGAACGCGGCGGCGGAGGGGTGCTGCTGGACCACGGTCATCAGCGGTTCGTCGGTGAGTTCGGCGAGTTTGCGGCCCGACCAGTCGCCGTAGTCGCACTCGCTGATCCGCTCCTCGATGTGCAGCGGCAGGTCCGGGCGGGCGTCCAGCAGGGGCGCCAGGGTCTCCCGGCAGCGTTGCAGGGGGCTGCTGACGGCGGCGGTCAGCGGCAGGGCGGCCAGCCGTCCGGGGAGCGCGGCGGCCTGTGCGGCGCCGCGCTCGTCGAGGGCGACACCGGGGGTCCGGCCCGCGAGGACCCCGGCCGTGTTGGCGGTGGAGCGTCCGTGGCGTACGAGGATCAGGGTGGGCATGCCGTCCAGCGTACGGGCGCGGCCCGGTTGCCCGGCCGGGCCGAAGGTGCGTACCGGGCCGGAAGCAGGGAAGAATGCGCGCCGTGATTGTCGACTGCGCCATCTACCGCGACGGACGCCGCACCGAGGGCCCCGCCGACTTCTCCGACGCCCTCGCCGAGGCGCGGGCGTCCGGCGACGCCTTCCTCTGGATCGGCCTGCACGAGCCGACGGAGAAGGAGTTCGACCTCGTCAGCAACGAGTTCGGGCTGCACCCGCTGGCCGTGGAGGACGCCCTGTCCGCCCACCAGCGGCCGAAGCTGGAGGTGTACGACGACTCGCTGTTCGCGGTGATCAAGCCGGTCCTGTACGACCACGACAGCGACACGGTCACCACGCACGAGCTGATGGCGTTCATGGGCGACTCGTTCGTCGTGACGGTGCGGCACGGCGAGGGCGCACCCCTGGCCGCTGTACGCCGCCGGCTGGAGGCGGAGCCCGAGGTGCTCAGGCACGGGCCGACGGCGGTCCTGTACGCGGTGAGCGACGCCATCGTGGACCACTACATAGACGTGGCGAGCGAGCTCCAGGTGGACCTGGAGGAGCTGGAGACGCAGGTCTTCGCGCCGAGCGGCACGGACGACTCCAAGAACACCGCGGCCCGCATCTACACCTTCAAGCGCCAGGTGCTGGAGTTCCGCCGGGCGACGGTGCCGCTGGCCGCGCCGATGGCCCGGCTGGCGAGCGCCGGCGTGCCGTTCGTCCAGGAACACGCGCAGCCGTTCTTCCGGGACGTGCAGGACCATCTGACCCGCGCCAACGAGCAGGTGGAGGGGCTGGACCGGCTGCTGTCCGACATCCTGTCCGCGCATCTCGCGCAGATGGGCGTGCGGCAGAACGACGACATGCGCAAGATCTCCGCCTGGGCGGCGATGGCCGCGGTGCCGACGATGGTCGCGGGGATCTACGGCATGAACTTCGACCACATGCCGGAGCTGCGGTGGGTCGGCTCGTACCCGATGGTGCTGCTGCTGATGGCGGGGGCGGTCGTGGGCCTGTACCGCCTGTTCAAACGGCGCGGCTGGCTCTGAGGGGCGGAGCTCAGGCGTACTCGGGCTCGGGCGTCGCGGGTCCGCCCAGGGCGTCGCGCCGGGTGGGGGGTGCCAGGCTGACCATGCGCCGCCAGCCGCCCAGGCGCTCGTACGCGTACATGGCGTGGATGCCCGCGGCGAGCACCCCGGCCTTCGGCCGGGACCAGCCGAGCACCCGGCCCATGTGGTCCATGACGGCGAGGCTGACGTCGCGGTAGACGCGGATCTCGGCGAGCGCGCACTCGCGCAGGATGCGCTGGATCGTCCGGCCGTGCCCGGCCCGGGCCAGGCGCAGCAGCTCCTCGTGGCAGTACGCCAGGTGGTTGTCCTCGTCGTTCGAGATCATCCGGACCGCGCGGCCGAGCTCGGGGTGGTCGGCGAAGTGCTTGTTCAGCAGCCGCATCTGCTCGGACGCGCGCTGTTCGGTCACCCGGCTGTGGGCCAGGTAGGTGATGACGTCGCGTTCGGTCAGGGGCGCGTCGCGGCCGAGCCGCTCGTGCGCGAGGCCGATGCCGCGCCGTTCGAGGAGCATCGTGTAGTCGGTGTCCGGCGGGACGGGGGCGGGGGTCAGGCCGCGCTTCCTGAGCAGGGCGTTGAAGATCCTGCCGTGCTTGTCCTCGTCGGCTCCGTGCCGGGCGATCTTGGGTGCCAGCGGGCGCTGGCTCGCGGGGACGAGGGCCGCGATCCGGCCGTTCTCCCAGCCGCCCTGGGACTCCCCGCTGGCCGCGATGGAGCAGAACAGCCGGAACGAATCGTCGTTGTCGAGGATCTCCTGGAACAGGTTCTTTGCCGAGAGCATCACTGCCACCTCCGTGCCGGCGTAGCCGAGCGCCAGTCAAATGCGCCCCGCCGCAGCGGGCAACAGGAGCGCTCGGCCACTGGGCCGAACGGGGCCGCCCACACGGGCGGCCATGGCGGGCGAACCGTTTTTGCGCGGACCCGTAACCAGGCCGCCCCGTCCGCGTTGTTCCGCGTGACGGCCGTGGCGGGGAGGACCCCCGAGCCCCCACCACGGCCGCGGACCCTCCCCGCGCTACGCGAGCCCGGCGCGCTCCAGCGCGCCCGTGCCGGTCCTGAGCGCGGCGATCCGCTCGTCGAGGGTGAAGCCGGCCGGCGCCAGGGTCAGCGTCGTGACCCCCACCTCCGCGTACGCCTGCATGCGCTCGGCGATGCGGTCCACGGAACCGAGCAGCGTGGTCTGGTCGATCAGCTGGTGCGGGACGGCGGCCGCGGCACCGCTCTTGTCGCCGGAGAGGTACTTCTCCTGGATCTCGGCGGCCGCCTTCTCGTACCCCATGCGCTGGGCGAGCCGGTTGTAGAAGTTCTGCCGCGCGCTGCCCATGCCGCCGACGTACAGCGCGGTGTACGGGCGGAACATGTCCGCGAGGCCCGGGATGTCGTCCCCGACGGCGAGGGGGACGGTCGGGCAGACGTCGAAGCCCTCCATCGTCTTCCCGGCCTTCTCCCGGCCGGCCCGCAGATGGCTGACCGCGGTCTCCTCCAGGTGCTCGGCGGACGGGAAGATCAGCAGCGCGCCGTCCGCGATCTCGCCGGTCTGCTCCAGGTTCTTCGGGCCGATCGCGGCGATGTAGAGCGGGATGTGCTCGCGCTGCGGGTGCACGGTCAGCTTGAGCGGCTTGCCGGGGCCGTCCGGCAGCGGGAGCGTCCAGTGCTCCCCCTCGTACGAGAGCCGCTCGCGGGTCATCGCCTTGCGGACGATGTCGACGTACTCCCGGGTGCGGGCCAGCGGCTTGTCGAACTTGACGCCGTACCAGCCCTCCGAGACCTGCGGCCCCGACACGCCGAGGCCGAGACGGAAGCGGCCGCCGGAGAGGGAGTCGAGGGTGGCCGCGGTCATGGCCGTCATGGCGGGCTGACGGGCCGGGATCTGCAGGATCGCGGAACCGACGTCGATGGATTCCGTCTGCGCGGCGACCCAGGCCAGCACGGTCGGCGCGTCGGAGCCGTACGCCTCGGCCGCCCAGCAGACGTCGTAGCCGAGCCGGTCGGCCTCCTGCGCGACGGCGAGGTTGTCGCCGTCCATCCCCGCGCCCCAGTAACCGAGATTGATGCCGAGCCGCATAACCGAACCCCTTACTGATCAGTAACGTCCCTGGGTTCCGGACTCTAGCGCGCGGGAGGGCGATCCGGCAGGGGGCCGCCCACACGCCGGTTGTCCACAGCCCTGCGACGCGTGGGGTCCCGGCCAGTAATCTCAGCGCCCATGGAGCAGAGGCATCTGGGCCGCACCGGCCTTCGAGTGTCCCGGATCGGGCTCGGCACCCTCACCTGGGGCCGGGACACCGACGAGCACGACGCTGCGGAGCAGCTGAAGGCGTTCTGGGAGGCGGGCGGAACCCTGGTCGACACGGCCGACGTGTACGGCGGCGGCGAGGCCGAGTACCTGCTCGGGCAGCTCGTGGACGGCCTGGTGCCCAGGCGCGACCTGGTCATCGCGACCAAGGCGGGCAGCGTCGCCGACCCGTACCGCAGGGTCGACGGCTCGCGCGGGCATCTGCTGGCGGCCCTCGACGCCTCGCTCGGCCGGCTCGGCACGGATTACGTGGACCTGTGGCAGCTCCACGCCTTCGATCCGGCGACCCCGCTGGAGGAGACGCTCCAGGCCCTGGATCTCGCCGTGTCCTCCGGGCGCGCCCGCTACGCCGGCGTGTCCGGCTTCTGCGGCTGGCAGCTGGCGAAGGCCGCGACCTGGCAGCTGGCGGCTCCGGGGGCGCGGACCCGGCTGGCCGCCACGCAGATGGAGTACTCGCTGCTCCAGCGCGGCGTGGAGCGCGAGGTGCTGCCCGCCGCGCTCGACCTCGGCGTGGGGCTGCTTCCCTCCTCGCCGCTGGGCCGGGGCGTGCTGACCGGCAAGTACCGCACCGGGACGCCGGCCGACTCGCGCGGCGCCTCCGAGCTGCTGGCCCGCTTCGTCGAGCCGTACCTCGACGAAGCGGCGGGCCGCATCGTCGACGCCGTGTCGACCGCCGCCGAGGGACTGGGCACCACCGCCGTCCAGGTCGCGCTGGCCTGGGTCAGGGACCGGCCGGGGGTGGTGGCGCCGATCGTCGGCGCGCGCAACGCGCAGCAGCTGACGGAGGCGTTGTCAGTGGAGACGCTTAGTCTTCCTGACGAGATCTGCCAGGCGCTCGACGATGTGTCGGCGCCCGTGCACCGCTATCCCGATCAGGACTGGAGCACGCTGTGACCGCGCTTCCCCGGGGGGAATCCCCCGGACCCCCGGCCACCGGTGACGACACCGCCACCACCCCGGACGAGCCCGCCACCGAGCCCGCGCCCGCCCCCACGGCGGGGACCGGGGCCGGAGTGCCGGAGGCGGACGGCACGGAGGCCGGCGACAGCGCGGCGGCCGACGCTACGGGCGGCGACCGGAGCGACGCGCAGGACGGCTCCGGCGCGGCGGGGGAGGCCGGCGGCCCCGAGGCGGACGGCCAGGGCGACGCCCCCGTGGTTTCCGAGGCCGAGGCCGAGCTCGCCGCCCAGCGCGAGTTGCGTGAGCAGATCGAGAGGCGCAAGGCCGAGAAGGACGGGCCGATCGACGCCGGGGCCAAGCTGAGCGGCACGGCGGCCGATCTGCTGGCGGCCGTCCGGGCGGTGGAGAGCGGCCAGAAGCCCGCCACGGCCTTCTTCGACTCCCCCGCCCCGCCGCCCGCCCGCCGGGCGGCTCCCGCCCCCGCGCCGGTACGGGAGCGGGCCCCCGAGCCCGCACCGGCGCCCCGGGCCGCCTCGCCCGGGGCCGTCACCTCGGTGGCGGCCGTGCTCTCGGCCGGCGGGGCCCCCGAGGCGCTGGCCCGGCCCGCCGCCGGTCTGCTCGGTGACCGGGCCGCCGAGATCCTGCGCGAGGACCCCTGGCAACTGCTGGCCCTGCCCGGCGTCGGACCCGATCAGGCGGACGGCTTCGCCCGGGCGCTGCTCGGCACGGCCTGCGGCCCGGACGACGAGCGGCGCACCGCCGCCCTGACCGGCTGGATCCTGGAGCAGGCCGCGCTCCGGGGCCACACCGCGCTGGACGCCGGCCAGGTGCGTACGGCCCTGGGCGGCCGGGGGGTCGGCGACCCCGACGCGGCCGTGCAGCACGCCGTCGCGGAGGGCGTCGTGCTGGTCTTCCAGGACGGGGCGGAGGACGCGGGCGACGACGAGGCGGAGGAGCCCGCCGAACCGGTCCAGGTCCTCCTCGGCCTCGACCGGTACGCACTGGCCGAGGAGAGCCTCGCCGACGGGCTGGCCCGCCTGGCCAACGGCGGCGACAAGGACGCGGACTGGTCGCAGGCGGCCGCCGACGCGCCCTCCCCGTCGGCGGCCGAGCTGATCCGCGCGGCCGGCGCCCACGGCCTCGTCGCGCACACGGGCGGCGAGGCGTCCCGCGCCGAGCCCGCCGCGCTGATCACCGCCGCCCGCGGGCTCGGCCTGCGGGCCCTGGGCGCCGCGCACAGCGTGGACGGCCGACGGCGGCTCGCCCGGGACACGGGCGATCCCGCGGCGGCCGTCACGCTCGCCGGCCTGCTGTCGGGCGCCGAGGGACCCGGCCGGGACGAGGAGGGGGCGCTCGCCCTCGACCTGCTCGTCGTGCTGGACGCGCCCCAACTGGACGTCGAGACCGGCGCGATGCTGGTGGAGTCCCTGGCCGACGGCGCCCGGCTGGTGCTCAGCGGCGACCCGGGCGTGCTGGGCTCGGCGGGTGCCGGGCAGGTGTTCGCCGATGTGCTGGCCGCCCGTGCCTGCCCCCGCGTCGTCTCCCGCACCCCGGACGCCGGCCCGATCGGCGAGCTGGTGTCGGGCATCGGCATCGGTGAGCTGAACCAGGTGGAGGCGCCGGGCAAGGAGGTCGTCATCGTCCCCGTGCGGGACGCCGGCGAGGCGGTGCACCGCACGGTGCAGCTCGTCGCCGACTCGGTGCCGCGTGCCCTCGGGGTGCCGTCCGGCGAGACCCAGGTCCTCACCGTCGGCCACGGCGGGGCGGCGGGCACCCGCGCGTTGAACGAGGCGCTGAAGCAGCGGCTCAACCCGGGCCCCGGCCGCTTCGGCGGCTTCGACCCGGGCGACCGGGTCGCCCATGTCCCGGCGCCGGGGCGGACGGTGCCCGGTGTCGTCGTGTCGGCGGACGCGGAGGGCCTGCACCTGGACTGTGCGGGGACCCCGGTCGTCGTACCGCAGGAGCGGGTGGCCGCGTCCGTGCGCCACGCGTGGGCGCTCAGTGCCCATCAGGCGGCCGGGATGCGGTGGCCGGCCGCGGTGGTGGTGCTGCCGGGCGACGCGGCCCGGGGGCTGAGCCGGCCGTGGGTCTACACCGCGTTCGGCCGGGCCGAGCGGCATCTGTCCGTGGTGCACGGCGTCGACCAGGCCCTGCCGCGCGCGGTGGCCGAGGTGCCCGCACAGGAGCGCACCACGCGCCTGCGGGCGCTCCTGGAGGCCTCGCAGGAGCGGTGAAGCGGCCGGAAGGCCCCGAGGGCGGCGGAGGGGCCCCGCGGACGTCCGGCGCGTCCGCGGGGCCCCTCCGGCCGTTTCCGGTACGGGCGGTCAGCCGAGGCCGTGTGCCGGTCCCTCCGGGTCGTCGTCGAGATCGTCCTCGTCGAAGACCGCGCTGACGTCGAAGCGGCAGACCACCAGTTCCGGGTCCGCGTCGTCGAACGGGGCGGCCAGCCACTCCCCCGGTTCCGGGAGCTCGTCCGCCGCCGCGACCCAGAGCGTGGAGTCGCCCTCCTCCAGGCCGAACTCCGTGTGCCGGGAGGCGATCTCGTCCGCCTCGTACTCCCCGAAGAGCACCCCCAGCGCGGCGTGGACACTGCCGCCGACGACCGCGTCGCCCCCGCCGTCCCGGTCGTCCGGGTCCGCGTCGGCGAGGCGCTGGGCCTGCGCCAGCAGCCGCTGGGGCTCCACCACCGCGTAGTCGCGGCGGATCAGCACGCTGAGCGCGTGCGGCTCGTCGGGGCCGTTGTAGGGCGGCAGGGAGTCCTGCTCCCCCGGGATCTCGAAGGGGGTGACCTCGTCGTGGCGGTCGTAGAGGAGTTCGTCGTAGGCCTCGGCCGCGGCGGCCAATGCGTTGAACGCGTCGTAGACAGCGGGATCATCGTCCCCCGACCGGCGTTCGACCGCCGCGAGGTGGTGGTCGATCGCGGCTTTGACCGCATCGGCGGCGGCGCGTACCTCGGCAGCGGTGGGCTGCGCAGCATCAGACATGGGGCAGACGCTATC
Organism: Streptomyces sp. NPDC019224; assembly: GCF_040632605.1. Taxonomy (NCBI): domain Bacteria; kingdom Bacillati; phylum Actinomycetota; class Actinomycetes; order Kitasatosporales; family Streptomycetaceae; genus Streptomyces; species Streptomyces sp. NPDC019224. Next base: position 85,799 of record NZ_JBEYCF010000005.1, on the reverse strand, counting down.
CGTACCGGGCCCTTGCCCGCACAATGGATTCGATGCCGGAATACGAATTTGTCGATGTGTACGTACCACGCGGGGTGTCCCGGAAGGACACGGCCCGCCTGTTGACCGACCATGCCGAGTACGGGCACTGGGAGCTGGACCGACTGACGCTGCGCCGGGACGGCAGCCGCCGCGTGCGGCTGCGCCGCCGGATCATCCGTCAGCTGCGGGCCACGTGGTGAGCCGGACGGACCGGCCGCAGCCCGTCTGAGCACGCGGAACGGGCCCCGCCGTCCCGCGCGGGGCCCGTTCTCCTCGTCTCGTCGTGCTCGCTGCCGTCAGGCGGCGGCCTTGGCGCGGCGGTAGAGCACCGTGCCCGCACCGGCCAGCAGCAGGCCCGCGCTCGCCGGGATGAGCAGGTCGAGCCCGCCCGCTCCGGTGTGGGCGAGCTGCGGCGTCTCCGGCACGGTCTCCGGCACGGTCTGCGGCTCGGGCGCGTTCGGGACGTGCGGCTCGGGAGCCGGCGGGGTGATGTGGCGGACCGGGGGTTCCGGAACGTCGACCGGCGGCGTGCTCTCGTTCTCGCACGTGTTGCCGATCGCGGGGTTCAGCAGGCCGACGACGTCGATGCTGTTGCCGCAGACGTTCACGGGAATGTCGATGGGCGCCTGGATCTGGTTGCCCGAGAGCAGACCGGGTGACCCCTGCGTGTACCCCTCCGCGGTGGCCCCGCCCCCGCTGGTGCCGCGGACGGCCCGGTGCTTGCCGGTGCCCGCCTTCGCCCCCTGGCCGTGCTTGTCGGCGGCCCGGTTGCCGGCGTGGCTGCCGGAGTCCGAAGCGGAGCCGTGCCGGCCGGCGGACGCGCCGTCCGAACCGTTTCCGCAGGCGTTGCCCGCGGCCGGGTTGAGCAGTCCGACGACGCTCACGGAGTTTCCGCAGACATTGACCGGCACGTCGACCGGAATCTGCACCGAATTCCCTGAAAGCACCCCCGGGGAATTCGAAGCGCCGCCGGACGCTCCCGCGTCGGCGTGCGCGTAACCGCCGCCGAGGGCGAGAACGCCGCCCGCGGCCGCCATGGTGATCAGGCCTTTTCGCGTGACCTGTCGCATAGGTGTTTCCTGCCTTCTACCTTCCGGAGTACCCCCGGACTACCGTGCGGAGGCAAAGGACCCGACGGCCCCGGGGCACATGGCGTGCGCTCCGGGGCCGAGCGGGCTCAAACCCTTACGGGTTGACGCGCAACGTCAGTCGTTGATGCAGACGTTGCCGAAGGCCGGGTTCAGCAGCCCGATCACGTTGATCGTGTTGCCGCACACGTTCACGGGAACGTGGACGGGAACCTGGATGACGTTGCCCGAGACCACGCCGGGGCTGCCGATGGCGGCACCCTGGGCACCCGAGTCGGCGACGGCCATACCGGCACCCGCGAGCACCAGGCCGCCGGTGGCAGCCGCAGCAGCGACGATCTTCTTGATCATGATTCCTCCTAGTTGGCAAACACGGTCCCAGCCGCGGACCGCATCACCTGTAACGAGGAGGGGGTGACGGGGCTACGAGCCAAACGCTCCATTCACTCGTTCTGGTTATAGGCGTACATCCTGGCGAATTACGTCGCCGGGATCAGCTGTGGTCGATGAAACGGTCCAGGACGCGGGCCCCGAATTTCAGGCCTTCGACCGGAACCCGCTCGTCCACGCCGTGGAACATTCCCGCGAAGTCGAGCTCCGGCGGCAGCTTCAGCGGGGCGAATCCGAAGCAGCGGATGCCGAGATCGTCGAAGGACTTGGCGTCCGTGCCGCCCGAGAGCATGTACGGCACGGCGCGGGCGATCGGGTCCTCGGCCTTGAGGGCCGTCTGCATCGCGTCCACGAGCGCGCCGTCGAAGTCGGTCTCCAGAGCCTTGTCCCCGTGCACGTCCTCACGCCGGACGCGCGGGCCGAGGATGCGGTCGAGGTCGGCCAGGAACTCCTCCTCGTAACCCGGCAGGAAGCGCCCGTCGACGTGGGCGGTGGCCTGCCCGGGGATCACGTTGACCTTGTAGCCGGCGCCCAGCATGGTCGGGGCCGCGGAGTTGCGCAGGGTGGCGCCGACCATCTTGGCGATGCCGCCCAGCTTGGCGAGCGTGCCGTCCATGTCCTCCGGGTCCAGCGGGGTGCCGAGCGCGTCCGACAGTTCGTCCAGGAAGGAGCGGACCGTCTTGGTCACCCGGACCGGCCAGGTGTGCCGGCCGAGCCGCCCGACCGCCTCGCACAGCTCGGTGATCGCGTTGTCGTCGTTGGTCATGGAGCCGTGGCCCGCCGTGCCCTCCACGGTCAGGCGCATCCAGTGCATGCCCTTCTGGGCCGTCTCGACGAGGTAGAGCCGCAGGTTCTCGTTGACGGTGAACGAGAAGCCGCCGACCTCGCCGATCGCCTCGCTGACGCCGTCGAACAGGCCGGGGTGCTTGTCCACGAGATAGCGGGCCCCGTACGTGCCGCCCGCCTCCTCGTCCGCGAGGAAGGCCAGCACGATGTCGCGCGGGGGCTTGCGGCCGCTGCGCATGCGCTCGCGCACCACCGCGAGCGTCATCGCGTCCATGTCCTTCATGTCGACCGCGCCCCGGCCCCACACGCAGCCGTCCGCGATCTCGCCGGAGAACGGGTGGTGGGTCCAGTCGTGGGCGTTGGCCGGGACGACGTCGGTGTGGCCGTGGATCAGCAGGGCCGGCCGGGACGGGTCCTCGCCCTCGATCCGCGCCACGGTGGAGGCCCGGCCCTTGTGGGACTCGAAGATCTTCGGTTCGAGGCCGACCTCGGCGAGCTTCTCGGCCACGTACTCGGCGGCCGCCCGCTCACCGGGGCCGGAGTGGTCGCCGTAGTTGCTGGTGTCGATCCGGATCAGGTCACGACAGAGGTCCACCACCTCGTTCTCGGCGGTCTCGCCCGAGCCGCTCCGGGCCGCATTGCTCTCGCTCACGCTGGTTCCTTCCCTGTCGCCGTGGTGCTCCCCCTCATCCTCCCGCGTGCCGCCCGCGCGCCCAAGGGGCCCCGCGGCTCGTCATGCGGCCTTCACACGGGACCGGGCGTGATCGAGCACCCTCGAATGTTTGCTATGGTTTTCCACGTCGGAACGGGCGAGGCCCGCGAGACAGACACCTTGTCCGGGTGGCGGAATGGCAGACGCGCTAGCTTGAGGTGCTAGTGCCCTTTATCGGGCGTGGGGGTTCAAGTCCCCCCTCGGACACCAGCCACAGGCCCACGATTCCTCGGGAATCGTGGGCCTGTGTCATTGTGCGGCGGGTCGGCCCGTGCCGGAAGGCGGCCGCCCGGGGCGTCATGTGACCCAAGGGCGGACGTGAAGGTCGGGGTTCGGACGGATGGGCCGGACCATCTCACCGAACACCCCGTGGTGAACCGGTTTCTCCGCTCGTCAGCATGATCACAGTGCGTCGCCGCCGACCGAGGAGAGACATGAGCCGCACCGGCACCGACCCGCTGCGCCGGGGCGCGAATCCGCGCCCCGGGGCCCTGCGGACAACCAGCGTTCCGGTGTCCGGCCGGAGCCCCCGGTGAGGGGCCGGGCGAAGCCGCCGCCGTCGCCACTGCCCCAGCGCGACGGCGTGGACCCGGTCCGGGTGCGGCTCCCGGCCGACCCGGAAGGGCGGTGGGCGACGGTCCGGGATCACCTTCTGGACCGGTTCGCCGGGGCGATCGGCGCGGACCGGGTCGAGGCGCTGCTCGCCGGTGGCCGGTTCGTGTCGACGGAGGGCCCGGTCTCCGGCGGCGAACCGTACGCGGCGGGGCGCTACCTGTGGTTCCACCGGGACTTCGCCCCGGAGGAGCCGGTGCCGTTCCCGGTGGGCGTGGTCCACCGCGACGAGCATCTGGTCGTCGCGGACAAGCCGCACTTCCTGGCGACGATGCCGCGCGGCCGGCACATCACCGAGACGGCGGTGGCCCGGCTCCGCCGCGACCTGGACCTGCCGCGACTGCAGCCCGCGCACCGGCTGGACCGGCTGACCGCGGGGCTGGTGCTGTTCGTGGTGCGGCCCGGGGAGCGCGGGGCGTACCAGACACTGTTCCGGGACCGGCTGGTGCGCAAGGAGTACGAGGCGGTGGCCCCGTACGATCCCGGGCTCGTCCTGCCGCGTACGGTGCGCAGCCGCATCGTGAAGGAGCGCGGGGTGCTCGCCGCGCGCGAGGAGCCAGGAGAGCCGAACAGCGAGAGCCGGATCGAGTTGCTGGAGCACCGGCGGGGGCTCGGCCGCTACCGGCTGCTGCCCGCCACGGGGCGCACGCACCAGCTGCGGGTCCATATGAGCTCTCTGGGCCTGCCGCTGGTCAACGACCCGGTCTATCCGGTGGCGGAGCCGGACGCTCCGCCCGGTGACTTCTCGCGTCCGCTGCAACTCCTGGCCAGGGTGCTGGAGTTCACCGATCCGGTCACGGGAGAGCCGCGCCGCTTCGAGAGCGGGCTGCGGCTCTCCGCGTGGCCGGAGGGCTGAGAGACCGTCGGGCCGTCAGTGGCCGCGGGCGATCCACTCGTCCAGGTACGGGGCCTCCGCGCCGATGGTGGTGGAGTCGCCGTGCCCGGTGCGCACCGAGGTCTCCGGGTCCAGGGTGAGCAGCCGGTCCCTGATGGAGTCGACGATCACCGGGAAGGACGAGAAGGACCGGCCGGTGGCTCCGGGCCCGCCCTGGAAGAGGGTGTCGCCGGTGAAGACGGCGGCCAGTTCGGGGGCGTACAGGCAGACCGCGCCGGGGGCGTGCCCCGGGGTGTGCAGCACGGTCAGCGTGGTGCCCGCGACGGTGATCTCCTGGCCGTCGGCCAGTTCGCCGTCGGGCGCCCGGTCGGGGTGGGTCTGCTTCCACAGCGGCAGGTCGTCCGGGTGGAGCAGGACCGGTGCGCCGGTGGCGTCGGCGAGGGCCGGGGCGGCGTCGATGTGGTCGTTGTGCGCGTGGGTGCAGATGATGGCGCGCAGCGTGCGGTCGCCGAGAGCGGCCTCGATGGCGGCGGCGTCGTGGGCGGCGTCGATGACGACGGCCTCGGTGTCGTCGCCGACGATCCAGACGTTGTTGTCGACGTCCCACTCGCCGCCGTCGAGGGCGAAGGTGCCGGAGGTGACGAGGTGGTCGATGCGGGCGGCCATCAGAGGACCACCACCGAGCGCAGGACGTCGCCGTCGTGCATCCGGCCGAAGGCCTGCTCGATGTCGCCGAGGCCGATGGTCTCCGTGACGAACGCGGCGAGGTCGAGGCGGCCCTGCTGGTGCAGGTCGATCAGCATCGGGAAGTCGCGGGAGGGCAGGCAGTCGCCGTACCAGGAGGACTTGAGCGAGCCGCCGCGGCCGAAGACGTCGAGCAGCGGGAGTTCGAGCTGCATCTCGGGGGTGGGGACACCGACGAGGACGACGGTGCCGGCGAGGTCGCGGGCGTAGAACGCCTGCTTGTACGTCTCCGGGCGGCCGACGGCCTCGATGACGACGTCGGCGCCGTTGCCGCCGGTGAGTTCGCGGATGGCCTCGACGGGGTCGGTGGAGCGGGAGTTGACGGTGTGGGTGGCGCCCATCGACTTCGCCGTCTCCAGCTTGCGGTCGTCGATGTCGACCGCGATGATCCGGGCCGCGCCGGCCAGCCGGGCGCCCGCGATCGCCGCGTCGCCGACGCCACCGCAGCCGATGACGGCCACCGAGTCGCCGCGCCCGACCTGGCCGGTGTTGATGGCGGCGCCGATGCCCGCCATGACGCCGCAGCCGAGGAGTCCGGCGACGGCCGGGGAGACCTCGGGGTCGACCTTGGTGCACTGGCCGGCGGCGACGAGGGTCTTCTCGGCGAAGGCGCCGATGCCCAGGGCCGGGGAGAGCTCGGTGCCGTCGAGCAGGGTCATCCTCTGCTTCGCGTTGTGCGTGTCGAAGCAGTACCAGGGGCGTCCGCGCAGGCAGGCGCGGCACTGGCCGCACACGGCACGCCAGTTGAGGACCACGAAGTCGCCCGGGGCCACGTCGGTGACGCCCTCGCCGACGGACTCGACGACGCCCGCGGCCTCGTGGCCGAGGAGGAAGGGGAACTCGTCGTTGATGCCGCCCTGCTTGTAGTGCAGGTCGGTGTGGCAGACGCCGCACGCCTGGACCTTGACCACGGCCTCACCGGGGCCGGGGTCCGGGATGACGATCGTCTCGACGCGCACCGGTTCGTTCCTGCCCGGTGCGATGACCCCTTGTACGTGCTGCGGCATTCCCGTGGACTCCCTTTTTCCCGACTCTTCACCGAGACCGGTGCTCCCGGCTTCCCGGGATCGATCACGGGCAACGGTACGCCGTGCGGGAGGGCGGCCGGTCTCAGGGCGCGAGAACGTCCAGCTCGTGCAGGGCGCCGACGGCGATCTCCTTCGTCAGGCGCTCCGCCTCGGCCGGGTCGCCCGCGCGCACGGCCTCGGCGAGCCGGACGTGGAGGGTGACGGCCGCCGGGTCGGGGTCCTCGAACATCACCTGGTGGTGGGTGCGGCCCGCCAGGACCTCGGCGACCACGTCGCCCAGGCGCGCGAACATCTCGTTGCCGGAGGCGTTGAGGACGATGCGGTGGAAGGCGATGTCGTGTTCGAGGTAGCCCTCCAGTTGCCGGCCGCGTGAGGTGGCGACCATGCCGAGGGCGCGCTCGGTCAGCTCGGCGCACTGCTCGGGGGTGGCGTTGCGGGCGGCGAGCGAGGCGGCGACCGGTTCGACCGCGGAGCGCAGGACGGTCAGGGAGCGGAGCTGGCGGGGGCGGTCGGCGCCTGCCAGCCGCCACCGGATGACCTGGGGGTCGTACACGTTCCACGCCTCGGCCGGCCGTACGGTCACACCGACCCGGCGGCGGGACTCGACCAGGTGCATGGACTCCAGGACCCGGACCACCTCGCGGACGACGGTGCGCGAGACGTCGAAGCGCCGCGCCAGTTCGTCCGTGCGCAGCACCTGGCCGGGCGGGTGCTCCCCGGCGGCGATCTCCAGGCCCAGGGCGTCCAGGACATGCGTGTGGAGTCCCTGGGCAGGTGTGGTCATGGCCTCAGAGTACGGGGCGGCCCGCACGGCCATTAAGTACGACGTTTATGTCACACCCCCTTGAATAAGTCGTACGTATGAGTTTCAGTGGCGCGACGGACCGATGTCGAGGAAGACATCGAAGAGACAGCGAGGCACCGCAATGAGCACCCCCCACGTCGTCGTGGTGATGGGCGTGGCAGGGACCGGCAAGACCACGATCGGTCCCCTGCTCGCCGCCGCACTGGGCGTTCCGTACGCCGAGGGCGACGACTTCCATCCCCCCGCGAACATCGCCAAGATGTCGGCCGGCACCCCGCTGGACGACGCGGACCGGTGGCCCTGGCTCGACGCGATCGGGCAGTGGGCGCACGGCCGGGCGGGGCTCGGCGGGGTGGTCAGCAGCTCGGCCCTCAAGCGCGCCTACCGCGACCGGCTGCGCCGCGAGGCCCCCGACGCCGTCTTCCTGCACCTGGCCGGTGACCGGTCCCTGATCGAGAAGCGGATGGCGGGCCGCAAGGGCCACTTCATGCCGACCGCGCTCCTCGACTCGCAGTTCGCCACCCTCCAGCCCCTGGAGGACGACGAGGCCGGCGTCGCCGTGGACGTCTCCGGCACCCCCGAAGAAATCACCCAGCGAGCCGTCGCCGCGTTGCGCCGGCTCGACAGCTAAGGACCCCCCACGTGACCAGTCTCAGCGTCGAGATGCTGGCAGCGGACGCCGTCGAACCGATCACCTCGGCAGGCAACGCGCAGTTGGGCATCGCCGTACTGGCGGGCATCGCCGTCATCGTCCTGCTCATCACCAAACTCAAGATGCACGCGTTCCTCGCGTTGACCATCGGCTCGCTGGCGCTCGGCTCGTTCGCCGGCGCCGCGCCGGCGAAGACGATAGCGAGCTTCACCGCGGGCCTCGGCTCGACCGTCGCGGGCGTCGGTGTCCTCATCGCGCTCGGCGCGATCCTGGGCAAGCTGCTCGCGGACTCCGGCGGTGCCGACCAGATCGTCGACACGATCCTGGCGCGGACGAGCAAGCGGGCCATGCCGTGGGCGATGGTCCTCATCGCCTCGATCATCGGCCTGCCGCTGTTCTTCGAGGTCGGGATCGTCCTGCTGATCCCGGTCGTGCTGCTCGTCGCCAAGCGCGGCGACTTCTCCCTGATGCGCATCGGCATCCCGGCCCTGGCCGGCCTGTCCGTGATGCACGGCCTCATCCCGCCGCACCCCGGCCCGCTCGTCGCGATCGACGCGCTGGACGCCAACCTCGGCGTCACGCTGGCCCTCGGCGTGGTCGTGGCCATCCCGACGGTGATCCTGGCCGGCCCGGTCTTCTCCCGCTACGCCGCCCGCTGGGTGGACATCCAGGCGCCGGAGAAGATGATCCCGCAGCGCCCCTCCGAGGAGCTGGAGCGCCGCCCCGGCTTCGGCGCCACCCTCGCGACGATCCTGCTCCCCGTCGTGCTGATGCTGGTCAAGGCGCTCGTGGACATCGTGGTGGACGACCCGGAGCAGGGTCTCCAGAAGGTCACCGACGTGATCGGCTCCCCGCTGATCGCGCTGCTCGCGGCCGTGATCGTCGGCATGTTCACGCTGGGCCGGGCCGCCGGGTTCACGAAGGCGCGGCTCTCCACCACGGTGGAGAAGTCCCTCGCCCCGATCGCCGGTGTGCTGCTCATCGTGGGCGCGGGCGGCGGCTTCAAGCAGACGCTGATCGACGCCGGCGTGGGCCGGATGATCCTGGACCTCTCCGAGGACTGGTCCATTCCCGCCCTGCTGCTGGGCTGGCTGATCGCCGTCGCGATCCGGCTCGCGACCGGCTCGGCGACCGTGGCGACGATCTCGGCGGCCGGTCTGGTCGCCCCGCTCGCGGCCGACATGTCGACCTCGCACGCGGCCCTGCTGGTCCTCGCCGTGGGCGCGGGCTCGCTCTTCTTCAGCCATGTCAACGACGCCGGGTTCTGGCTGGTGAAGGAGTACTTCGGCATGGACGTGGGCCAGACGGTGAAGACCTGGTCGGTGATGGAGACCATCATCTCCGTGGCCTCGCTGGTCTTCATCCTGCTGCTGTCACTGGTCCTCTAGCCGGTCCGCCGCCCGCTCGGCGGGTGCCCACAGCGGGTGCTCGCGGCGGGCCCATTCCCGGCCCACCGACCCGGAGCGCATGCCGCGGCGTGCCTCCGGGTCGGCGTACGCCATGGCGATGTGGCCGGCCAGCACGAGGCCGGCCGCGAGGGCCAGCCAGTCGTGGACGAAGGTCGCGGCGGTGCGCCACACCAGCGGGGCGAAGCCGGGGAACCACATCAGCAGCCCGGTGCCCGCCATGACGAGCACCGCCCCGGCGATCCACGCCGCGTACAGCTTCTGCCCGGCGTTGAACTTCCCGGCCGGCCGGGAACCGGCCCGCCGGTCGCGCCGGAGCGCCGCCCGCAGCCACTGCCGGTCGTGCGGCCCGAAGCGGTTGAGCCGCCGCAGATCGGCCCGCAGCGACCGCGCCGCCAGCCCCGCGAGCAGCGGTACGGGGATCAGCAGCCCGGACCACTCGTGCACGGTGACCACGAGGTGGCGGCGCCCGACGAGTTCGGCGAGCTGCGGCACGTACAGGCAGGCGGCCGAGGCCACGCACAGCAGTGTCAGCGCGGCCGTGGCCCGGTGCACCAGGCGCACCGGGCGGCCGAACCGGTGCACCCGGCCGGCCTGTTCAGACGGTGGGGGCGTCGTCACGGCCGTTGGACCGGCCGACCCAGGCGTCGACGTCATAACCGAGCTTCTCCCAGTAACCGGGGCGTACGGAGTCCGTGACGGTGATCCCGGAGAGCCATTTCGCCGACTTGTAGAAGTACATCGGGGCCACGTACAGCCGTACCGGCCCGCCGTGGGCGTGGGACACGGGCCCGTCGTCCATCCGCAGCGCCACGAGCACATCGGCCCGGCGGGCCTGGGCGAGGGTCAGGCTCTCGCTGTAGGTCCCGTCGAAGCAGGTGAAGCGGACGGCCTTCGCCCCGGGCCGCACCCCGGCCGCGTCCAGCAGGGCGGAGAGCCGTACGCCCTCGAAGGCGGTTTCCGGCACCCGCCACCCGGTGACGCACTGGACGTCCCGGACGATCCGGGTCTGCTCCATGCGCCGCAGGGCGTCCAGGGTGTACGTGGCCGGGCGGTCGACGAGCCCGTCGACCTTCAGCCGGTAGTCGGCGGCGCCCCTGGCCGGTACGGAGGAGGCGACGGAGTAGTAGCGGAAGCCGCCGCCGTTGGGCAGCAGGCCGGTGAGCCCGGTGGGGTCCTTGCCCGCGACGGCGCCCAGGCCCGATTCGAGCGTCCGCTGCAGGACGGGCGCGGCGACGAGGCCCGCGGCGCCGAGGCCCAGCATGGCCAGGACCACGCGACGGCCGACGGGGGCGCCGACGCCGTCCTGGCCGCCGGTTTCCTGGCCGTCGGTTTCCTGGCCGTCGGTTTCCTGGCCGGAGCCGTCCGGGCCGTCCTCGGGAGGGGAACTGTTCACTCCCCGATTCGAGCACCCGGGGCGCCCGGACGCCAGGGGCTGTGCCCGGCCGTCACCGTCCCGTCAGATTTACCGCGCACCGGGCCGGAGCCGGGTGCCAGACTGGCGCCATGCCGAACCGTGAAGCGCTCAAGCCCTTCCTGCTCGCCTTCCCCGGCCCGCTGCGCGACCAGCTGGTCGCGGCGGTCCTGGACGGGCGGAAGGTGTCCACCTCCGGCCTCCTCCTGGAGTACGAGATCGAGAAGGAGGAGCTGCCCCCGGTCGGCGAGCGGTCCGCGCTCATCGACTCGGACGGCCGGGAGATCGCGGTCCTCGAAGTGACCGGGGTGCGGGTGCTCCGCCTCGCGGAGGTCGATCTCCGGCACGCGCTGGACGAGGGCGAGGGCTACACGTCGGTCGCCGAGTGGCGGGCGGGCCACGAGCGCTTCTGGCACAGCGAGGAGATGCGCGACGCGCTCGGCGACCCGGAGTTCACGGTCGACGACGACACGATGATCGTCGCCGAGCGGTTCCGGGTGGTCGAGCGCATCGGGGCGGTCGCGGAGGGCTGAGCGAGCACGGGCCCGAACGCGCTCACCCCACCTCCGCGTCGGTCCGCTGCCGGCCCCCGCCCTTCACCAGACCCAGGCGGCGCCGGAGCGCGAGCAGCCGGGGGTGGCGTTCGTGCAGCTCGGCGGAGCGGCGGTCGAGTTCCTGCCCCAGGCGCTCGGCGCGCTTCTCGATGTCGAGCTCGTCCAGGATGCGGTCCACCTCGGCGAGCAGCGCGCCGTGCAGCTGCCACTTCCTGGGGTGTTCCTGGACCGCGGCCAGCAGCATGTCCGCCACCAGGTCGCGGGTCGCCCGGCTGGTGGTGAGCGCGTCGGCGAGCCGGTCCTCGGCCTCCTCGGCGTTGGCGGCCACCGGGGTGGTGATGAGCAGCGAGAAGCTCTCGATGGCCCCCGCCATCTGTTCGAACAGTTCCGTGAGGTGCCCGGCGACCTCGGCCGGGAAGAGGGGTTCGTCGCCCCGGTCCTTGGCGAGGTCGGTCAGCGTTCTGGACAGCACCCGCACGACGACCGCGCAGATCTCCAGCGTGTCCAGACCGGTGCGCAGCACCACGCGGTGAAGCAGCCCCTGCCGCACCCTCGGGTTGTACATGAGGCTTTCCTCGGCCTGCCGCAGGGAGGCGTCCACCTCGACGATGTCGTGGTCGAGGCGGCGGGCGCGGTGCAGCCGGTCGGCCGCCTCCGGGACGGTGACCGGACGGGCGAGGTCGCTGCCCAGGTCGTGGAACATCCGTCCCATCTCGCGGGCCAGTCCGTCGATGGACGCCCCCGCGGTCTGCACCCAGACGGGCGGGGCGAACAGCAGGTTGAACAGCAGGCCCACACCGGCGCCGATCAGTGTCTCGTACACGCGCTCCCACGCCATGCTGGATCGCGCGGTTCCCGAGGTGACGCCGAGGACCAGCATGGCGCTGATCGCCACCTCGGGGACGAACTCGTCGACGCGGACCAGTCTGCCGATGATCAGCGCCGTGAAGATGGTCAGCCCCAGGCTCCACCAGGAAATGCCGACCAGGGCGCTGAAGCCGCTCGCGATGAGCACGCCGACGACGACGGCCACCACACGCTTGACCGACATGTTGACGGTGGCGTAAAGGGTGACCTGGACGACGAGCAGCGCGGTCAGCGGTGCGGTCAGGGGCACGGGCTCGGTCAGCGTCACGGTCGCCACGGCATAGGCGATCACCGCCGCGCCCGTGGAGCGCAGGATCTGCGCCGCCACGGGCTCCGTGGTGCGCCGGACGAGATTGATGACGGGTTCGGCTACTCCTGGCATCTTCTTCCCATGCCCGGACAGAGGCGTCTCCCCACGGTTCCGGCCCCGGAACCCCACCGGACGGACGCGCCCGGAGCGGGAAGCCCTCAGCCGACCGCCTTCGCCGCCGCACGGCCCGCCGCCCGGCCGGAGAAGATGCAGCCGCCGAGGAAGGTGCCCTCCAGCGAGCGGTAGCCGTGCACCCCGCCGCCGCCGAAACCGGCCGCCTCGCCGGCCGCGTACACGCCGGGAAGCGGGGTGCCGGCCCCGGTCAGGACGCGCGAGGACAGGTCCGTCTCCAGGCCGCCGAGCGACTTGCGGGTCAGGATGTTCAGCCGTACGGCGATCAGCGGCCCGGCCTTGGGGTCGAGGATGCGGTGGGGCGCCGCCGTGCGGATCAGCTTGTCGCCGAGGTAGGCGCGGGCGCCCCGGATCGCGGTGATCTGGAGGTCCTTGGTGAAGGGGTTCGCGATCTCCCGGTCCCGGGCGGTGATCTCGCGACGCAGCTCGTCCTCGTCGATGAGGCCCTCCCCGGTGAGGGCGTTCATACCGCGTACGAGGGCGCCGAGGTCCTTCTCGACGACGAAGTCCACGCCGTGGTCCATGAACGCCTTGACGGGGCCGGGCACGTCGGCGCGGGCCCGGCCGATCACGTCGCGGACCGACTTGCCGGTCAGGTCCGGGTTCTGCTCGGAGCCGGAGAGCGCGAACTCCTTGCCGATGATCTTCCGGTCCAGGACGAACCAGGTGTGGTCGTGGCCGGTGCGCATGATGTGTTCGAGGGTGCCCAGCGTGTCGAAGCCGGGGAAGAGCGGGACGGGCAGCCGCTTGCCGGTCGCGTCCAGCCAGAGGGAGGAGGGACCGGGCAGGATGCGGATGGCGTGCTTGTCCCAGATGGGGTTCCAGTTCTCGATGCCCTCGGTGTAGTGCCACATCCGGTCGCGGTTGATGTGGTGGGCGCCCGCCTCCTCGGCGATGCCGAGCATCAGCCCGTCGACGTGCGCGGGGACCCCGGAGAGCAGCTTGGCCGGCGGGGTGCCGAGCCGTTCGGGCCACTGCTCGCGTACGAGGTCGTGGTTGCCGCCGATGCCGCCGGAGGTGACGATCACCGCCTGGGCCCTGAGCTCGAAGGTGCCGGCGGCCTCGCGGCTGCTCGCGGTGCCGCGCGGGGCGGCGCTCGGCTCCAGGATCTCGCCGGTCACCGTGTCGACGGCGCCTCCGGTGCGGGCGAGACCGGTGACCCGGTGGCGGAAGCGGAAGGTGACCAGGCCGCTGGCGACGCCCTCGCGGACCCGGCGCTCGAAGGGGGCGACGACGCCGGGTCCGGTGCCCCAGGTGATGTGGAAGCGGGGGACGGAGTTGCCGTGGCCGTTCGCGTCGTAGCCGCCGCGCTCCGCCCAGCCGACGACGGGGAAGAACCGCACGCCCCGGGCATGCAGCCAGGAGCGCTTCTCACCGGCGGCGAAGTCGACGTACGCCTCGGCCCACTTGCGCGGCCAGTGGTCCTCCTCGCGGTCGAAACCGGCCGTGCCCAGCCAGTCCTGGAGGGCCAGTTCGTGGCTGTCCTTGACGCGCATCCGGCGCTGTTCGGGCGAGTCGACGAGGAAGAGGCCGCCGAAGGACCAGTGCGCCTGGCCGCCGAGCGACTGCTCGGGCTCCTGGTCGAGCAGGATGACCGAGCGGCCCGCGTCCACGAGTTCGGCGGTGGCGACGAGCCCCGCGAGTCCCGCCCCGATCACGATCACATCAGCGTCGTACGCCATGGCTTCCATCCTTGTCGGGGCCGGGGGCTGTCCTCGAAGGCCCCACCGCCGCGCGACGCCCGGCACGCACGGCCGCCCGCCGGGTGACGAGGGGAGGTCGAGGACAGGCCCTCACGGAGTTACTGGTGCGTCAGATCTTCGGCACCGCTTGTGCCCGCGTCAACCGCCCGGTCGGACGCGCTGTCCCCGCGCCGGCCGGGGCCCGGCGTTATCGTCGAACCACATCACCCTCTTCCGGCCTGACGTGGAGTGGACAAGCGTGTCGGTGCTGGTCGTCGTGCTCGCCGTGACTGCCGCCTGCTGCCTGGGCTTCGGCTTCGTGCTCCAGCAGGCCGCCGCCGCCCATGCGCCCAAGCGCGACTACCTGACGTTCCGGCTGCTGCTCGACCTGATGAAGGTGCGCAGCTGGCTGGCCGGCATCGGCTTCATGGTGTGCGGCATGGTGCTGGGCGCGCTGGCGCTCGGCAAGGGCGAGGTCTCCGTCGTCGAGCCGCTGCTGGCGACCAATCTGCTCTTCGCGATGGCCCTGTCCCGGCACCGCACCGGCCAGCGGCTGGGCCGGCAGGGCTGGGCGGGGCTCTGGCTGCTGGCCGGCGGGGTCGCCGCGTTCCTGCTGGCGGGCGAGCCGGAGGGCGGCGAGGCGGTGTCGAGCCCGCTGCGGCACTGGCTGGTGGTGGGTGTGGTCGTCGGGCTCGCCCTGCTGCTCACCGCGATCGCCAAGCGCCGGCGGTCGGGAGCGTCCCCGGCGCTGCTCGCGGTGGCGGCCGGGCTGCTGTACGGACTGCAGGACGCGCTGACCCGGGTCAGCGGACAGCGCTTCTCGGCCGCGGGACTGGCGGGCCTGATGACGTCCTGGCAGCCGTACGCGGTGGTCGCGCTCGGGGTGACGGGTCTGCTGCTGGTGCAGAGCGCCTTCGAGACGGGCCCGCTGCGGATGTCGCTGCCCGCCCTGACGGCGGCCCAGCCGCTGGCCGGGATCGCCTGCGGGATCGGGTTCCTGGGCGACCAGGTGCGGACCGACACGGGTGCGCTGGCCTGGCAGGCCGCCGGGCTCGCGGCGATCGTGACCGGGATCGTGCTGCTGGGACTGCACCCGGCGATGCCGGAGGGACCGGTGCGCCGTGGCACGCACAGCCTCCGGCGGCGTTGACCGCAGGGCGGCGCCCTCCTGGCGGAAGGCTGCTGTTGGATGGCGGGCATGACACCTTCTGACGAGATCCTGGACATCGTCGACGAGAACGACGTGGTCGTGGGGCAGGCCCCGCGCGGCGAGGCGACGGCCCGGGGCCTGCGCCACCGGTGCGTCTTCATCGAGGCGCGGGACGCCGACGGCCGGGTCTTCGTGCACCGCAGGACCGCGACCAAGCTGGTGTTCCCCTCGCACTACGACATGTTCGTCGGCGGGGTGGTGGGCGCGGGCGAGGGCTACGACGAGGCGGCGCTGCGGGAGGCCGAGGAGGAGCTGGGCGTCTCGGGGCTCCCGCGTCCCGAACCACTGTTCAAGTTCCTGTACGAGGACGGCCGGCACACCTGGTGGTCGTCCGTCTACCAGGTGAGGTGCGAGCTGCCGGTGCGGCCGCAGGCGGAGGAGGTCGCCTGGCACACCTTCCTCGACGACGGGGAGCTGGAGCGGCGGCTCGGTGACTGGCTGTGGGTGCCGGACGGGCTCGACTGCTACCGGCGGCTGAGGGCGTTCCGGGAAGCGGGCCGAGCCGGTCGGGAATGAACGTAAAAGCGGCGGATAAGGTCCACGCGTGAACGAATTCGTACAGAGTCTGCGGCTGTGGTTCGCGCCGCAGCGCATCCGCGCCGAGGGCGAGACCCCGGACTACCGTTTCTCACTCGCCAACGAGCGGACCTTCCTCGCCTGGATCCGGACGGCCCTGGCGTTGATCGGCGGTGGCTTCGCGGTCGACCAGTTCCTGCCGGAGCTTCCGTGGGGGGTGCGCGCGGGTCTGGCGCTCGCGCTGCTGGCGGCGGGTGTGCTGTGCGCGTTGCGGGCGGTCAACCACTGGGTGCGGTGCGAGCGGGCGATGCGGCGCGGCGAGGACCTGCCGGTCTCGCGTTTCCCGACGCTGCTGAGCATCGCGGTCGCCGTGGTGGCGGTGGCGATGGTGGTGGTGGTCCTCTTCGGCTGGGAGGGCCGGTGACCGCCGAGGAGCGCGACCCGGGCCTCCAGCCCGAGCGGACCCGGCTGGCGTGGCGGCGTACGACGCTGTCCTACACGGTGGCGGCGGTGCTGGCCGTGAAGCAGACGCTGCACGGCGGGGCGACGAAGGCGGGGGTCATCGCGCTGGCGCTGAGCACCCTGGCCTGGCTGGGGTTCCTTCTGATCGCCCACCGCCGGGTGCAGAGCATGGGCAGCGCCCGCCCGCATCCGCTGGAGGCGGGGGGCGCGATCACGGCCGCCGCGTGCACGATGGCGCTGGCGGTGTTCGCGGCGGCCATGCTGTTCTGACGGCTGTTCCGATGCCGTGGGGGCCGGTGCCCGCAGCCGGTCCGTGAGCCCGCCCCGTCACCAGCGCGGGATCGCCGGGGTGCGCCACTCCGGCTCGGCCTTGCGCATCGCGGCGGCGTCGTCGCGCTCGCGCATGGTGCCGTCGTCGTCGAGCCAGCGGCGGTGCAGCGCGGCGAGCCGGTCCCGGTCGAGTTCGACGCCGAGGCCGGGGGCGTCGGAGACGGTGAGGCGGCCGTCCTCGAAGACGTGGCGGGTGGTGATGACGTCCTCGGCCTGCCAGGGGTAGTGGCTGTCGCAGGCGTAGTCCAGGTTGGGGACGGTGGCCGCGACGTGCGTCATGGCGGCGAGGCTGATCCCGAGGTGGGTGTTGGAGTGCATCGAGAGCCCGACGCCGTGCAGGCGGCAGATCGCGGCGAGTTCGCGGGTGCGGTGCAGCCCGCCCCAGTAGTGGTGGTCGGACAGGACGACCTGGACGGCGTCCCGGGCGAACGCCTCGGGCACCTCGGCGAGCGTCGTGACGCACATGTTCGTGGCCAGTGGCACGTCGGTGCCCGCCGCGACGGCGGCCATCGCGTCCGTGCCGCTCGCCGGGTCCTCCAGGTACTCGAGTACGCCCTTCAACTGCTCGGCGACGTACAGCGAGGTCTCCACCGACCAGGCGCCGTTGGGGTCCAGGCGCAGCGGCTGCCCGGGGAACGCCTCGGCGAGCGCGCGGACGGCGGCGATCTCCTCGTCGGGCGGCAGGACACCGCCCTTGAGCTTGAAGGAGGAGAAGCCGTGGTCGCGGGCGAAGCGCCGGGCCTGGGCGACGACACCGGCCGGGTCGAGGGCCGCACCCCAGTCGTCGCGCTCGCCGCCCTCCGGGTGGGCGGCCCAGCGGTAGAAGAGGTACGCGCTGTACTCGACCCGGTCGCGGACCTTGCCGCCGAGCAGCGCGTGCACCGGAAGACCGACCGTCTTGCCGAGCGCGTCCAGGCAGGCCACCTCGAAGCCGGAGACCACGGAGAGCCGCAGCTTGTCGGCGGTCTGGACGCCGCGCAGGCCGCCCGCGTCGACCCGCTCGTCGGCCGCCCCTGAATCGCCACACACCTCGTCGGCCAGGGCGAACAGCCCGTTCACGTCGCTGACCGGGCGGCCGGGCAGGGCGGCTGCGAGGGGCCTCGCGAGGTCGAGGTACTTGCCGTCGCCGTAGGTCTCCCCGATCCCGGTGACCCCGCCCCGGGTGACGACCTCCACGACGAGCCTGGGCGTGTACGGCTGGTGGACGCCCTGGGTGTTCAGGAGGGGCGGGTCGGCTATGAGGATCGGGGTCAGCCGGACTTCGTCGATCAGCAACGCGGTATCCATACGTGAACCCTATTCAGGGATGCGATCGAGCACCAGAGGCCGGACGGTACCGGGACCGGAGCCTCCGCCTCCGGTTGCGGGAGCGCACTGGACGACATACCGACTGGTCGGCATCATGAGACCGACCGTTCGCCCACCCCGGAGGTACGCACGATGAGCCACGTCCACCCGCCAGGTCTCGACCTCGACCGGCTGCGCGGACACCTGGACCGTGAGCGCCCGGGGCTGGTGAACGGACCGCTCGACGCCCGCGTCGTGGAGGGCGGCCGGTCGAACCTGACGTACGTGGTCACCGACGGGACCGGCCGCTGGGTCGTCCGCCGGCCACCGCTGGGGCACGTCCTGGCCACCGCGCACGACATGAAGCGCGAACACCGGGTGATCAGCGCCCTCCACCCGACGGCCGTCCCGGTCCCCGAACCGGTGCTGCTCTGCGAGGACGACACCGTCGTCGGCGCGCCGTTCTACGTCATGGAGTACGTCGAGGGCACCCCGTACCGCACGGCCGAGCAGCTGACCCCGCTCGGCCCGGAGCGCACCCGGGCGGCGGTGCTCGCCCTGGTCGACACCCTCGTCGAGCTGCACGCCGTGGACCCCGCGTCCGTCGGACTCGGCGACTTCGGACGGCCCGAGGGCTTCCTCGACCGGCAGCTGCGCCGCTGGGGCAAGCAGCTGGACGCCTCCCGCAACCGCGAGCTGCCCGGCATCGACGAACTGCACGCCGCGCTCGGCCGGGACCTGCCCGTCTCCCCCGCGCCCACCGTGGTGCACGGCGACTACCGCCTGGACAACGCGCTGATCGGCGCCGACGACGAGATCAAGGCCGTCCTGGACTGGGAGATGTCCACGCTCGGCGACCCGCTGACCGACCTCGGGCTGCTCGTCATGTACAGCTCCGACCTGGGCCTGCCGGAGTCGCCGGTCTCCACCACCAGCGGCGCGCCCGGCCACCCCTCCCCCGCCGAGCTGATCGAGCGCTACGCCGCCCGCTCCGGCCGCGACACCTCCGCCCTCTCCTGGTACACGGCCTTCGCCTGGTTCAAGCTCGCCGTGATCCTGGAGGGCATCCACTACCGCTACACCCTCGGCCGGACGGTCGGCGGCGGCTTCGACCGCATCGGCGACCTCGTCCCCGTCTTCATCGAGCACGGCCTCACCACCCTCCAGGAAGGCTGAACCACCCCATGGACTTCGCATTCGACGCCCGTACCGAGGAGCTGCGCGCCCGGCTGCTCGCCTTCATGGACGAGCACGTCCACCCGGCCGAGCGGATCGCGGACGAGCAGCGCGCCGCGCTGGACTCGCCGTGGCGGACCCCGCAGATCGTGGAGGACCTGAAGGCGGAGGCCCGCCGGCAGGGCCTGTGGAACCTCTTCCTGCCGGGCACCGGGCACGGGGCCGGGCTGACCAACCTCCAGTACGCGCCGCTGGCGGAGATCCTGGGCCGCTCGCCGCGCCTGGCACCCACCGCGACGAACTGCGCCGCGCCGGACACCGGGAACATGGAGGTGCTGGCCGAGTTCGGCACGGACGAGCAGAAGAAGCGGTGGCTGGAGCCGCTGCTGGCCGGGGAGATCCGCTCGGCGTTCGCAATGACGGAGCCGGAGGCCGCCTCGTCGGACGCGACCAACATCGAGACCCGGATCACCCGCGACGGCGGTGACTACGTCATCAACGGGCGCAAGTGGTACATCTCCGGGGCGATGAACCCGGACTGCGAGATCTTCATCGTGATGGGCAAGACCGACCCGGACGGCACGGACATCCGCCGTCAGCAGTCGCAGATCCTCGTCCCCCGGGACACCCCCGGTCTGACGGTGAAGCGTGCCATGCAGGTGTACGGCTACGAGGACCACTGGCACGGCGGCCACGCGGAGGTCGTCCTCGACGACGTGCGGGTGCCGGCGTCGAACCTGATCGGCGAGGAGGGCGGCGGCTTCGCCATCGCCCAGGCCCGCCTGGGTCCGGGCCGCATCCACCACTGCATGCGGCTCATCGGCATGGCGGAGCGGGCCATCGAGCTGATGTGCCGGCGCGCGGTCTCGCGTACCGCCTTCGGTAAGCCGCTCGCCCAGCAGGGCGTCGTGCAGAACTGGATCGCGGACGCCCGGGTCACCGTGGAGCAGCTGCGGCTGCTGGTGCTGAAGACGGCCTGGCTGATGGACACGGTCGGCAACCGGGGCGCGCACACCGAGATCCAGTCCATCAAGATCGCCACCCCGCGCGCGGTGGTCGCCATCCTCGACCAAGCGGTGCAGCTGCACGGCGCGGGCGGGGTGAGCCAGGACTTCCCGCTGGCCGAGCTGTGGGCCTCGGCCCGGACGCTGCGGCTGGCGGACGGCCCGGACGAGGTGCACCAGCGCTCGCTGGCCCGGCGGGAGATCAAGAAGTACCTCTAGTGCCGTCCGGCGGGCCCGCGCCGGGCGGACCCGCCGGCCGTCAATAGCCTCCGGACGGTACGTGATCGGCCAGCGCCAGATCATGGGCGAAGGCCCGCACCCTCAGCAGGGAGCGGGCCAGCAGCCGGACCGTACGGGGGCGGTGCGGGCCGTACGCCGCGGCCCACAGGACGGGGATGCGGGTGGAGCTCTGGAGGTGCGCCATGAATCCAGCTTCACCCCGACCCGGGATGCGGACCAACCGGGCGAAGGCCCCGCCGGCGAAGCTCCCGTTACGGTCTGAGCGCCCGGAGCAGCAGGTCGGCCAGGTGGTCGGCGACCTCCTGCGGGGTGAGGGGGCCGTCCGGGCGGTACCAGGTCGACAGGTGGTGGACCGAGCCGAAGTGGTAGTCGACGATCAGGTCCGCCGGGGTGGCCGTGGAGAACACCCCGCTGCGCTGGCCCTCCTCCACCAGGGCGCGGAACCGCTCGTGGTAGCGCCGCCGCTCGCCCCGTACCTGCTTGTTCTTCTCCGGGCTCAGGTGGTGCATGGAGCGGAAGAAGATCGAGGCGTCGTCGAGGTTCTCGATGGTGGTGACGACCACGTCGGCCGCCGCGTCGCGCAGCCGCCGCTCGATGGGCGCCTCGGCGTTCGCGAAGGCGTCGAGCCGCTCCTGCTGAAGGCGCAGCACCCGGGCGTACACCTCCTGGAGCAGGTCCTCCTTGGAGCCGAAGTAGTGGTACAGCGCCCCCTTGGTGACGCCGGCCGCCTCGACGATCTCCTGCACCGAGGTGCGGTCGTAGCCCTGCTCGGCGAAGAGCCGGGTGGCGGCGGCCAGCAACCGCTGGGGGACGGGGGTGCCGCTCCCGTCCGTGTCCTTGGCCATAGCCGCCGCCTTCCTTCCGTGCGTGTGCGTATGTCTGTGCTAGCGGGGTGAACGCAGTTCCCGCCTGAGGATCTTCCCACTCGCCGTCTTGGGCAGCTCGGCCAGGATCTCGACTTCGCGCGGGTACTTGTACGCGGCGAGCCGTTCCTTGCAGTACGCGCCCAGCTCCTCCGGCTCCACGGTCGCGCCGGGGCGCAGGCTGACGTAGGCCCGGACCGTCTCGCCCCGGTAGGCGTCGGGCACGCCCACGACGGCGGCCTCGCGCACCGCCGGGTGCGTGTAGAGGACGTCCTCCACCTCGCGGGGCCACACCTTGAAGCCGGAGGCGTTGATCATGTCCTTCTTGCGGTCGACCACGTAGAGCCAGCCCTCGCGGTCCATGAAGCCGATGTCGCCGGTGCGCAGTTCGCCGTCGGGGAAGGCGGCGGCGGTGGCCTCGGGCAGTCCCCAGTAGCCGGAGACGACCTGCGGGCCGCGCACCGCGATCTCGCCCAGCTCCCCGAAGGGCACCTCCGCGCCGGTCTCGTCCAGGATCCGGACGACGGTGTCCGGGCCGGGCACGCCGACCGAGAGGGTGCCGGAGACCGGGTCGACGGGCGCCTCGCGCTCCGGGGGGACGGCGGCGCAGGGGGCGGTGCACTCGGTGAGGCCGTAGCCGTTGCGTAGGTACGGGCCGAAGTCCGCCCGGAACTTCTCGACGAGCGCGGGCGGCAGCGGCGCGCCCCCGGAGGAGATCACCTCGAAGGAGGCGAAGTGCTCGGGCGTCACGCCGGGGGTCGCGGCCAGCGCCATGAAGGCGGTCGAGGGGCCGACGGTGTACGCGGGGCGGTGCTCGGCGAAGGCGTCGAGGACGACCCCGGGGTGGAAGCGGTAGGCGAGGACCAGGGTGCCCGCGTTGGTGAGGCAGGCGGCCAGCTGGCAGACCATGCCGGTGATGTGGAAGAGCGGGGCGAGCGCGAAGTAGGCGGCGCCCTCGGCGACGGGGTGGCCGGTGCGCTGGCGCTCCGCGTTGACCATGATGTTGCCGTGGGAGTTCATGGCGCCCTTGGGGGTGCCGCTGGTCCCTGAGGTGTAGCTGATCAGCGCCGTGTCGGCGGCGGCGGGTTCCCGGCCGGCGGGGGCCGCGAGGCCCTTCCGCGCGACGGCCACCAGATCGTCGGCGTCCTCGGCGGCGGGCAGCCGCTCGAAGCCCAGCACCCGCTCGTCGTTCTCCGCCTGGAGGTCCAGCTCGCAGGCGGTGAGCGCGATCCGGACGGACGGGGCTCCGGCCGCGGTCTCCCGCAGATACGCCTCCCAGGCCCGGTCGGAGCAGATCAGCGCCGTGACCTCGGCGTCCTTGAGCACGTGGCCGACCTCGGCGGACTTGTACATCGGGTTGAGCGGGACGACGGTCGCGCCGGCCTTCCAGGCGCCGAGGAGGGCGAGGACGAACTGCGGGGAGTTCTGGAGCATGATCGCGACACGGTCGCCGCGTTCCAGGCCCCGGGCGGCGAGGTGGCCGGCCACGGAGTCGGAGAGCCGATCCGTCTCGCGGTAGGTGAGGCGTCCGTCGAAGTAGGCGAGCGCCGGGTGGTCCGGGGTGCGGCCCACCGACGCGCGGAAGGCGTGCACCAGGGTCTCGGCGGGGTGGACGGGGGCCCGCTGGGCCTCGCTGAGCAGCGGGAGCCAGGGCTTCGCCGCGTAGATCGAGTCGGTCATGCTCCGGCCTCCTCCCAGGTGCGCTGGAGGCGGTTCATGCCGCGGAGCCAGCGGTCGGTGTCGGAGGCCCTGGCTTCGTAGTAGCCGGCGACCTCGGGGTGGGGCAGGACCAGGAAGCGGTCCTCGGCCATGGCGTCGAACAGGGCGTCGGCGACGGCCTCGGGCTCGATGGCGCCGGGGGCGAGGACGAGGTCGCCGGCCGATCCGGAGGCCGTGAGCATGTCGGTGCGCACGCCCTGCGGGCAGATCGCGTGGACCTTGACGCCCCGGTGCCGGTAGGTCAGCGAGAGCCATTCCGCGAAGGCGACCGCGCCGTGCTTGGTGACGCTGTACGGGGCCGCGCCGATCATCGTCAGCAGCCCGGCGGCGGACGCGGTGGAGACGAACCGGCCGCTGCCGCGCTCCAGCCAGTCCGGGAGCAGCGCCCGGGCCGCCCGGACGTGGGCCATCACGTTGACGTCCCAGGCCGCGGCCCAGACCTCCTCGTCGGCCATCGGGTCGCCGGGCGAGGCGAGGCCCGCGTTGGCGCAGTAGACGTCGATGGTGCCGTCCAGCGCGTCCCGCGCCTCGTCCACGATCCGCGAGGCGTCCCCGGCGACCGCGATCGCGCCGGTCTCCTCGGCGAGCGCCCCGATCCGGGACCCGTCGAGGTCGTTGACGACGACCCGTGCGCCTTCGGCGGCGAATCTGCGGGCGAGCGCGGCGCCGATGCCGCCTCCGGCCCCGGTGACCACCACGCCCGCGCCCTGCACCGTACTCATCGCTCTCGCACCTCTCAGCCGACTGCACCGGCAGACTAACCAGTCGGTATGTCGCGAGGGAAGGGGTGCGGGCCGCCCATCGGCCACTCCTGGCGCGGCAACCCCGTCCGACACGTTCCCCCGGGCCTGTCCGCACGCTAGCGTGCGTGACCATGACACTCTTCGCGATCTTGGAGGTAGCCGAATGAGCCTGTCCAGGCGTGGTTTGCTGACCGCCGGCGGTGCGATGGGGGCCCTCGCGGCAACGGCCGCTTCGGCCGGGCCCGCGGCGGCCGGCACGTCGCACGGCAAGGGCCCCGGGCACGGCGGCAGGAGCGGGCAGCCGGTCCGCACCGGGTTCGACCGGCTGGCGGCGGACGGCTACGCCCTGCTGAAGGGGCAGCGGGTCGGCGTCGTCACCAACCCGACCGGGATCACCTCGGACGTCCGGCACATCGTGGACGTGATGCACCCGGACGGCCGGGTGGATCTGACCGCCGTCTTCGGTCCCGAGCACGGCTTCCGGGGCACCGCGCAGGCGGGCGGCTCGGAGGGCCGCTACGACGACCCGGCGACCGGGCTGCCGGTCTACGACACGTACCTGAAGAGCGGTCAGGCGCTCGCCGACGTCTTCACGGCCTCGGGCGTGGACACGATCGTCTTCGACATCCAGGACGCCGGCGCCCGCTTCTACACGTACATCTGGACGCTGTACGACTGCATGGAGGCGGCGGCGCTCGCGGGCAAGAGGTTCGTCGTGCTGGACCGGCCGAACCCGGTGTCGGGGCGGGCGGCGCTCGGGCCCGTGCTCGATCCGGCGTTCGGCACGTTCGTGGGCCGCCGGGAGATCTCCCAGGCGCACGGCATGACGGTCACCGAGCTGGCGCTGCTGTTCAACGGGGAGTTCCTGAAGGACCGGCCGGCCGAGCTGGAGATCGTGAAGATGTCGGGGTGGTCGCGCTCCGACTTCTTCGACGGGACGGGCCTGCCGTGGGTGCCGCCGAGCCCCAACATGCCGACGCCCGACACGGCGCTCGTCTACTCCGGCACCTGCCTGTTCGAGGGGACGAACCTGTCCGAGGGGCGCGGCACGACCCGGCCGTTCGAGCTGCTGGGCGCGGAGGGCGTCGACCACCGGTGGGCGGAGGCGGCCAACGCGCTGGAACTGCCCGGGGTGGCGTTCCGCGAGGCGTACTTCGCGCCGACGTTCTCCAAGTTCCAGGGGAAGACCGTGGGCGGGGTGCAGGTGCACGTCCAGGACCGCGAGCTCTTCGACCCGGTGCGTACGGGGATCGCGCTGCTGATCACGGCGAAGCGGACGTGGAGCGGGTTCGCGTGGCGGTCGGACAACTGGATCGACAAGCTCACGGGCAACACGCGGGTGCGCACGATGATCGACGCGGGGGCGGATGTGGACGAGGTGGTGGGCGCGTGGGCGGCCGACCTCGCCGCGTTCCGGGCGATCCGGAAGCGGTATCTGCAGTACCGGTGACGGATGCCGGGGCGGGTCCGCCGGACGCGGCCCCCGCCCCGGCCGGCCCGTTCCGTCCCCGGTCTCCGGACGGGCCGGGACGGCCGGCCGGGTCCGCGCACCTCTGAATCACCGGCCTTGGATGGAGCCGATCCGGGCAGTCGTACGTCCATACCCTGACGCCGAAATACGGGCGACGGAGTACGAGCGACGGAGGTGGCGACTCAATGGCCGGTTTCCGGAGTCTGGCGAGACAGGTCCGCGACCCGAGGAGTGACCTGGCGCTGCGGCGGTACTCGCTGCGCAAGTGCCTGGAGCGCTTCGCCCCTTACGGGCACCGGGCGACCTGGGACCATCTGTGCGCACGGCACGGCATGGACCCCGAGGACCGGGCCCCCGACCCGGTGCGCCTGGTGCGGGCCCTGGACGAGCTGGAGCGGGCCCGCGCGGTCTGGCTCGGCTACGAGGCGGGGTTCGCGGAGCGCCGCAAGCGGGAGAAGCACCGGGGGCTGCGCCGGCCGGGCGCCTTCGACGACTGGCACCGGCGCACCTGGGGCGGCAACGGGGTGGCGCGGTGCGACGACCCGGCGGTCCACCCGTCGGCGCCGCTCGCCGAGGTGCTGGGCCGGCTGATCTCGGCCCTGGAGGCGGAGCCGGGCACCGGCTGCCCGGTGTGTGCCAGGACCCGGATCACCTGGCGGCACGACCTGCACAGCGAGCCGTGGTCGGGGCCGGTGTGCACGGGGTGCGGGATCGTGGTGCCGCAGCCCGTGCTCACCCCGGCGGCGCTGGCGAGGGCCCGTCGGGACCGGGCCGGTGATCTGGCCTCGGTGGCCTGAGACACGAGCGGCCCGCCGCGCGCGGGTCGCTCGGCGCGGCCGGACCGCCGGCGCGCGCTGCCCGCCGTGCGCGTCTCCCGCCGCCGCCGGCCGCCCGTCGGCGCGGACCGTTCAGCAGCAGCCGCCGGCGCTCTCCGCCGTCGCGCGGCCGGCCGGTTCACGGCCCGCCGTCTTGTGTTCCGGCATCAGGCGCGAGCCGCTGATCCGCTCGCCGTTGATGTCGTCCGGGTTGGACAGGACACAGGTCTCCAGCGAGAGGCAGCCGCAGCCGATGCAGTCGGTGAGGTGGTCGCGCAGCCGGCTCAGCTGCTTGATCCGGTCGTCCAGCTCGGAGCGCCAGGTACGGGAGAGCCGCGCCCAGTCGTCGCGGTTCGGGGTGCGCTCCTCGGGGAGTTCGGCCAGCGCCTCGCGGATGGTGGCCAGCGGAATGCCCACCCGCTGGGCCGCTCGGACGAAGGCGACCCGGCGCAGGGCGTCCCGGTGGTAGCGGCGCTGGTTGCCGCTGGTGCGACGGCTGCTGATCAGGCCCTTGGCCTCGTAGAAGTGCAGGGCCGACACGGCGGCGCCGCTGCGTGCGGAGAGCTGGCCGACCGTGAGTTCATGAAGTGTCTGCGGGATCTGGGGCACCCGTCGAAGCCTACGTGGCCCGTCCCCCGCCGGTCCGTCGTTGACAGGAACGCACCCGCCAACCATGCTGAGCAAGCGCTTAGACAGCGTGGACGAGCGACGGCAGAGCGGGAAGGCAGGGACCAGGGACATGGCAGAGCCGAGGATCTTCAACTCCGCGCAGGAGCTGCGGGACGGCGTGGGTGAGCAGCTGGGGTACAGCGACTGGCTCGAGGTCGACCAGAAGCGGATCGACCTGTTCGCCGATGCCACCGGCGACCACCAGTGGATCCACGTGGACCCGGAGAAGGCGGCGGCCGGCCCGTTCGGGAGGACGATCGCGCACGGCTATCTGACGCTCTCGCTGCTGCCGGCGCTGGTCCCGCAGGTGATGGGGGTCGAGGGCGCCAGGATGGGCATCAACTACGGCACCAACAAGGTCCGTTTCCCCTCCCCCGTGCCCGTGGGCTCGCGGCTGCGGGCGACGGCCGTCCTGAAGAGCGTCGAGGAGGCGGGCGGCGGCGTGCAGGTCACCGCCGTCGTCACGGTCGAGCGCGAGGGCGGCGACAAGCCGGCGTGCGTGGCCGAGTCGGTGTCGCGCTACTACTTCTGAACCCGCCGCCCGTACGCGGACGCCCCCGGCCCCACGAAGGGACCGGGGGCGCGCTCGCACTCGGCGCTCGTACTCAGCGCTCGGCGGCGACCATCCGCAGCACCAGACCGGCGTACAGCTCGCCGACCTCGTCGGGCGTCCGGCTGCCCTGGGCGTTGAACCACCGCGCCACATCGATGCAGAGCGACAGCACCGCGAGCGTGGTCCCGGGCACGTCCGGTACGTCGAACTCGCCGGAAGCGACGCCCTCACCGATGATCCGGCGCACCACCGCGTCGGTCCTGCGGCGCAGCGCGATGATCTCGGTGCGGTGTTCCTCGCCGAGCGCGTCGAGTTCGTACTGGACCACGCGGGCGGTGGTGTGCCGTTCGGCGTGCCAGCGGACGAAGGACCGTACGGCGGAGGCGAGCCGCTCGGCGGCCGTGCCACCGCCGTCGGCGGCCGACTCCAGCAGAGCCAGGGCCCGATCGTGGCCGATCCGGCTGATCCGGTGGAGCAGCTCTTCCTTCGTCTTGTAGTGGATGTAGAGCGCGGCGGGGCTCATGCCGGCGCGGCCCGCGATGTCCCGGGTGGTGGTCGCGTGGTACCCGCGCTCGGCGAAGGCGTCGACGGCCGCGACGAGGAGCCGCCGGGCGGCCTCGGGCGTCACCTCGGCCCACGGCGGGTCCTCGGCGTCGGTCTCCTGCGCCGTGCTCATCGTCGCTCGCCCCTCTCAGTCACCAGGACGAACACCATACCCCGATCCTGAGCAAGCGCTTAGGGGAACGTCCGCGGGGCGGGTCTCAGAGCTTCTGGAACGGGTCGTGCTCGGCGAGGATCTTCTCCAGCCGGGCCTGGTCGACCCGGCTGACCAGCTGGCCCGCCTCCTGCCGGTCCCGGATGACCTTGGCCAGGGTGAAGCAGGACGTGACCAGGTAGAGGACGCCGATGGCGAGGAAACCGCGCACCCAGGCGTCCGCGTCGAGGAAGTAGATTCCGAGGGCCACCGAGCCCATCGCCACCCCGAAGGACGCGACGGCCTGCCCGTAGAAGGCGGCGGTGTTCTGCTGTTTGACCGGTGTCGTCTCACTCATGGCGCCCAGCATCGGGCGGTATGACGCGCGCCACATCCGTTCGGATACTCAGAAGATACTCAGAACGCCGAGACCCCCGTCAGGGCGCGGCCGATGATCAGCTTCTGGATCTGGCTGGTGCCCTCGTAGAGCGTCATCACGCGGGCGTCCCGGAGCAGCTTGCCGACCGGGTACTCGTCGATGTAGCCGTAGCCGCCGAAGACCTGGAGCGCGTTGCTCGCGGCGCGGACGGCGGCCTCGGAGGCGAAGAGCTTGGCGCGTGACGCGGCGGTGGCGAAGTCCCGGCCCCGGTCGACGAGGTCGGCGACGCGCCAGGTCAGCAGGCGCGCGGCCTCCACGTCCACGGAGATGTCGCTGAGGAGTTCCTGGACGAGCTGGTAGCCCGCGATGGGCCTGCCGAACTGCTCGCGCTCGCCCGCGTATCCCACGGCGGCGTCCAGGGCGGCCTGGGCGATCCCGACGCAGCCGGCCGCCACCGACATCCGCCCCTTGGCCAGGGCGGACATGGCGATGGAGAAGCCCTTGCCCTCGGGGCCCATCAGGGCGCTCGCGGGCACCCGGACGTCCTCCAGGACCAGCTCCGCCGTCGCCTGGCCGCGCAGGCCGAGCTTGCCGTGGATGGTGCGGCGGGTGAGGCCGGGGGTGTCGGCGGGGACCAGGAAGGCGGAGACGCCCTTGTGGCCGGGGGTGTCGTTGGTACGGGCGAAGAGCAGCACCACGTCGGCCCAGGTGCCGTTGGTGATGAACATCTTGCCGCCGTTGATGACGTAGTCCCCGCCGTCCCGCACGGCCCTGGTCGTCAGCCCGCCCGCGTCCGATCCGGTGCCGGGCTCGGTCAGCCCGAAGCAGCCGACCGCGTCGCCCGAGGTCAGCCGGGGCAGCCACCGCCGCTTCTGCTCCTCGTCGCCCCACGCCGCGACGGTCTTGGCGACCAGGCCGAGGGAGACCGAGACGATGCCGCGCACCGAGGAGTCGCCCCGGCCCAGCTCCTCGGTCACCAGGCAGTACGCGAGGTGGTCGCCGCCCGAGCCGCCGTACTCCTCGGGGACGGTCAGGCCGAGGAAGCCGAGGGCGCCCAGCTTCTTCACGATCGACTTGTCGACGTTCTCGGACCGGTCCCACTCGGCCGCGTACGGGGTGACGTCGCGGGCGACGAAGTCCCTGGCGAGCTGCCGGACCGCTTCCTGCTCCTCGCTGAGCTCCAGGTTCATCGGCCGCACCCTCCCTTTAATTAGCACTGCTAGTTTTATGTGGCAGGCCTACTATGTGCCGCATGGCCCGCCCGCGCAAGCCCCTCCTGAGCAGAGAACGCATCGTCGACACGGCGAGCGCCCTCGTGGACGCCGAAGGGCTCGACGCCGTGTCGACCCGCCGTCTGGCGGCCGAGCTGGGGGTCAGCGGGCCCTCGCTGTACAACCACTTCCGCAACAAGGACGAGATCCTGGACGCGGTCGCCGACGCCGTCTCCGCGCAGGTCGACCTGTCGATGTTCGAGGAGTCCGATCCCCGTGACTGGCGGGCCGCCCTGCACGACTGGGCGATCTCCTACCGGGCGGCGCTCGCCGCGCACCCGCACATCGTCCCGGTGCTCGCCCAGGGCCCCGGCCGCCGCCCGGCCGGCCTGCGGGTCGCGGACGCGGTGTTCGGGGCCATGGTCCGCGCGGGGTGGCCGCCGGCCCAGGCCACGTACATCGGCGCACTGATGCGCTACTTCATCACCGGCTCGGCGCTCGGCTCCTTCGCCCGGGGGTTCGTGGACGACGAGACCGCGTACGACCCCGCCGACTACCCGCACCTGGGCCAGGCGCACCTGCTGGCCGAGCGGCGTCAGCGGGTGGACGAGGGGGCCTTCGAGACCGGGCTGCGGGCGCTGGTGGACGGGCTCGAACTGCAGTACGCGCAGCTGGAGCCCGCCCACACGCCCTAGAACACCACCAGCGCCCGGCCGCCCCTGCCCGCGATCATGTGGTCGAAGGCCGCCGGGATGCCGTCCAGGCCGATCCGTTCGGTGACCATCATGGAGAGGTCGAAGCGGCCCGCCCGGATGTGGTCGGCCAGCACCGGCAGGTCGCGGGCCGGGTCGCTGTTGCCGTAGACGCAGCCCGTCAGGGTCCGGCCCCAGTGGAAGATCTCCAGGGCGTTGAAGGTGACCTGCTGGTCCTTGCCGCCGATGCCGACGACCGTGGTGCGGCCGCCCCGGCGGGTGGACTCCCAGGCGCCGCGGATGGTGGCGGCCCGGCCCACGCACTCGACGGCCGCGTCCGCGCCCTGACCCCCGGTGAGCTTCCGGATGTCGCGGGGCGTGGTGTCCGAGGCGACGACGTAGTCGGTGGCGCCCGCGCGGCGGGCCAGTTCCTCCTTCTCCGGGGACACGTCCACCGCGATGATCTTCGAGGCGCCGGCGATCCGGGCGGACTGGAGCACGGCGAGCCCGACGCCGCCGATGCCGAACACCACGACGGACTCCCCCGCCCGCACCCGGGCGCTGTGGTGGACGGCGCCGTAGCCGGTGAGCACCGCGCAGCCGAGGAGCGCCGCGTCGGTGAGCGGGATGCCGTCCGGGGCGGGCAGCACGCAGTTCCCGGCGACGACGGTCTCCTCGGCGAAGGCGGCGACGTTCAGCCCGGGGTGCAGCTCGGTGCCGCCGGCCGTGCGGGCGTGCAGGTCCGCCGCGCCGGCCAGGGCGCCCGCGCAGAGCCAGACCTCGCCGATCCCGCAGTGGTGGCAGCTGCCGCAGGAGGGGGCCCAGTTGAGGACGACGCCGTCGCCCGGGGCGACATGGGTGACGCCCTCGCCGACCGAGACGACGGTGCCGGCGCCCTCGTGGCCGAGGACGGCGGGGACGGGCACCCGCATCGTGCCGTTGGACAGCGAGAGGTCGGAGTGGCAGACCCCGGCGGCGGCCAGGCGGACGCGCACCCGGCCGGGGCCGGGCTCCGGCAGGACGATGTCGGTGATCTCCAGGGGAGCTCCGACGGCGGACAGTACGGCGGCACGGACCACGGACTGGCTCCTTGCTGATCGGTGGGCGGTACGGGGGTTCAGAACTGGAGGGACTTGGTCTGGAGGTACTCGGCCAGACCGTGGGAGCCGAGTTCGCGGCCGACGCCGGACTGCTTGTAGCCGCCGAAGGGCGCGAGCGGGTTGAAGCGGCCGCCGTTGATGTCGACCTGGCCGGTGTCCATCCGGCGGGCGAAGGCCACGGCCGCCTCGTCGTCGGCGGCCCAGACGGCGCCCGCGAGCCCGTACACCGTGCCGTTGGCGATGCGCAGCGCGTCCGCCTCGTCCTCGTACTTCAGGATCGAGACGACCGGGCCGAAGATCTCCTCCTGGGCGATGGTCATCTCCGGCGTGACGTCGGCGAAGACGGTGGGGCTGACGTAGTAGCCGGTGGGCAGCGGGGCCTCGGGGCCGCCGGCGACGAGGCGGGCGCCCTCCTCGACGCCCTTCTCGATGTAACCGCGCACCCGGGCCCGCTGCTCGGCGTTGACGAGCGGGCCGACCCGCTCGCCGGGCACGTACTTGGCGGCGGCCGCAGCCGCGAGCGCCACGGCCTCCTCGTACCGTTCCGCGTCCACCAGCATCCGGGTCCAGGCGCTGCACGTCTGGCCGGAGTTGGACATCACGTTGGCCACGCCGACGTTGACCGCCTTGGCGAGGTCGGCGCCGGGGAGGATGACGTTGGCGGACTTGCCGCCCAGTTCCAGCGCGACGCGCTTGACCGCGCCGCCGGCGAGGGCGCCGATGCGGCGGCCGACCGCGGTGGAGCCGGTGAAGGAGACCAGGTCGACGTCCTCGTGCTCGGCGAGGGCCTGCCCGGCGACCGGGCCGAGGCCGGTGACCAGGTTGAACACGCCCGCGGGCAGCCCGGCCTCGGCGACCGCCTCGGCGAAGAGCTGCGCGGTCAGCGGGGTGTCCTCGGCGGGCTTGAGGACGACCGCGCAGCCGGCGGCCAGCGCGGGGGCCACCTTGGCGACGATCTGGTGCAGCGGGTAGTTCCACGGGGTGATCGCGCCGACGACGCCGACCGGCTCCAGGTACACCGTCGAACTGCCGTGCTGCTCCACGAAGGCGTACGTGGCGGCGAGGTCGGCGTAGGTCCCCGCGACCAGGACCGGGAGGCTCGCGTGCACGGCCAGGGCCAGCGCGGGCGGGGCGCCCAGCTCGGCGGTGACCGTCTCGGCGATCTCCTCCGCGCGGACGCCCAGCACGTCGCGGAGCGCGGCGATGCGGGCGGCGCGCTCGGCGGGCGGGGTGGCGGCCCAGCCGGGGAAGGCGGCGCGCGCGGCACGTACCGCGGCGTCGACGTCCTCGGCGGTGCCGGCCGGCACGTGGCCGATGACCTGCTCGTCCGCCGGATTCACGACCGCGATCGTGTCCGTTCCCGCGGCGGGCCGCCATGCGCCGCCGATGTACATACCGTCGTGGGCCTTCATCGCTGTTCCTCCCGGGCACGGTGACGGACGGGATCGTCCGGAGCCCAAACTAGCGCTGTTAGTTTTCAGGCGCCAGAGAGCTCCCGGAGACCGCCGTCACGTGTCTCGCCCGGCAGTGCCCTACATGTCCAGCCCCGGGACGTCCTTCGGCAGCGGGCAGATGCGGCGGCCCTGGTGGTCGAAGACGTACAGGTGCGCGAGGTCGACCAGCAGCGGCACCTGCCCGCCGGTGCGCAGCATCATGTCGGGCCCGGTCCGGACGACGAGGTCGCTGGAGGTGACGGCCGGGCGGTCCGGGCTGCGCACGCCCGGCGGCAGGTCGTCCGCCTCCGGCGCGTCCAGGACGGCGACGGAGCCGCCGCCGACGTAGGAGGTGGCGCGCCCCTTGATCCGCTCCAGCACCCCGCTGCCGCCCTGGCCCGTGCGCCGCCTGCGCACCGGGCCCCGGTCGGTGCGGGCCGATTCCAGCTCCGGCACCACGGCGGGCCGCGAGCCGGTGTTGAGGTGGACCAGCGCCTCGTGGCCCTGGTACTCGACGTGCTCGACGATGCCGCTGAGCGCGACCTCGCCCGGGCGGGCCTGGCTGGGCGGGGCGATCCGGACCGCCTCCGAGCGCAGCCCGACGATGATCGGGCGGCCCTGCTGGATGCGCAGCAGCTGGTGGTCGGGGCTGAGCGGTTCGGACAGCGGAAGGCGCTGGCGGCCCAGGTCGATCGACATCCGGCCCTCCAGCGGCGCGTGCACGACGGCCTGGATGAGGTTGATCCTCGGGGTCCCGATGAACGCGGCGACGAACACGTTCTCCGGCAGTCCGTAGACCTCGCGCGGCGGGCTGACCTGCTGGAGGATCCCGCCGCGCATGACGGCGACCCGGTGGCCCAGTGACATGGCCTCGGCCTGGTCGTGGGTCACGTAGACCGTGGTGACGCCGAGTTCCTTGGTGAGCTGGGCTATCTCGGCGCGCAGGTGGTTGCGGAGCTTGGCGTCGAGGTTGGAGAGCGGCTCGTCCATGAGGAAGGCGGACGGCTGGCGCGAAATCGCCCGCCCCATGGCGACCCGCTGGCGCTCGCCGCCCGAGAGCTGGCCGGGGAGCCGGTCCAGGATGCGCTCGATGCCGAGCATCCTGGCCGTGTTCTCGATGCGCTCGTTGTGGTCCGCGCGCGGGTTCTCCAGCTTCAGCGGGAAGCCGATGTTGGCCCGGTTGGTCATGGTCGGGTAGAGCGCGAAGTTCTGGAAGACCATGGACATCCCGCGTTCGCGCGGGGTGAGGTGGCCGGCCGGTTCGCCGTCGAGGAGTATCTCGCCCTCGGTGGTGTCCTCCAGGCCGGCGATCATGCGGAGCACGGTCGACTTGCCGCACCCGGAGGGGCCCAGCAGAACGACGAACTCCCCCGGGTCGATGGAGAGCGAGAGGCGGTCGACGGCGCGCGGGGACCGCCCGTAGGCCTTGCTTACGTTGTTCAGAGTGATGGCGCGAGTCATGTGGTTCCGCCCGGAAGGATGGTGATGGAGCGGTGGGGAGCGGCAGCAGTGGCCTGAAATTAACCCACTACGCCCCGTGAGGGAATGTCTCGCGCAAACTTGGCCGTCTCCCGGGGCGGTTCACGGCTTCGACCTGGCCTTTCCGTGCTCGGTCCGGCCTGCGCGCGAGGCAGGCGCGGATCGGTTCGCGGGTCTCCGCGACGAGCGCGCCGGCCCCGGAGGGACCGGTGCGGAAGGCGGGTCCGAGCAGCGTCGGGGGGTGCCGCCGGGAGCACCGGAAGCCTCTGTGACCACGACCTGCGGAGGGAAGCGGGGCACTGTTCGGCTTTTTGCACCCCTTCCGCACGACGAATGCCGTTGACTCGCCCCGTTTCCATTCCTACGGTTATGCATAGGATTTCTTCTCACCGGGAGCGCACATGAGCGGCATCGAGCAGGCGAGGAAGACGGCGGAGGGCCTTGAGTACTCCGCCGGTTTCGGCAATCAGCACAGCTCGGAGGCGGTGCCGGGGGCGCTCCCGCACGGGCGCAACTCCCCGCAGCGCGCCCCGCTGGGGCTCTACGCGGAGCAGCTGAGCGGTTCGGCGTTCACCGAGCCCCGCGCCCACAACCAGCGCACCTGGCTGTACCGCATCCGCCCCTCGGCCGCCCACCCCCCGTTCGTCCGGACGGACAACGGCTCGCTTCGCACCGCCCCGTTCACCGAGACCGTGCCCGACCCGAACCGGCTGCGCTGGGACCCGCTCCCGGAGCCCGCGCCCGGCACGGACTTCGTGTCCGGCCTGTGGACCCTGGGCGGCAACGGCGACGCGGCGCAGCGCAGCGGCATGGCCGTGCACCTCTACCACGCGAACGCGGCCATGACGGACCGGGTGTTCAGCGACAGCGACGGCGAGCTGCTGATCGTCCCCCAGCACGGCGGCCTGCTCCTGCGCACCGAACTGGGCCTGCTGCGTGCCGAGCCCGGCCATGTCGCCCTGATCCCGCGCGGCGTCCGCTTCCGGGTGGAGCTGCTCGACGCCACCGCGCGCGGGTACGTCTGCGAGAACTACGGCCGCCCCTTCGTCCTCCCGGACCTCGGCCCGATCGGCGCCAACGGCCTGGCCAACGCGCGGGACTTCCTCGCCCCGGTCGCCGCGTACGAGGACGTGGAGCGTCCGGTCGAGGTGGTCAACAAGTACTGCGGCAACCTCTGGACGGCCACGTACGACCACTCCCCGCTCGATGTGGTCGCCTGGCACGGCAACCACACCCCGTACGTCTACGACCTGCACCGCTTCAACGTCATCGGCTCGATCAGCTACGACCACCCGGACCCGTCGATCTTCACGGTGCTGACCTCGCCGTCGGACACGCCGGGCCTGGCCGGAGTCGACTTCGTGGTGTTCGCGCCGCGCTGGCTGGTCGGCGAGGACACCTTCCGTCCGCCGTACTTTCACCGCAACGTGATGAGCGAGTACATGGGCCTGATCGAGGGCGCGTACGACGCGAAGACGGCCGGCAAGGGCGGTTTCGTCCCGGGCGGCGGCTCGCTGCACAACATGATGTCGGCGCACGGGCCGGACCGGGAGACCTTCGACCGGGCGAGCGCCGCCGAGCTGAAGCCGCAGAAGATCGACGACGGTCTGGCCTTCATGTTCGAGACCCGCTGGCCGGTCACCGCGACCGCGCAGGCGGCGACGGCGGACCATCTGCAGCACGGCTACGACGACGTGTGGCAGGGTCTGAGCCGCAACTTCAGGCCGTGACGGAGCCCGCCGGGGCCGGCCACGACACACGCAGGAGAACCAGGTGCCGCAGCCCGCTCAGAACACCCCCGCGTCCCGGGGCAGCGCCTTCGCTCCCGACTCGCTGGTCCTGAACCGCAAGCTGCCGCTGTGGTACCAGGTCTCGCAGTCGCTGCGGGCGTCGATACTGGGCCGCGCCCCGGACGCCACGCTGCGGCTGCCCACCGAGGAGCAGCTCGCGGCGCACTACGGGGTCAGCGTCCTGACCATGCGCCAGGCGCTGAAGGAGCTGGAGGCGGAGGGCCTGATCAGCCGGCACCGGCGGCGCGGCACGTTCATCGAGCCGCGCGCCCGCCGGAGCTCGCCGGTCCGGCTGCTCGGCTCGATCGACGCGATCGTGGCCCAGCAGTCGGGCGAGCGCTCCACGCTGCTCGACCACGGCCCGGTCCCGGTGCCGGGCGAGGTGGCCGAGCACTTCCCGGGCTGCGCCGAGGTCGTCGGCTACCGCCGGCTGCGGTGCGACGAGGCGAGCGGCGAGCCGACCAACTGGGCGCAGAACTGGGTGCA
Source organism: Streptomyces sp. NPDC019224 (assembly GCF_040632605.1). Lineage (NCBI taxonomy): Bacteria > Bacillati > Actinomycetota > Actinomycetes > Kitasatosporales > Streptomycetaceae > Streptomyces > Streptomyces sp. NPDC019224. The sequence goes on along the minus strand of NZ_JBEYCF010000005.1, from coordinate 49,439 downwards.
CCCCGAGGTCGCGGCCGGTCTCGACGCGGCGGACCTCGACCGGTGGCCGATGACCAAGGTGCTGCGCGACCGGGTCGGTGTCCCGATCTCCCGGATCACCGACACGGTCGAGGCCCGGCTCGCCGACCCGGCCACCGCCGGACTGCTGGGCGTTCCGCTGCTGAGCCCGATCCTGTACTACACGGGTATCACGTACGACGAGGGCGGCCGGGTGGTGGACGTGGCGCAGATCCGCTACCGGGGGGACCGCTTCTCGTTCTCGGTGACGGTGGAGGCGCACTGAGGCGTTCCACGGGGGCGCTCCGGACCGGTCGGACGCCCTGCCGCCGGGCCCGCCGACGCCGTTACGATGCCGGGGAAGGCGGCGGGCGCGGCAGGCGGGGGGGGGCGGGACGGTGGCAGCACCGGCAGCGGCCGGGTCCGACGGGGGTCCGCGCGGCCTCCTCCTCGACGACCTCATGCCCTGGTCCGTACGGCCGCTGCGCACCGGGCGCCCCTGGGTGACCGCCCCCGACGCGGCGTCCCTTCGGGCCCGTTGGGACCGTCTCGTGCGGGCGTCCGGCGAGGAGCGCGAGCGGCTGTTCGCCCCGACCCGCGCCCGTACGCAGCACACCGCCGTGACCGCCCTGCCCGGCCGGTCCGGCGCCACCGGCCGCTTCGCCCGCGAGTCGGGCCCCTGCCCGGAGCCGGTGCGGGTGCTGCACGGGCCGTTCGACGAGCAGTGGCTGCTGCCCGATCACCGCCTGATCGACGTGGCCCGGCCGGAACTGTGGCGGGTCGCCGACGACCACCAGCTCTTCCTCGTCGAACACGGCCGGGTGCCCCAGGATCCGGGCCCCGCCGTCTCGGTGACGACGCTGCTGCCCGACGGCCACTCCCCCGCCGGCCGCCCCGGCCGCGTCCGCCCGCTGTACCGCCGCCCCGGGGGCCTCGAACCCAATCTCGCTCCCGGGCTGCTCGCCGTGCTGCGGGCCCGGTACGGGGACGCGGTCACCGCCGAGTCGGTGCTCGCCTGGATTCTGGCGGCGGCCCGTCCCTCGCCGGCCGGCTGCGTGGTCGCGCTCCCGGCGGACACCGCGCGCTGGTCGGCGGGGGTCGCGCTGGGGCGCGAGCTGCTGCGGCTCCAGCTGCGCGGGGCGCGCGGGGCGGAGCGCCCCCGGCTGCCGGGCGGGCAGCGCCCCTATGTGCGGGCCGCCGTCCCGCCGGACCCGGCGCTCCTGTCGTACGACGCCGGGGAGCGGGTGCTCCACCTCGGTTCGGGCCGCATCTCGCCGGTGCCCGCCGGTGCGTGGGAGTTCCGGGTGAGCGGTGTCCGGGTGCTGGAGCTGTGGTTCGGGCGTCGGACGGCGGTGTCCGGGGCGGCGGGTCTTGAGGCGGTGCGCCCCCGGGCCTGGCCGCAGGAGTGGACCTCCGAGCTGCTGGAGCTGATCACGCTGCTCGCGCTCCTCGCCGGACTGCGGCCCCGTCAGGAGGAGCTGGCCCACGCGCTCGCGGCGGGACCGGGGCCCGGCGCCGAGGAGCTGCGCGCGGCGGGGGTGCTGCCGGTCGCGGAGGCGGCACGGCGGCCCGCGTCCGTGCTGGACCACCAGGAGGAGGGCCCTGACGGGCAGTTCGCACTGCTGTGAGCGGGGCGGCCGGGGCCCCGGGCCGGCCGGACCCTCGGTGGGGCGGCGACCGGGGCTCCGCGCTCGGGCCCGCGGCGCCGCCCCGGACTCAGTCCGGCAGGGAGGCCGGCCGGTCCAGGGAACCCAGCAGGCGGACGAAGCCGGACTCCAGGAAGGCGGCCAGCTCTTCGGAGGCGTCCGGCTCCTCCAGCGGCCAGCTGGTGACGGCCTCCTCGGCGAAGGCGAGCCAGGCCCGGGCGGCCAGGGTCAGCCGGGGCGACTGCGGCATTCCCAGCCGCCGCTGACCCTCCGCCACCCGGTGGGCCAGGGTGGCGCGGGTGGCCTCGACGATGTCCTCGACGGCGGGGTGGCTGCCGGATCCGCCCCGGACGAGGGCGCCGTAGACCTTGCGGCGCCCGGTGACGTACGCGACGAAGCCGGTGATGAACGCGCGCAGCCAGGGGGCGGGGTCCAGCGAGGCGTCCGGTTCGGTGGCGGCGGCGAAGTCGTCGCACTCCTGGCGCACCACGGACCGGTAGAAGTCGCGCTTGGAGTCGAAGTAGTGGAAGAGCAGACCCCGCGATATACCGGCGCGGCGGGCCACGGCATCGGTGGAGAGCTCGTCCAGGGAGCAGCCGGAGAGCATGTCCACGCCAATCGCCACCAATTGCGCCCTTCGTTCGTCGGGGCGCAGGCGCGCGGCTCGCTTCTCGGGCATGCGCACAGTGTAGAAGTACTTCGGCACCGAATTACCTCGGCACCCAGGTGGACCCCTCGGACAGAGGACGCGGCCGGGCGCGGACACGGCGACGCGCCACTGCCGGCTCCGGGGATGACGGAAGAGCGGGCAGCAGCGCGATGCGTGAACCAGGAACGCCCTTCGCGTCAGCGGCGGCTGCCGAAGAGCGAGCGCCGCAGCCGGCGCAGCGGCGCGAAGAGCGAGACCCGTGCGCTCCTGCTGCGCCGGGTGTGCCCGGCGTCGCGCGAAGTCAGCTCGCGCATCAACAGCGTCGCCTCCGCGGACTCGCGCTGCGGGACGACGGGGCCGCCCAGCACCGCGAGATGGCGGTCGAGGCGCGAACTCGTCGCACCGCTCCCGCATGTAATGGCAGGCACGCGCGCCCTGCTGCGCACCGTTATCTGTTCCATGTCACTCCCCACCCGTACGAGGGCACTCGGCCCGGGCAGGTTAACCCTATCGTCTGCCACCGACACTCGTGTATCCCGGACGCGGGATTGCGTACACATGTGCGGAGGTTGACGCGCCGTCGAGGAATCCACCCGATTCCGGGGCGAGTTAGCCGGCCGGCGGATGGCGCGCCCACGGCGGGGCGCGCCTCCGGTCAGTCGAGCGCGTTGAGGACGGGCAGATAGCCACCGGACTGGCCGGCGGCGAAGGGGTGGTACGACTCGCCGATGTTCAGCCAGTTGAGGCTGTGCAGCCAGGCGCTTCCCGAGCAGATCTCATGACCGGTGAACGTGCCGGCGACGTCGCCGAAGCTGAAGCCGTGGTCGGCGGCACGCTTGGCGGTGGCCGCGTTGAGGTAGTCGGCGGCGCTGTTGATGGCGGTGCGCACCTTGTCGCTCAACCCGACGACGCAGCTGCCGCCGATCTTGTAGAAGCGCGGGTAGCCGAGGACGACCACATGGGCGGCGGGCGCCTTGGCCTTGATCGCGTCGTACACCGAGTTCAGCTTGCCGGGCAGCGTGGTGTCCACGTAACTGCGGGCGGTCGCGATGCGGGTGAGGCAGGTGGCCTCCGACTGGAGGACGCAGGTCGTCATGACGTCGGAGAAGCCGGCGTCGTTGCCGCCGATGGAGATCGAGACGAGGTCGGTGGAGGAGTTGAGCGGCCCGAGCTGATTGGCGATCACATCGCCGGTGCGCGCGCCCGAGCAGGCGGTGAAGGAGAAGGAGGCGGGCGCGTGGGCGGAGGCCCAGAGGGAGGGATAGGCGAGGGTGCTGCGCTTGCAGTCGCCGCTGGAGCCGATGTAGCTCCCGGAGCCGACGCCCGAGGAGTACGAGTCGCCGAGGGCGACGTAGTCGACGGACGAGGCGGCGTTCGCGGTGGCCGCCCCGGTCAGGGCGATGACGGCGCCGAGCAGAAGTGAGGACGAGAAGGCCACGAGTCTGGACAGTTTCACGGAATCTCCCTTGGGCCGGCCGGCAGGATCTCTGCCTACTCAGTGGTAGCAGCGCGGACGGCACTTTCGGAAGTGCTCATGCCAAGTCGAACGGATGAGCTTTTCTCAACGGCTCCATGACCACCGGTCACCCCAACTACCCGTTTCCGCATCGGGGTTGCAGCTGACCGGACGGGATGGTCTACTCCATTGGTCTACGCCAATGCCCCGCGGACAGGAGTCACCTCCTGCGGCTCCCGGCGCATCGCGGCGGCACCGCGCGCCCTCGCGGGCGTGCCGGGCCGCCGCGGCCCGCACCGCCGTGCCGGGCCGCCGCGCTCCGACCGAGGCGCACCGACGAGAAGAGGCGAATCCCGTGAAGTTCCTGACCGGACTCGGTGACACCCTGCTCCGCGCACTGGTGCCCGAAGCCGACGCGCAGGCCGCCTGTGTCACCTGCGGCACCGGCTGTTCCTCGTACAAGCAGTACAAGTGCGAGATGGGCATCCGGCAGTTCGCGCGGTGCTGCTACCTGGCGGGCGGCAGCGGCTGCTCCGCCCCGTACTGCGGCAGCTGGAAGTTCTGCGGCAACTACTGCTGACCCCGCCCGCGCCCTGACCGGCGCGGCCTGCGGCTGACCGCCCGTCCCACCGAACGGATCCCGACGAGGAGGCCTCGTGCTGCGTCTGATGCGCCACCAGCTGCTGAGCCACTGGGCGCGCTCATTGGCCCTGCTCGTCGGGATCCTGGTCGCGGTCTCCTCGTTCGCCGTCCTGTCGGCCACCACCGAGTCCGCCCGGCTCACCGTCACCGGCACGGTCGGCGAGAGCCGCGGCGCGTACGACCTGCTGATACGTCCCCGGGGCGCGGCGCAGGAGCTGGAGACCGAGCAGGGACTGATCCGCCCCAACTCGCTCTCCGACGTCTACGGCGGTCTCACCCGCTCCCAGCTCGCCGCCGTACGCCGGGTGCCGGGCGTCGAGGTCGCGGCCCCGCTGGAGGTGCTCGGGTACGCCACCGAACCGGGCTCGGTGAGCATCGACCTCGCCAAGCTGCTTCCCCGCGGCACCCGGGGCACGTACGAACTCGGCCGGACCTGGCACTACGACCGCGGCCTGTCCACCATCGCGCAGCAGCCGCACACCGTCTTCCTCACCCCGTACCCGCTGGAGACGCGCCCCGGAGAACGGGTGGTCCGTCAGGAGGCCGACGGCAGGGCCGAGTACCTGACCAACCGCTACTTCGAGGTGCTGCCCTCCGGCGAACGCCGCGAGGTGTGCGAGGGCGGGCTCCGGGCGGAGGAGCAGTCCACCGGACTCAGCCACGCCGTCACCTGCCTGTCCTGGTCGGGGATCACGGCCCGCGGCGAACAGCCCGCGGCGCGCCGCTCCGGACCGTGGACCCGCGTCGTCTTCGCCTTCCCGGTGTCCTACGTGATCGCGGGCATCGACCCCGAGGCGGAGGCCGAACTCTTCGGCCTCCGAGCCGCCGTGACGGAGGGCCGCTACCTCACGTCCGCCCCGCCCCGGCAGGTGCCCGGCCAAGGCGACGAGGCCCCGGGGGCGGTCCTGCCGATGCTGCGGTCCGCCGACGCCCCCGGCGATCTGGAGGTCGCCGTCACCCTCACCCGGAAGGGCGACGACCACACCCTCCTGAGCAAGCGGTTCGACGCCGGGTCCCGGCAGCTGGAACACGAGGTCGGTGAACGGAGCGAGGCCGTGCTGGGCTCGCTCCGGGCCACCGGTCCCGTCACCTACGAGACGGACGGGGACGGCACCGTACGGCCCCGGACCGTGCGCCGCCCCGACGGGGAGGCCGCCGCGCTGCCGCTCGACGGCCAGGACGTCTGGTTCCGCTCGCTCGTACCGCAGGGGGAACAGGGCGAGCGGCCGTCCGCGCTGCCCGAGGTCGTCGGCTCGTTCGACCCGGGGCGGCTGCCGGAGTTCGACGCGGCGAGCAGAGTGCCGCTCGGCACGTACGCGCAGCCGGCGCTCACCGGCGCCGACGCGCGGTCCCAGAAGCTCCTCGGCGGCGAGGCCCTGCGCCCCGCCTCGTCGCCGACCTCCTACATCCAGCAACCGCCCCTGCTGCTGACCTCGATGGCGGCCGCCGACTGGCTCGGCGACCACGGCTATCTGACGTCCGGACAGGCCACCGCGCCCATCTCGGCGATCCGGGTCCGGGTGGCCGGGGTGACCGGCGCCGACGCCGTCTCCCGGGAGCGGGTCCGGCTGGCCGCCGAGGCCGTCGGCCGCATCCCCGGGCTGCGGGTGGACATCACGCTCGGCTCGTCACCCGCCCCGCTCACCGTCGAACTGCCCGCCGGCGACAACGGCCGGCCCGCACTCGCGCTCACCGAGTGGTGGAGCAGAAAAAACGTGGCCGCGCGGATCATCCGGGCCTCCGACACCAAGTCGCTGGTCCTCCTCGGTCTGGTCCTGGTGGTGTGCGTGCTGTTCGTCGCGAACGCCGCGGCGTCCTCCGTACGGACGCGCCGGGCCGAGTGGGGGCTGCTCACCGCGGTGGGATGGCGGCGCAGGCACCTGTTCGGCGTCGTCCTGGGCGAACTGCTGCTGCTCGGCGCGGTGGCCGGGGTGCTCGGCGCCGCCGTGGCATGGGGGGCCGGGCGGGCGCTCGGGGTGGACGCCCCGGCCGGTCACGTACTCGCCGCCGTCCCCGTGGCGCTGGCCGTCGCGGCGGCGAGCGGTGCGGTGCCGGCCTGGCTCGCGTCCCGGGTGCAGCCCGTCACCGCGCTGCGCCCGGCCGTCGCCACCGGCGGCCGGGCCCGGATGTTCGCCGGAGTGACCGGCCTGGCCGTCGCCAACGCGGTACGCGCCAGGGGGCGCAGTCTGCTGGGCGCCGCGGCCGTGGCGACGGCGACCGCCGCGACCCTGCTGCTCCTGGCGGCGGCCTACGCCTTCCGCGGGACGCTCGCCGGATCGCTCCTGGGCGAGACGATCTCCGTACAGGTGCGCTCGGCCGACGTGGCGGCGGTGGTGACCATGGCGGTGCTGTCCGTCGTGGCCGTGGGCGATGTGCTGTACCTCGGCGTCCAGGAGCGGGCCGCCGAGTTCGCCCTGCTGCGGGCGGTCGGCTGGGGCGACCGGATGGTGACCCGGCTGGTCCTCCTGGAGGGCACGCTCATCGGGCTGCTGGGGTCGCTGGGCGGGGTGCTGCTCGGCGGGGCGGCCGCCCTCCGGCTGTCGCCGGGCGGCTGGACGGCCCTGGCGCTGCCCGCGTGCGGGGTGGTGGCCGCGGGCACGGCGCTGTCCGCGGCGGCGGGCTTCGTCCCCGTACTGATCCAGCGGCGGCACCCCACCGCCCGGCTGCTGGCGGAGGAGTGAGCGCCATGGCGTACGCCGTACCGACCGTGCGGCGGGCGCCCTCCGGCGTCCTGCCGGGTCTTCCCGGGGCCCGGCGGACTCCGCCCTCGCGATCTGTGCGACGGCGGCGGTGGCCGTCACCGCCGTGACCGCTCTGTACGACGACATCTCCGGTCTTCCGAAGTTCTCATGAAAATCCGAAGTTCTCATGAAAGAGGAATGGGCATGATCTCTCTGACCGTCGGGCTCGTGCTCGTGGGAGCCGTCACCGTACTCAACCTGATGCTGACCCTCGCGGTGATCAGGCGGCTGCGCCGGCACGAGTCCGAGCGGCGGCAGCCCTTCGGCGCGATCGACTCGGGGCCGGAGACCGGTTCGGTGATCCCGGGCTTCACGGCCGTCACGGTGGCCGGCGAGCCGGTCTCCGAGGGGCTGCTGAAGGGCCGGCAGGCCGCGCTCACCTTCCTGTCCACGGACTGCTCCGCCTGCACCACGGCGGTGGGCGACCTTCCCGAGTTCGCCCGGCGGACGGGCATGGACGCCGCCCAGATGCTGGTGGTCATCGCCGGTGACGCGGAGGACGCCCGGAGGATGGCGGCACCACTCGCGGACCTCGCGACCGTCGTCGTGGAGGAGACCGGGGGCCCGCTCTCCACGCTGTACTCGATCCGGGCGACGCCGACCACCGTGATGACGGACCCCGACGGCACGGTCACCTACGCCCAGGCCGGGACCCATCCCGTCCTGGAAGGCCTCCCGGCGTGACCGCGGGCCGGGAGCCGGCCGTCCACCGGCTGGGCGGTCCGCGCGGACTGGTCACCGGCGCGGGCGCGGCCCTGGCCCTGACCTGGCGGGCGGGGCCGGGAGCCTTCGTCTGCCAGATCCTGCTGACCCTGGTCCAGGGACTGCTGCCCGCCGGGGTCACGCTGCTCACCAAGCGGCTGTTCGACTCCGTGCAGTACGGCACCCCGCCCGGCGGGCTGCCGCCGATGGCCCTGGTGGTGGGGCTCGGCCTGTGCGGGACCCTGCTGGCGGTGCTTCCGTACGCCTCCGACTACGCCGGGGCCCGGCTGCGGCGCGGGATCTCCTACCGGGCGCAGCAGGAGCTGTACGGCAAGGTGGAGGGGTTCGTCGGGCTGTCCCGTTTCGAGGACCCGGAGTTCCTGGACCGGCTGCGACTGGCGCAGGACTCGGCGACCGGGGCGCCCGACCGGATCACCACGGCGCTGTTCGGTCTGGTGCAGCAGGCCACCGCCGTGACGGGGCTCGCCGTGGTCCTGTCGGCCGTCTCGCCCTGGCTGACGGCGGTCACCGTCGCCGCGGCGGTGCCCGCCCTCTTCGTGCAGGTGTCGCTCAGCCGCAGGCGGGCCCGGCTGATGTGGACGATCAGTCCGCGCAACCGCCGCCAGCTGTTCTACCAGAGCATGATGCTGGACCTCGCCGCCGTGAAGGAGGTCCGGCTGTTCGGCGCCGGCGGCTTCCTCCTCGGCCGGATGAACACCGAGACGCGGGACATCAACGCCGCGGAGGAGCGGCTGGACCGCCGGGTGCTGGCCTTCCAGGCCCCGACCTCCGCACTGAGCGGCGTCATCGCGGCGTGCGGGCTCGCCTGGATGATCCACGGCGCGCAGACCGAACGGTTCGGCGTGGGCGACGTGTCGGCGTTCATCGGCGCGTCCGCCGGGGTGCAGGGGGTCCTGGCCTCCGCCGTCCTCCATGTCACCAGCGGCTACCAGGCATTGCTGACCTTCCGTCACTACGTCGACATCGGGCGGCTGCCCACCGACCTTCCGGTGCCGGCCGAGCCGCTTCCCGTACCGCCGCTGCGCGAGGGCATCGAACTGGAAGACGTCTGGTTCCGGTACGGGGAGGACGGCCCGTGGGTGCTGCGCGGGGTGAGCCTGACCCTCGCGCGCGGCGAGTCGGTCGCCCTGGTGGGCCTCAACGGGGCGGGCAAGAGCACCCTGGTCAAGCTCCTGTGCCGGCTGTACGACCCCACGCGCGGCACCGTCAGGTGGGACGGCACGGACATCCGTGCCATGGACCCGGTGCAACTGCGGGAGCGGATCAGCGCGGTGTTCCAGGACCGCGTCGCCTACGACCTGTCGGTGACGGACAACATCGCGATGGGCGACCTGCGCCACCTCGGCGACCCGGAGCGGATCTCCGGGGCCGCGCGCCGGGCGGACGCGCACGACTTCGTCTCCCGGCTGCCGCGCGGCTACGACACGATGCTGTCCCGCATCTTCCCGGAGGCGGACGAGAAGGACCCGGACGCGGTGGGCGTCACCCTGTCCGGTGGGCAGTGGCAGCGCCTCGCCCTGGCCCGCGCCATGCTCCGCGAGGGCCGCGACCTGCTGGTCCTGGACGAGCCGAGCGCCGGTCTCGACGCCGCGGCCGAGCAGCACCTGCACGAGCGGCTGCGCGCCCATCGGGAGGGGACGACCAGTCTGCTGATCTCCCACCGGCTGGGCACGGTACGCCGGGCGGACCGCATCGTGGTCCTGGAGGACGGCCGGACACGGGAGTGCGGCAGCCATGACGAACTGATGGACCTGCAGGGCGAGTACGCGAGGCTCTTCACCCTTCAGGCGTCCGGATACACGGAGAACAGGGAGGTGGAGGTGTGAGCGCCGCGATGATCGAGGTGAGCTCCCTCTGCAAGACGTACGGGGCCGGTTCCGGTTCGCCGGTCCGCGCCTGCGACGGGGTGGACCTGGAGATCGCCCGGGGCGAGCTCGTGGCGCTCACCGGGCCCTCGGGTTCGGGCAAGTCCACCCTGCTGTACCTGCTGGGGGCGCTCGACCGGCCCGATGCGGGGACCATCGACGTCGGCGGGGAGCGCGTCACCTCGATGAACCGCGCACAGCTGGCGGCCTACCGGCGCCGGGTGGGATTCGTGTTCCAGCGGTTCCATCTGCTGCCCGCGCTGACCGCGCTGGACAACGTCATCGCGCCGGTGCTGCCGCACCGGGTGGACTTCGACCGGCGGGCCCGGGCCCGTGAACTGCTGGCCTCGGTCGGTCTTGAGGGCCGGGAGCAGTCGCTGCCCTCGAAGCTGTCGGGCGGTCAGCAGCAGCGGGTGGCCATCGCCCGCGCCCTGATCGGCGGTCCGCGGCTGATCCTCGCGGACGAGCCGACGGGGAACCTGGACTCGCGGGCGGGTGAGGACGTCCTCGACCTGCTGACCGGGCTGCGCGAACGCCACGGCGCCACGGTGGTGCTGGCCACCCATGACGCCCATGTGGTGGAGCGCTGCGACCGGGTGGTCCAGGTGCGGGACGGACGGATCTCGTGACGGGCGTGACGCCGGTGTGCGCCGTGGCCGTCTGCGTGGCGGCCGCGCTCGCCGCGTGGTGGGTGCGGCACACGTACGTCGCCGTGACGGTGCGCGGGCACAGCATGATGCCGGCCCTGCGCCCCGGCACCCGGGTGCTGATCCGGCGCGGCACGCGGGGCGTGCGGAGGGACGGCATCGTCGTGGTCGCCTGCCCCGACCCGGACACGGCCTGGCGGGGGAAGGCTCCGGTCACCCGGGACCTGGGGGCGACCGAGTGGTACATCAAGCGGGCGGTGGCCCTGGAGGGCGAGCGGTTCGCTGGCGCACCGGTGCCGGCCGGCTGCCTGGCGGTGGTCGGCGACAGCCCGCACAGCGAGGACTCACGGCGGTACGGGCCCTGCCCGATGGACCAGGTGCTGGGGTCGGTGGTACGGACGCTGGGGTGACCCGGGCGGCCCGGAGCGCCGCCCCTCAGTCCTCGAACACCGCCCGGACCGCGTCCTCGGCGAGCTCCAGGGCGCGGGCGTCGGAGAGGCCGAGGCGGCGGGCCTGTTCCGCGTAGCCGCGGGCCGCCGCGGCGGCATGGCGGTCGGCGGTGCCGCCCGCGGCGGCGACGAACGTGCCGTTGCGGCCGCGGGTCTCGATGACGCCGTCCGCCTCCAGCGCCCGGTACGCCTTGGCGACCGTGTTGGCGGCCAGGCCCAGCTCCTCGGCGAAGCCGCGTACCGTCGGGAGCCGGTAGCCGACCGGCAGCGCGCCGGAGCGGGCCTGTTCGGAGATCTGCGTGCGCAACTGCTCGTACGGGGCGGTGCCGGAGTCCGGGTCCACGGCGATCTTCAGAGTCACGGGCCGATTGTCCCCCACCGGCCGAAAATGGGAGGCGGGCGGGGCGGGGGCATCGGTACGGTCCGGCCCATGACTGTCCTCGTGCGCGACTTCCGGCCCGCCGACGCCGAGGGGTGGGTGCGGGTGCGGCGGGCCGCTCTCCCGTACATGATCACCACACCGGAGCAGGCGGTCTCCGAGCTGACCGGTGCCCCGGCCGGACGGCGGTACCGGATGCTGGTCGCCGAGGAGGACGGCGAGGTCATCGCGACGGCGCAGGTGGGTCTGGCCCATGAGAGCCCCGAGCCCGGGCAGGCGTTCTGCCATCCGTACACCCACCCGGAGCGGACCGGCCGGGGCGCGGGGACGCTGCTGCCGCGGACCGCCGAGGAGTACCTGGCCCTGGCCGGCGCGGTCTCGGTCCACACCTGGGTCCTCGACACGCCGGACAGCCGGGCGTTCGCCGCGAAGCACGGCTACACGCCGAGCCGGTCCGCCCACTTCCTCCATCTGGACCTGGCGAACGGTTCGCTGCCGCCCCGTCAGGAGCTGTCGGCCGGGGTAGAGCTGCGTACGGCCGCCGACTTCGCCGACGACCCGCGCCCGCTCTTCGATGCGGACGCCGAGACCACGGCGGACGAGCCCAGCGACACGCCCGCCCGGCTCGACGACTACGAGGAGTGGCTCACCGAGACCTGGCGCGCCCCCGGTCTCGACCACCGCCTCACCTCGGTCGTGGTGGCCGGTGGCGAGGTGGCGGCCTTCAGCGCCGCGCGGACCGACGGGGTGGACCGCTACTGGTCGGGGATGACGGGCACCCGGCGGGCCCACCGGGGGCGCGGCCTCGCCAAGCTCGCGAAGAACGACTCGCTGCACCGGGCGCGCGCCGCCGGGTACACCGACGCCTGCACCGGCAACGACGCCGACAACGGGCCGATGCCGGCCATCAACCGCTGGTTCGGCTACGAGATCTGCGCAACGGAGGTACGTCATGTCCGCCGCCTCGGCTGACACCGCTCTGACCGTCGTCCTGGTCAAGGCCGGAAAGACCAAGATCAGGTATCCGGCGGCCCTGGTCGCCGACGACGGCACCCGGGTGACCGTGCGGGCGCCCTGGGCCGCCCCGGGCGTGCGCGACTTCGGCTTCGTCCGCTTCGAGCCGGGCGACGTCTTCACCGAGCACTACTGGCGCGACGCGTGGTTCGCGGTGAAGGAGGTCCGCACGGGTTCGGGCGAACTCAAGGGCTGGTACTGCGATGTGACCCGGCCGGCCGTGGTCCGGGAGGGCGAGCTGACCGTCGAGGACCTGGACCTCGACCTGTGGGTGTCGGCCGACCGTTCCGCCGTCCTGCGCCTGGACGAGGACGAGTTCGCCGCGAGCGGTCTGGTCGGCCGCGACCCGGAGGCGGCGCGGGCCGCGGTGGCGGCGCTCGACGAGCTGGAACGGCTCGCGCGCACGGAGGAGGGCCTGGCCGCACTGCTGGGCTGAGCCCGCCGCGCACGGAGAAGGGCGTGGCCGGGCTGCCGTGCCGAGCCCGGCCGGCGCTCCCTCAGCGCACCACCAGCTCCACCTCGTACCCCGCCGCGTCCTCCAGGTAGGCGGCCACGCGGTCCTCGCCGCCCGCGTGCGGATGGCGGTCCGCGAAGAGCAGCCGCCAGCCGTGGTCCGGGGCCCGGGCCACCAGCGCGTCCAGGGCCGCCCGGTGCTCGACGTGGAACGCCAGGTGATTGAGTCCGGGGCGTCGCCGCTCGTGTGCCCCGGCGGCCAGGTCGGGCGACTGCTCGATCACCACGTAGCTGTCCCCGCGCCGCCAGCTGCGCCCGTGCGCCCACTGCTGGTACGGGGCATGACCCAGCTCGCCCAGGAGCCAGTCCCAGCCGGGCGCGGCCGCCGCCAGGTCGGGCACCCACAGCTCGATGTGGTGGACCCGCCCGGTGCGGGTCCCGCCGGCCGGCAGCGCCACCGCCCGGCGCTCGCCCTCCGGTTCGTACGCGACCGGGTCGCCGTCCTGGTGCCAGTGGATCAGGAAGCGCTCCCCCGCCCGGTAGCCGTCGAGGCCCGCGCGGCAGTACGCGACCATGTCGTCGGGGAGGCCGTCCAGCGGGTACCAGGCCAGCTCGGAGCACTTGTCGGGTTCGCGGTTGTACGGGGGCCTCGTCCGGTCGTACTCCGCTTCGAAGAACCAGCCCGTCCGGGGGTCGCCGCCCGGGCCCCGGTGCTGCATGACCAGGGCCACGCGCAGCTCCGCCGGGTCCAGGGCGAGTCCGATCTCCTCGGCCGCCTCCCTGATCACCGCCTCCCGCACGTCCTCGCCGTCCTCCACATGGCCGGACGGGGCGTGCAGCAGGCCGTCCGCGTATCCCGTGCCGGCCCGGCGGGCGAGCAGGACGTCGGAGCCGCGGCGGAGGATCAGGTGCACGTCGACGACCTCGGTGTGACGGCGCGGCCGGCGGGTGCGGGCCACCAGGGCGTAGCGCACGTCGTCGACCTCCTTGCCCCACAGGTCGCGGTCGTCGGACAACCGCTCGTGGTGGACGCGTTCGGTGAGCGGGGCGAGCAGCGTGGTGAGGTGTTCGGCGGACAGACCGTCGCCGTTCCACACGCCTTCCACCAGCACCAGTCGGCCGCCCGGGCGCAGCAGTCCGGCCCAGTGGCGCAGGACGGTCCCCGGGTCGGGCAGCAGCCACACCACGTGCCGGGCGAGGATCACGTCGAACTTCCGGTCCCCGACGGGCGGCCGGGCGGCGTCCCCCACCAGCACCCCGGCCCCCGTGCCGGCCAGCTTGGCGCGGGCCCGCTCCACCATGCGCGGCGAGCTGTCCACGGCGGTGAGCCGGTGGCCCAGGCCGGCCGCGAGCAGGGCCAGGCTCCCCGTACCGCAGCCGAGGTCGAGCACATCGGAGGCCTCGGCGGGCAGCCAGCTCTCCAGCCGGCGCGCCCAGGCGCGGCGGACCACGGGGTCGAGCAGCCCGTGGTCGGCCTCCTCGTCGAAGGTGGCGGCGGCGGAGTCCCAGTCGGTCGTCGTCATGATCCGATCGTGCCAGCCGCCACTGACAACACCCCCCGTCCCGGCGGGGAGGGACCTCGCCGGGACGGGGAGCGGTGGTGCGGTCTCAGCCGATGACCGAGGCGCAGGTGGTCGGGGTGGCGTGCGCCGGGTCCAGGGCGTTCGCCACCTCGTGGTAAGCGACCCGGTCGATGGTCCCGATGGCCACGTGCTCGGACAGGTCGACCGGGCACAGGTCCTGCAGCAGGACGTTGCGCACGTCGGGTCCGTCCAGGAACTGCGTGCGGTACGGGGTCACGACCTCGTCGTAGCGGGTGGCGATGACGGTGTAGCGCACTCCGGGCACGGTGTCCGGCCGGGAGTTGAGCTTGGTGATGAAGGGCGATCCGGCCACCTGGTCGGCGAGTGAGGGCGTACCGGCCTCGAGCAGGTACGCGGCGCCGGGGAAGTACGGCAGGAGCTCGGTCAGGCCGAGCAGCGTGGTGCCGTGGTTGTCGGGCGCGAGCCCGATCAGGGCGTTCACCTTGGCCGCTCCGCCGAGGAACTTCAGGTAGTAGTTCGGCATCATGCCGCCCTGGGAGTGGCCGACGATGTCCGCCTTGGCGGCGCCGGTGGAGGCGAGCACCCGGTCGACGAAGGAGGCGAGCTGCCCGGCCGACTCGTCGATCGGGCCGAGGCCGTTGAAGACCGGCACGCCGGGCAGTTGGCCGTAGTCGAGGGAGTAGACGCAGTAGCCCCGGTTCACCAGGTAGGGGGCGAGGACGAGCCAGTTGTCGACCGAGTTCCCGAAGGTGCCGTGGACCAGGACGACGGGGCGGGGGTGGGCGGCGGAGGGCTTGCAGGAGTAGTCGTTCCAGCCGCGCGAAGTGGTGGCTGTCGCGGCGGCGGGGGCGGCCGCCGCGGTGGCCGTGGGGGTGGCGACCGCGGCGACGGCGAGAAGCAGTGCGGCGAGCGTCCGGCGGGCGCGTGGGGAGCGCGGGGCGCGGGTCCGGGGCAGCATCGTGGGGGTCTCCTTGCGGCTCAAGGGAATTGCGACGTCTGTGCACCCTGCGGCCCGGACCACAAGTTCCTGCTGCTGTTCTGCGTGCTCATGCCAAATTACGCACGAGTAGGGATTCCTGGGAAGTTACGCGTCGGTAAAAAGTGCGGGGCCGCGCGCGGGGCGTCCGGCGCCTCCGCCCCTTCCACCCCTTCCGCCGTTCGGCCGCGCCCCGACTGCGCGGGCGGCGGGCACCCCGGAGCGTGGGGGCATGACTTTCGCCGACGAGGTGAAGAACGCCGTCACCCCCCGGGCCGCCCTGCTCGTCCTCGGGGTACTGGCGCTCCAGCTGCTGTTCATCACGTCCTACATCGGGGCGCTGCACAACCCGAAGCCCACGGACGTCCCCTTCGGCGTCGTCGCGCCCCGGCAGGTGTCCGCCCGCCTCGTCACCGAACTGAACGGCCTCCCCGGCGGTCCGCTCGACGCCCGCGCGGTCACCGACGAGGCCACCGCCCGCCGCCAGATCCTCGACCGCGAGCTCGACGGGGCCCTGATCGTCGACCCCCGGGGCACGCGGGACACCGTGCTCGTCGCCTCCGGCGGAGGCACCGTCCTGGCCGACTCCCTGACGAAGATCGTCAAGAAGGTCGAGGCGGAGCAGCGGCGCACCGCGCGCGCCGTCGACGTGGCCCCGGCCTCACGCCAGGACTTCGACGGGCTGTCCGCGTTCTACCTGGCCGTGGGCTGGTGCGTCGGCGGCTACCTCTGCGCCTCGATCCTGGCGATCAGCGCGGGCAGCCGCCCGGCCAACCGGGAGCGCGCGCTGATCCGGACCGGGGTCATGGCGCTGTACTCGATCGCGGGCGGCCTCGGCGGCGCGCTCATCACCGGCCCCATCCTCGACGCCCTGCCCGGAAGCTTCTGGGGCCTGTCGGGTCTGGGCGCGCTGACCGTCTTCGCGGTCGGCATGATCACCCTCGCCCTGGAGGCCCTCACCGGCGTCGTCGGCATCGGCCTGGCCGTCCTGATCGTGGTCGTCGCGGGCAACCCGAGCGCGGGCGGCGCCTTCCCGCTCCCGATGCTCCCGGACTTCTGGCGCGCGATCGGCCCCGCCCTGCCGCCGGGCGCCTCGACCTGGACGGCGCGCTCGATCGCGTACTTCCGGGGCAACGCCGTGACCGGCCCCCTGCTGGTGCTGTCCGCGTGGGCGGTGGCGGGCACGGCGGGCACGTTGCTGACGGCCCTGCGGAGGAGGGAGCCGGACACTCAGGGATGAAGGCGCCGGAGCACTCCCAGGCGCTGAAGTTCCACGATGTGCTCGGCTGCCCGCTGCGGCGCGTCCCCACCTCTGACCAGGACCCCCGCCTCGATGTTGCGCCGCGCCGCCGACTCCGCGAGATTCGCACTTCCCAAGAAGAGGACGCGCCGGTCGGCGACGGCCAGTTCTGCGTGCTGACGGCCGAAGGAATCGGTGCCCCGGTCCCGTACCCAGTGTCACAGGCACAGCCCGGGTATGGAGGCGAAGGCCCTGGCCGGCTCGCGGCCCGAGAGGAGCCCCCTCGCACCGGCCAGGGTCTCCACCACCACATGGACACGCACCCCGCGTGCCGTGGTCGCCGGCGTCAGCACCAGGTCCTTGTCCCCGGTGAGCGGGACGAGGAAGCGGCGGTCGAGGAAACGGTTGCCACGCTCGCAGGTTGTCTCGGAGACGAACAGACAGAGGTGGCAGGCGGCTCCGTGCAGGAAGTCGGCCGGGGCGTGCGGCAGCCGTTCCGAGCAGAGCGGGTCGGCCGAGCAGCGGGAGGCGTCGGCCAGGGCACGGCGCACGATCCGGTCGAGGCCCCGTTCCTCCGCCAGCGAGACCAGTCCGCCGAGCGCGCCTTCGGAGTCCGGCACGGCGGTGTGGACGAGGATGCCCGCCCGCGGGTTCTGTTCGTCGCCGGCGAGGAAGTCCTGCGGCACGTCGTCCAGTGGATGTGGAACAGGGCCGGGGCATTCTGGGCCGGCATGCGGGATCCTCTCGGACGGAACCGGGGGCACGAGAAGACCGGCCAAGCATACAACAGAGTGATACACATGACCGATTGACTGAGTTCACACTTAAGAAGGTGGTGCTGCCGTACAACTGCGGGCAGGAAGTCTCTAGGCTGTTTCCCGACCACCGGCCACCGACTGACATGAGGACGCCCATGCCTCGACTCGCCCTCTCCGACGACTTCGTCGCGGATCTCGTCTCCCTGCAACGTCCGGTGCAGAAAGAGGTGAAGGACGCGATACAGATGTTCCGCGGCATGACCGTCCCCCAGCTCCACGCGAGCAAGGGGTTGCACCTGGAGAAGCTGGAGCAGGCGCGCGACCGCAGGATCCGCACGATCCGCATCACGAAGTCCTACCGCGGCGTCCTCCTCGCACCCGACGACGACAGCGAGTTGTTCACCCTGCTGAAGGTGGCCCCGCACGACGAGGCGATCAACTGGGCCTGCCGACGCGCCTACTCCGTCAACGGCGCGACCGGCGGCCTCGAAGTACGCAACGTCGAGGCCCTGGAGCAAATGGAGACGTACTTCGAGACCAAGGCGGAGACGACCCCCGCCCGGCTCTTCGAACAGCACTCGGACACCGTGCTGCGGGATCTCGGCGTCGATGACCAGGTCCTGCGTCTGGCCAGAGTCTGCGTCACCGCCGAGGACCTGTCGGTGATGGCGCCGCCGATGATGCCGGCGGACCAGTACGAGGTGCTGGAGTTCCTGGCGGCCGGCTACTCGCCCGAGGACGTCTGGGAGCAGCTGATCGCGCCCCGGGGCCAGACGGTCCGCACCGCCGGTGACCGGCCCGCCGTGACGCTCAGCGAGGCCATCCTCAACACCTCCGACCGCATCGTGGAAGTGACCGGCCCCGGCGAACTCGAACGCATCCTCACCGAGGACCTGACACGCTGGCGGATCTTCCTCCACCCCGCACAGCGCCGCTTCGCCCACCACCCGGGCTTCAACGGGCCCGCCCAGGTCACTGGTGGGCCGGGCACCGGCAAGACGGTGGTCGCGCTGCACCGCGTACGCCATCTCCTGCGCACCGGTTGCGACGAGGACCGGATCCTGCTGACCACCTTCACCAACGCGATGGCCGCCAACCTGAGGGACAGCCTGGCGCTCCTGCTCGGTGAGGCCGACGCCCATCTGCTCAAGCGGGTCGATGTGACCACGGTGGACTCGCTGGCGGCCCGGGTCCTTCGTGAGGCGCGCGGCTCGGCCGCCCCGCGACCGCTCTCCGCGACCGCCGAGAGGAGCGCCTGGACCAGAGCCTCGGCGCGAGAAAACCTCCCGTGGAACGAGCAGTTCCTGTCCCAGGAGTTCCGCAACGTCGTACTCGCCCAGGGACTCCGCACTCCCGAGGACTACCTCCGCTGCGTGCGCAGGGGACGCGGTACGCAGGTGGGGAGGGTGCAGCGGGCCAGGCTGTGGCGGGTGATGAACCGCTTCACCGAGGACGTGTCCTCCCGCCACTCGGCGACGTACACACAGCTCAGCGACCAGGCTGCGCGTGTCCTGGCCGACAGCGGACCGCGCTACCGGCACGTCGTGGTCGACGAGGCCCAGGACCTCCACCCGGCCCAGTGGCGGGTGCTCCGCGCCTGCGTAGCACCCCAACCGGACGACATGTTCCTCGTGGGTGATCCCCACCAGCGCATCTACGACTCCCGGGTCTCCTTGCGCTCGCTGAACATCCATGTGCGGGGCCGCACCTCCCGCCTGCGCCTGAACTACCGCAGCACGGAGGAGATCCTCCGCTGGTCCGCCTCGCTCCTCGACGGTCAGCCGGTGGGCCGCCTCGGTGAGGACGACGACACCGAAGGCGGACCCGACTCGCTGCGGGGCTACCGCTCCCAGCTGCACGGCAGGATCCCGGCCGCGAACGGGTACGGAAACCAGGACGAGGAGATCTCCGCACTGGTGAAGCAGATCAGGGACTGGACCGACCGGGACGGGGTGAAGCACTCGGAGGTCGCGGTGTGCGCCCGTTTCAACACCCTGGTCGACGCTGTCATCGCCCGCCTGCGCCGGGAGGGCGTCCCCGCCGTCGCCGTGAAGGACGACCCGGGCCCGGGCACGCCGGGGGTACGGGTCGCCACGATGCACGCCATGAAGGGCCTGGAGTTCCGCTGCGTGGCCGTGGTCGGCGTGACGGCCAAGGTGCTCCCGTTCGCCCAGCAGGTGACTCCGGCCGAAGTGGACCCGGTCCAGCACCAGTCCGACCTGCTGGCCGAGCACTGCCTCCTGTTCGTCGCGTGCACCCGAGCACGGGACGCGCTGGCGGTCACCTGGAACGGGGTGCGCAGCCCGATGCTGGATCCCGTGGCGGGCTGAACAACCACCGGCCGCCTCCTCGGGGCGGCGGCCGGCATGGCGACTCAGGCCCTGATCCCCCGGATCAGGACCGTGTGTGCCTTGCCCGAGGACGCGTTGTACGACACCTCTCGCCCCGCCCGCTGCCACATCAGAGCGTGCCCCAGCGGCGAGGAGGGCGAGACGACCTCCACCCCCGGCTCTCCTGCGGGCAGTTCGGCGACCGTGTGGAGCGACTCCTCGGCCACCCCGCCGTCGAACTCCAGGGTGAACAGCGCTCCCGGCACCACAACGGATGGAACTTCGGTGCCGTCTGCGACGGTGACCGCGTCGAGGAAGGCGCGCAGGAACGCCAGCCGCTTCGTCCGGCGCTCGCGCTGGTCCGCCTGTGTCTTGCGCAGGAACACGAGGTTGGCCGGGTCGATACCTGCGGGGGTCTCATCGGGGAAGTCAACGGCCGCCTGCAGACCACCCATCTCCCCCATCACCCGCTGGAACGCCCCCACCGGGATCGACCGCACGGGGAAGACCCCCGGAGCACCGCGCCGCTCTTCGCGCCGCTCCGCCGCGACCGCCCCGGAGGTCCGTTCGGAGGGAACGACGACGGCCGTGGACGTGCCGGGCTCCTCCGCGGCCGGTTCCGCGTCGGCGGCCCCGGGCTCCTCATCCGGTACATCCGGGATCTCCTCGGCCACCGGTTCGATGCCCAGCCGCTCCAGCTCCGCCCACAGCGGCGCCAGCGCCTGCTCGCGGTTCAGGTGGAAACGGCTGCCCCGGATACGGACGAACGCCCAGTCGACCCGCTCCAGGTCACGCTGGCGGGCCGCCCCCGTCGAGGCGTCCTCGCCCTCGGCGAAGGTGTCGCCGTCGCAGGCCACCGCAAGCCGCCTCGTTCCGCCCTCGACAACCAGGTCGATCGCGTGCCGTCCGACCCGGTAGCCCGGACGGACCCGGTAGTCGCGCGCGGTGAGTTCCAGATACACCTGCTGCTGGAAAAGGCTGTCGAACGCCTTGTGCCGCACATCGGGCAGCACCTCGCCCGTCACCCCGGCGGTCTCCTCCTCGGCCGGCCGGGTCAGCTGATCGAGCCAGCGGCGGCGCAGGTCGTTCTGATGGAACTGCGCCGGGCGGGCGCTGTGGAAGACCCACAGCTGGTCCTGGGCACGGGAGGCCGCGACGTTGAGGCGCTGCTCGTACGACTTGCCGGTGAAGCCTCCGGGCACCGTTCCCCCGACGGTGGTCGGGGAGTTGACGCACGAGACGAACATGACGCTGCGCTCGTCGCCCTGGAAGTCCTCCGCGTCACCGACCCTGATCCGGCGGCGTTCCCGCTCCGCGTAGTCGAGCCGCTCGGCAAGCAGGTTCTCCAGCCCCTCCAGATGCGCCTTGCTGCCCCGCAGGCTGATGACACCCATGCTCCGGCCCTCGTACGCGGGATCGGCGCAGCAGCGCACCAGTTCGGCGACGAGCGCCTCCGCCTCGGCGGCGTTCGCGAGCCGGGCGGCCGTGCCCACCGCCTCGCCGTTCTCGACGTGGACCGTACGCACAGGAGGGAGCCGGTCCGCTCCGTACTGGCGAAGGGGCTGGAGCCGACGGTCGTAGCAGAGCTCGTTGGAGAAGGCGATGATCTCCGGCATGCACCGGAAGTGCTCCTTGAGCATGAGCGTGCCCCGGCCGGCCGATAGCGCCTCCGCGAGATCGAAGAAGCTGGACTCGGGACCGAACAGGCTCCGCACCTCCGCGTCCAGACCGGTGAGCAGGCGGTCCCTGAGATGGAAGTACTGGTCCTGTTTGAGTCCGACGTTGGACGGGCTCACCTGCTTGCTGTCCCCGACGACGACCATGCGGTCCGCCAGCCAGCTCAGCAGCATGGCCTCGAGACCGGACTGGCTGGCCTCGTCGACGATCACGACGTCGAAGATGCCCGGCCGGTCCATCGGCACGGTCTCGGCGACCTGGTGCAACGGCATGATCCAAGCGGGCACGGCGGTCTGCGCCTTGCGCAGTGCGGCCTGGGCATCACGCCGGTAGCGGTGCTGGTACTTGCCCTTGATCCGCCGGGCGGCCTGCTGGTAGGCGCTGAGGGCCCGGGACTGGTCACCGGTGAGCAGTCCGAGGCAGCGGTGCCAGGCCCGTGCCGCCGCGACTCTCGCCAGCATGATGCGGGCCTCGTCGTCGGCCTCGGTGAGGCGACGGCGCAGCTCCCGTTCGGCCTCCGGATCGGTGAGCCGCTCCATACGGTCCTGCCAGGCCGACCAGGCCCACGCCTCGACGAGGGCGGGGAGCCTCTCGTCCCAGCTCCGGTCGTCGGCGTGGCCGGCCACCCGTTCGGCCAGGGACGGGAACCTCTCCTCGACGGCCGCGCGCGCGGCCAGGTACGCGGCACGGAGCCCGGCCGCCTCACGGACCTGGGCGATCTCCTCGCTGAACTCGCGGTAGCCCTCCGGGTCCCGGGCCCGTACGGCGTCCAGCCCCCGCCGTACCGCCGGGGAGGCACCGGGCCGGTCGCTCCAGACGCGCAGCAGTTCCTCGGCCTCGGCGATGATCCGGCGCGGCTGCTCGGCCGCGTGGAGGGTGCTCGCCGCGCGCAGCAGCGCCCGTACGGCGTTCTCCACGGCCTGGTCCTGCCAGGCCGCGACGCTCAGTTCCGCGGAGGTCGCGGCGGCCGTGAGCACCTCGGTGCGGGCCGTCGCGACAGCGAGGAGAGCGTCGAGCGCCTCGGCGTCCCGGCGCAGGCGGGCCAGTCGCGGACCGGCCCCCTGCCAGGCCGCAGTGGCCGTCCCCCACTCCGACTCGGCCTGGGAGAGCCGGAGCTCGAGCTGCACCCGGGCCAGCACGACGGCCGCGGTGTCGGCGTCCTCCGGGGCCCGCCCGTCGACGCGCACGGACTCCACGAAGAAGCCGACGGCCTTGGCGAGCTTCGAGCGGGTCCCGAGCGGTCCACGCAGCTTCTGCCCCTTGCGCAGCCCGTCGTAGAGGGTTGTGGCATGGCCGAGCGCCACCGCCGGGTCGTACTGCTCCAGCCCACTGACCATGACATTGCCCAGTACGCCGAGTGAGGCGTCGGCAGCGGCCAGGACCTCGGTGACGGCCGTGTGCCGGCTGCGGGTCAGCCAGTCCTGGCCCGCCGCGACCTCGCCCAGCAGGTCACCCGCCCAGGCGCCGGCGGCGGCCGCCAGGGCCCCCGCCCGTACCCGTGCGGTGGCGAACGCGCCGAGCGCGGTCGCGACCCGGCGCTGTTCGGCCGCGTCCAGTCCCTGCACAGCGGCGTCGTAGCGCCGGCTCAGCTCGTCGTCCCGGACCGCCTCGTGCGTCTGTTCGGCGGACAGCACGACACGTACCGCGTCCTCGAAGTCAGCCGGTCCCGGAAGCTCCGCGGGGCCGGGCACGTCCGCTGCGAGTTCCTGGTGCCGCGGCGTGTAGCCCCGCGTGGCGTACAGGAGCCGCAACGCGCTCTCCGCGGTCAGCGACGGCTGTTCCTGGGGCACCGGACCGATCCAGGCGTAGCTGTCCTTCTCGGCGGCCAGCCTCTCGGCGATCGCCTGGAGACTGCCGCTGTAATCCCCGATCTCCGCCTCGAAGCGCACGGTCTCCTGCTGCCGCAGCGTGCTCAGGTCCCGGAGCATGGCGTGCTGCACCGACCTGGCGTCGGCCAGCCGGGCCTGCAGCCTGCGGATCTCGCGCTCCGAGAACTTCGGGTCGTAGCCGGCGTACTCGCTGAGAATCCTGGAGACCGCTCCTTCCAGCTCGCGCTGCGCGGCGGCGCCGTCCTCGGTGCGGCTCACGCACAGGTCGCGCACGGACTCGGGCAGCTTGTCCCGAAGCACCCGCAGCGCCCGCGGGGTGTGGCTGGTGATCAGGACCCGCTTGCCCTGGGCCAGCAGGTCGGTCACGAGATTGGCGATGGTGTGCGTCTTGCCGGTACCGGGCGGCCCCTGGACGACGACGAGCCGGTTGGCGCGCAGCCGTTCGGCGATGGTGCGCTGTTCCTCGTTGGCCGGAAGCGCGAAGTACACCTCGCCCGCGTCGTCCTGGGTGCCGCCCTCCCGTGCCGCCACGAGGTCGGCGGCGGTGAGGGCACCGTCGCGTCCCGCGACATGACTCAGCAGCTCGGTGGGCGGGGTGCCGGCGTCGATCTGGCGGGCGATGGACTTGAGCGCGTCGAGCGTGGAACGGCGATTGCGCTCGCGCAGAACGAGTGCCGGGGTGAACCCCACATGGGGCACGTCCAGTGAGGGCGGGGTCGCACGCCGCATCGACGGCTGGTAGTCGCCCGCGCTGTGCGCCGCATGGGTCCAGCTGCGCAGAGCGGTGTGCAGGGCGTCGAGCTGCTCCGGTTCGGTGGCGTCCGCAGCGCCCGCCAGCACCTCGACGATCTCTTCGCGTACGGGACCGGGCACGTGCTGCGCACCGTCGAGCATCCCCTCCTCCAGCTCCACCCCCACCCCGTCCGGGTCGGGGGCCGCGGTGAGGGTGCCGGTGGACGGGTCGAGCCGGAGTGTGGCCCGGCGGGTCACCAGGTGTCGCTCCACCCGCTGGCCCTCCGGCGTCTGCCACGTCAGCCGGCCGAATCCCAGAACGAGTTCATACGCCTCGCCGAGATCGGCGGCGTCCTCGTGCATCCGGTGGAGCCGGTCGTACAGTCTGACCAGTGGATCGATCGCGCGTCGCCGCTGGGCCCACGCGGACCATTCCTGTTCCCAGGCCGCGTACAGCTTCTCGATCTTCTCCCGCTTCGGGTGGTGCTCCAGCTCGTGGTAGGTCTTCTCCAGCGGAATGCCCTCGGACCAGTCCGGGAACTCCGGCTCGATGCGCCGCATCAGGTGCGGGGCGCGGGACTGCTTGAAGTCCCTGATCCGTGTGTCGTCGACCCACGGTTCGAGCAACGCCGCCGGCCGCGGCGCATCCTCGCGACGGGGCCGTACGACGGTCAGCCAGGCGGGATCGTCGGTCGCGAGAGCACCGTCCGTCATGACGGACACTCCGGGGTCGTCCGGCAGATCCTCGAACCACACGGCAGCGGCCGCGCCGTCGAGCGTCCGGACAGGACGCGTCCGGGACTCCTCCGCCTCGGCCAGGAACCGAAAGATCTGCCGCACGCGAGCGGCGTCGTCCGCTTCGGTCTGGACGTTCTCACTCTGGCCCACACGCCACCCCACTACCTCGCCCCGTGTGTGAACTCAGCACACGAGCGAAGCGTAGCAGTGCCTAGCCCTCGCCGTTTGATTATGCGCTTAGTTCACAGAGGAAATGGAAATCTTTGATCGAAGGGCTGCTCCTCCTTCGATCTTCACCTAAGCTCCCGGAAGCGCCCGGCACGTCTTCGACCAGGTGAACGCACCGGTCGCAGCAGGGGAAGGGAACCGCATGCGCGCCCAGGAGATCACTTTCCTCAACCTCGTCCAGGGGGAGAAGCAATTCCAGGTCCCGCTCTACCAGCGAACGTACAGCTGGGGCCGGGATCAGCTTCTGCGGCTCTGGGAGGACGTGGGCGAACTGGTCGAGCAGCATCTGGCGGGTGAGGCGACCGCACCCCATTTCCTCGGATCCGTCGTTCTGGCACCGGGGCAGATCCAGGCGGGGGGCGTGGCGAAGTGGCTGGTCGTGGACGGCCAACAGCGCCTCACCACACTGATGCTGGCGTTCACCGCACTGCGTGACCAGCTCAAGGACTCGGGCGATCCTCGTGGGGCCGAGCGGATCCACCGCCAGATCCTCGTGAACGAGTACCAGGAAGCGCTGGACCACTACCGCCTTCTGCCCACGCAGGCCGACCGGCAGGCATTCACCGAGTGCATCGGCTCCGCCCCCCAGGCCGGCGGCGGCGGCAACATCGGCGGCGCGTACCGGTTCTTCCGGGGAACACTCGCCGAGGGGCAGGAGGGCGCGGCAGACCCGCAGGACTGGCTGAAGGCCGTGGAGAACGCCCTGAAGGGCCTGCTGTCCATCGTCGAGATCACCGCCGAGCCCGGCGACAACGTCTACCGGATCTTCGAGTCCATCAACAACACCGGCGTCGGCCTCAGCCAGAGCGACCTGCTGCGCAACTACATCTTCATGCTGCTGCCCCAGCGGGGTGAGCGGGTGTACCAGGAACTGTGGCTTCCGATGCAGCAGAGACTGGGACCGAAGAATCTGGAGCTGCTGGTCTGGCTCGACCTGGTCGTCCGCGGCCACAACAAGACCAAACAGAGCGAAATCTATCGCGAGCAGCAGAAGCGACTGCAGCCCCTCGCGGGTAACGAGGAGGCGCTGCAGCTGGAGATCGCCCGGCTGTCGGAGCGGGCCCAGCGGTTCATGCGCATCATCGAACCTTCCCTGGAACCTTCGGCCCCCTTGCGCGCGGCCCTGGAGCGTCTGGCCGCCTGGGGCGGCCAGACGCACTACCCGCTGGCCCTGCACCTGCTGGACCTGGTCGACGCGGGCACAACGAGCGCGCAGGACGCCGCCGAGGCGTTGCTCTACGTCGAGTCGTACCTGACCAGACGTCTCATCTGCCAGACACCGACCGCGGGGATCAACCGCATCTTCATGGAGGCCCCCAAGGACCTGGAGACCGACCGTCCGGCCGCCGAGGCCGTCCGGCGCTTCCTCTCGGGGAAGCGACGCCGGTGGCCGAGCGACGAAGAGTTGCGTGCGGCGATTCGCAGCAAGCCGTTCTACTGGAGCGGACGCCCTCCGCAGCGCGGCTACATCCTGCGCCGGCTGGAGGAGAGCTACTCCCCCAGCGAGCCGGTCGACTTCGCCAAGGCGTCCCTCAGCGTGGAGCACGTCCTGCCCCAGCGGCCGGCGCAGGCCTGGTTCGACCTCCTCGCCGAGGAGACGGAGGAAGGCCAGGCACCCCAGGAGTTGCACGACCTGCTGGTGCACACTCTGGGCAATCTGACCCTCACCGGAGACAACTCCAAGCTGTCCAACCATCCCTTCCAGCGCAAGCAGCAGATCCTCGATTCCAGTGCACTGCGGATGAATTTGGAGATCGCCTCGTCAAAGCGTTGGGGCAAGGCGGAGATCCTGGCCCGCGCCGACAATCTCTGGCAGCGTGCGGTGGAGCTGTGGCCCGGCCCGCTCGGCGGTTTCCGTCCGGCCGCCGAGGAGTCGTCGAACTGGACCGAGCTGCGGGCGGCGCTCGTCGCCATGCCCAGCGGCTCCTGGACGGCGTACGGCGACGTGGCCGAGCTCATCGGCAGCCATCCGGTACCGGTCGGCGCCTACCTGGCGGCCAATCCGACGGTGATCGGCGCCCACAGGGTGCTGAACTCCGAGGGAAAGGTATCCGCCGGGTTCCGCTGGCCCGACGGCGACGACCGGCCGCCGCCCCAGGATGTGCTCCGGAACGAGGGCGTACGGTTCGACCGCTACGGCCGCGCCCACAAGTCCCAGCGCCTGACGGCCGCCGAACTGGCCACTCTGCTGGGCAGGGACGTGACCCCGCAGGCCGCCCACGATCCGCTTCCGGACAACGAGAACGCGGAGGCGGCCGCACGCTTCCGCAGCCAGCTGCAGGCGCATTGGCCGGCGGCGGAGGCCGGGGTCCTCTCAGCGCTCGACTTCTGGCGCCGCCAGGGCGGACATCTCGATTACGGCCGGCACGAGGAGACGAGCTGCTTCCCCACCCTCGACGCCGGCACGAGCACCCGCCCGCACCTGTTGTGGCCCCTCGGCCTCTACCCGGTCAGTGGGACGGTCGAGGTCGTCTTCCAGTACCTGAAGGACCGCACCCCCTTCGACGATTCCGAGAACCGCCGCGAGTTGCTGCAACGCCTCAACCAGGTCGACGGCATCGATCTTCCGGAGGCCAAACTGGAACTGCGCCCCTCGTTCCCACTCTCGGTCTTCGACGAGCACGGCGAAGCGATCTGCGAGGCGCTGGACTGGTTCATCCACACGGCAGCGCTGGATCTGGCGCGCAGGGACTGATCCATGCGGTCGGTGTCGGCCGGCAGGGACCACTCCGCGTTACAGGCCGGGCTCCCCCGTACGCGCGAGCACGCCCTCGGCAAGCCCGTGGAACTCTCGATAGCAGGTCTGCACGTACTTCTGTGTGCTGCCGAGGGCACCGTCAGCGGCCTTGAGGTCGAACATGGGCTTGCGCGCGTCATGGGCGAGCGGCATGAGGCTGCGGTAGTTGCGAAGAGTGGCGATGCGATGCCGGTCGTCGCCGTGCTCAGGGGCTTCCTCGTCAAGTACGGCCGCCGCGTACACCCATGGGATGCGCTGCAACCACCGCACGTAGGCCTTCACCGGCCGGTCCAGCCTCATCTCGGGCTGCATGATCACGTACCCGAGCGGTCGCATGTCCGCACGCGGGGCGGAGAAACCCGGCGGCACCTGGGGCAGCACGAGCTGCTGCCAGTTCCTGCGCCAGTCACGCAGTGTGGGACCGAGGTTACTGAGCCCCTTCAGTGAGAACAGATCGGCCGCGAGAGGCATCAGCACCGTGTCCGCCGCAATAAGGGCGGACCGGTTGATCGCCCCGAGGTTGGGGCCGACGTCGATCAGCACGATGTCCGCATCGACTGCCGCGGCGGCCCGCTCCACCACACGGTGGAAGGCAGTGGTGGTACGAATCGCCGCGATGTCACCCGCGAACGTCTTGAACCACTCGTTGGACAGCTTGTCCTCGAAGCGGCTGAGGTCCAGGCTGCCGGCCAGCAGCCAGAGGCCCGGCTGCAGTTCCGCAGGCTCGACGGTGGCGATGTCACCCGTCCCCTCCAGAATCGGCCGTACGGCGTCCGCGATCGTCTGCCCGCTGCGTACGCGACCCGTACCCGGCAGCGCGGACCAAACGGCGCCTTGGGCGATGAGTTCCGACTTGTTGTCCCAGAGTTCTTCGATCTCGGTCTCGTCCAGGCACATCGAGGTGAGGTTGGCCTGCGGGTCCAGATCCACGGCCAGCACGGTAAGACCCATCCTGCAGAACATATGGGCCAGGTGATAGGTGAGGGTCGTCTTGCCCACGCCGCCCTTGTTGTTGAAAAGCGCGATCGACGTCCGGGTCACGAAGCCCTCCGAAGGGTGACGGCCCACGACGAGTCGTCGACCTGGAATTCCGCTGGCGGATTCCCGTTGCGTTCGAGCGAAGCCTTGACCCGACCAATGCCCCGGCCGAACCGGTTCACGTAGCCCATGCCCTTCATGGCGGCGGCGAGGGACGGGTTGCGGTAGTCGGTCACACGGTCGAAATTGTCGTCCCGCACCTGACCGTACGGTCCACCAGGATTGGTCAGCTCGATCCGGTCGTCGAACCAGGCGATACGGACCGGCGCGTACGAGGTTTCGTAATTCCGGTGCATGAGCGCGTTCATGGACAACTCCCGCAAGGCCTCCAGCGGGTAGTCGGGCTGCGGGGTCTCCCGGAAGCCCTCCTCGACCAGGCGGGTGCGCAGATTGCTCCGCAGCAACGGTTCGAGCCGGGCGGCCACGCCTACGAGGTTCTGGCGCAGTTCCTGATCGTCGGCGACCGGCGCGTCCAAGTCAGTGCCCTGGTACCGCACGAACTGCACGTATGCCCCGGGAATCCAACTGCTCGGGTCAAGGCCGACCGCGAGCAGCCCGAGCGCCGTCGGCCGACCGTCCGGGATCGCGAGGTGCAGCGAGGCCAGCTGCAAGTCGACCGGGCGGCCGTTCTCCTCGATGACCTCGGGGCCCACCAAGGAGGGCAGGTACGCCTGGCGGAACAGATCGAGATCAAGATCGTCAAGCGTGGTACCGGCGACAGGACGCGCGTCGAATGGAAGGTCACCTGCACGCCGGCGCTCGGCGAGAACCCGTTCGTCCTCCCGGGTCGCCTTCCGCGTGGTGGGGCCGGGGCGCACCCACACCACTCCCTCGAAACGTACCGGCAACGCGGCGGAGGCCTCCACATGAATATGCACCACCGGTTGCCCCCGGTAGACAGCCGCCTGCACGGTGAACGACGGCCGGTCCAGGATGCGTCCGTCGTCCCGAAGATCGGTCAGCGCGAGCAGTGCCCGGTCGCTGACGTCCACATCACCGACCGGAGTCCCGTCGTCCGCGACACCGATGAGGATGTCCCCGCCGCCTTTGCCGGGCAGATCGTTGGCCATGGCGCAGACGGCATTGCCGATCGCGTCCCCTCGCCTGCCTTCCCGTTTGGCCACGCGCTTGAACTCCAGGACGGGGCTCTCACTGGTCCCGAGGGTGTCTGCCAGGTCCACTGGGTTTGCGTTCACATCAGCATTCTGCCGGGTTTCCGTGAACGAGCCCGGCGTGCCTCCCGCGGATCACCACGAAACCGCCGGCCCGGCGGCGCGATCACCCTCGAACCGGCCCCAGCGCCACCTCGACGCCCTCCCCGTCCCAGCCGTCCCGGGTGCGCCACAGGACGTGGACGCCGAAGACGTCGCGAACGGCGGCGGCCGACCAGTCCTCGGCCGGCGGGCAGGCCAGGACGAGGCAGAGGACGCCGGCGGGTTCGGACAGGGTGTGGTTGATCTCCAGGAGGCGGACCGCACCCGCCCGGAGGTCGGTGTAGGCAGCGAGACCGGCGCCGAGCACCTCGTACAGCACGTGCCCGTCCTCGGTCCCGCAGGCCACGTCCACGACCGGGGAGCCGGGCTCGGGCTGGCGGTCGGCCCGCAGGAGGGCACCCATCAGTTCGAAGCGCACCGCCTCATGGGTCCTGCACGCGCGGTCGGCCGCGGCAGCGTCCTCCAGGACCTGACGGAGTCCGGCACTCGCAGCCGGCTCCGAGGGGGCGAGGGCGGCGGAGGGTGAGGTCATGGAGTCGGTTTCCTTCGGGTCGGACGGCACGGGGGACTCGGTCGCGCGGGACTGCTCGGAGGCGGCGGGCGGCACGGCCGGCTCGGCAGATCCGGGGCCCGGGACTTCCTCGCCCGCCGGCGGACCGGCGGCCGCGATGCGACGCTCGATGTCCTGCCGCGCTGCCGACAGGGCCCCGGCCCAGCCACTGGCTTCCAGCTCCGTACGGAACCGGTCCAGGTCCGGCCCCCCGGAAGGCGTGGCCCGAGTGACGCCGGCCGCCAGGTCGCGCAGCCGGTTCAGTCCGGCCCTGTCCGGCGAACCGAGCACGCGCCATACGTCCAGCCAGTCGTGCTGGTCCAGCCGCAGGCACCGGTTGGCCATGCCCTTGAGTTCCGAGAGGCCTGCCCGGAAGTCGTCCGGGACGGTGCCGGCGGCCAGTTCCTCGACGACGCCGAGAGCTCGCGCGTACCGCCGGGCCATCGTCACCGAGATGGGCCGTCGCCCTCGTTCGTCGACGGTGACGAAGCTGACGCTCGACGCGTGGCGCAGCACCCAGGCGTCCAGTTCGGCGCCTTTTGCCGGGGGTGCGGAGCCGTGGCGCACGGCCATCAGCAGCGGACGGCCCGTGGTGGGTTCGACGGCCTCGACCTTGTAGTTGCCTCCGGTGGTGTGGCCGATCACCCGGACACGGATGTCGGTGCCGATCTCCGGAAGCTCTTCGGCCCCCTCGGGTCCGGGGGCGGTACGGGGAAGCGGAAGCGGCTCGGGGGCCTTCGTCAGGGCGTCGGGAAGCGGGGCCGTGTGCAGGACAGTCAGGCTCTGAGTGCTGCGGGTGAGTGCGATGTAGAGCTGTCGAAGCCCTGCCGGGCCGCGCGAGGCGATGGTGGCGGGCTCGACGACGAGCACGTGGTCGTACTCCATGCCCTTGGCCTGGCCTGCGGCCAGGACGGTCACCGCTTCGCGTTCCCGCTCCGTGAGGTCTTCGGACGCGTCCAGGTTGCGCCCGATCTCGTCGAGCCAGCCGGAGTCGTCGGGGACGATGACCGCCACGGAGCGCAGCGTGCGCCCGCGCTCCACGTCATGGCCGCCGGAAGCGGCCCCATGACCGGGGGTCAGGGATGCGCTCCGCCTGGGCGCTTGTGGTCGCACGAGCACACACCGAGCTAGCGGCCAGCATGGCACGCATTGACAGAGTTCACAAGCAACACCCGGGCCGACGCGAAGGCTCCATGGATGCACTCCGGCCGCCACCCGCCTCATGCGAGACCCCGTCCGAAAATCGGTGAAAGCCGCGCGGTCGCACATCTAGGAATGACAGGTACATGGCGGCATCCTGAGGCGAGTTCGCGTTACCCGCGAGCTGAGAGCCTTATCAACACCCCGCCACCACACGGAGGTTGCTCATGCGCCGTCGCGTCGCCACCCTGCTCGCCACCCTCGGACTGTCGCTCCCGCTCGCCCTGCTGCCCACCGCCTCCGCCTCGGCGGCCCCCGCGGACAAGCCCCAGGTGCTCAGCTCCTGGACGCAGACGAGCGCCGCCAGCTACAACGCGTGGAACGCCGCCCGCAACAACAAGGGCGCGTGGTCCGCGTACGGCTTCGACTGGTCGACCGACTACTGCAGCACCTCGCCCGACAACCCCTTCGGCTTCCCGTTCCAGACGGCCTGCGCCCGCCACGACTTCGGCTACCGGAACTACAAGGCCGCCGGCACGTTCTCCGCCAACAAGGCCCGCCTGGACAACGCCCTCTACGCGGACCTCAAGCGCGTGTGCGCCGCGTACTCCGGCGCCAAGCTGACCTCGTGCAACGCCACGGCCTGGACGTACTACCACGCGGTGGACGTCTTCGGTGTCACACCGGCCGGGGCGGGCGCGGCCAGAGACTGATCAGCGGTCCTCCCCCGAGGCCGGGCCCGCTCCCCCGGGTCCGGCCGGCCCCGCCGCCCCTCCTCGCCACAGGTCCCGTCGCCGCCGGGTCCACCGGGCGCCCCGGTGGCCGGGCCCCAGTACCCGTTCCATGTCGGCCAGCAGCAGTTCGTACGCCTCCAGGGCACCGGCCGCGTCACCGGCCCACCCCCGCATCTCGGCCAGGGTCAGCCGGGTCAGCAGCACGACGTGGTGATCGGCGCCGCGTCGCAGCGTCCGCTCCCGGAGCAGCCGTTCGTACGCCTCCGCAGCGCCGGCCTCGTCCCCCAGGTTCCATCGCACCTGGGCCAGGCGGCACAGGGTGGCCACGGCGTGCGACTCCTTGCGCAGGACCACCGCCTCCCTGATCCGCCCCTCCAGCTCGCCCCTCCGCAGGACCGGCGGCATCCACTCCGGCCGCTCCCGCCAGTACGCCTGGTTGCGCCGCGCCAGTGCGACGCGGGGGTGCCCTGCCCCCAGCGCCCGTACCAGATCCGGCACCAACTGCCCGTACGCCCGGGCCGCACCGGCCCCGTCGCCGGCCTCCGCCCGCACATGGGCCAGGGTGATCCGGGTGTCCAGGACGAGCGGGTGGTCGGCGCCCCAGGCCCCGGTCCGCAGTGCGACCAGCTGTTCGTACGACTCCGCGGCGGCCGGGTGGCCGTTCTCCCTGCGCCACATGGCGGTGTAGCGGAGGTTGCGCGCGTCGTGCACTTCCTCACCCAGCAGCCGATCCCGGGCGGTCATCAGCCGGTACGGATTGCGCTTCAGATCCCTCTTGATGGCACGGCTGTCCCCGAGGATGCCCCACCCGATACGGATCCATCGCCGCCACGTCCTCATTCGGTGGTCCTCTCTTCTCAATGGCCGCCGCGGGGGCGGTCGCAGGAGGCGTGATCGGGGTAACCGCCGAAGGCGTCCGCCTCGGTGTCCGCGCGGTTCATCGAGCCCTTCACGCACAACAGCGGGGAAACGCCCGCGTAGACGAGGAAGCCGACCTCGGTCGCGCCACCCTGGTGAGTCTCCACCGCCCCGGGGCCGTAGCCGAGAGCCATGAGCGCCTTACGAGCGTGCGCCGGCGAGAAGTCCCCTCGCTTGCGCAGCGGTTCCAGCGCCTGCTCGACGCGGGTGACGAGCGCGAGCCCGTCGCAGCGGCTCTGGCCGTGCAGCGGGAACGGCACCTGGAACCCGTGGTTCTCGGCGTAGTGGTCGGTGGGCACCCCGGCCGGGGCCGAGGACGACACGGGGGACTCCGGCTCCGGTGCGGGGTCCTCGCCGGGACACCGGAAGTCCACCGGCTCGCTGGGCGTGGCCGTCACGGCAGATGTGGAGCCCCCGCCCGCCTCGTCCGCCCGCTCGCTCCCGCACCCCGCCACGAGCACGGCGACCGCCACCGCCGTCAGCGTTCCGAACCCCGTCCTGGTTCTCTTCATGCGCCGATCCTGCCGTACACCCGTACAGGGGTTCGTTCAGGTGGCAGGAGACCAGCCGGGCCGGCTGGTCGGTGGCGAAGGGGGCGCGCCGCTGAGCATGTGGTGCAGCAGGCAGCCCACCGCGTAGAGGTCGCTGCGGCCGTCGACACCTCCTCGCCCGGCCAGCAGTCCGGCGGCGATCGTCTTCACCGCCACCGGGCGCCCCAGCCGCAGATCGACCCCCCGCCATACGTGGCCCATCACGCCACGCCCGAGTACGGAATCGAGCCGGTACCGGTCGAGCAGCACCCTTCCCGGTGCGACCGCCTGCATATCTCCCCACCTCCACACGATTCACACAAGGGCACTCCCCGGTGCACCTGTGAACAAAGTCAATATGCGTAGTAGCCTGCCAGAACAGCGGCTGCTGAAACGCGGGCCCCAAGGGCCGGTCAGGCCGGATCCCGCCCATGACCCCGGAGAGAAGTCGATGAGCACGAGCGCCGTACCCGTCAGTCTGGCCGAGATCGCCCGGATCGCCGGTGTCGGGCGGGCCGCGGTGAGCAACTGGCGTCGCCGCCACGACACGTTCCCCTCCCGGATCGGCGGCACGGACGTCAGCCCGTTGTTCTCGCTGTCCGAGGTCGAACAGTGGCTCAGGGACATGGGGAAGCTGTCGGACGCCGGAGCCCGCGAATTCCTGTGGCCCCGCTTCGAGGCACTCGGCAGCCGGGACGAATCGGGCCTCGCCATCGCCGAGGCCGCACGGCGGATGCGCTCGCCGCGGGCCCGCACCGCCGCCTCCGCCCTCTCCGCCGAAGCCAGGTCCCTCGTCGGCGACGCCGCACGGCTGGGGCGCGGTGAAGGCCCCCGCGGCACGTTCGAGTTCCTGTTGCAGCGCTGGCTGGACACTCACGTACGCCAGCTCAGCACCACGCCTCCCCCGCTGGCCGCCCTGATGGCGCGACTCGCGCTCGACAGCATGCTCCCCGGGGGAGACGAGGGACTCACGTTCTTCGACCCGGCCTGCGGCACCGGCCATCTTCTGGCGGCGGCCGTCGAGGAGTACGAGGGTCCGGCACCGGCCCTGTTCGGCTGCGAGCGCGACCCCGCTCCGGCCGCTCTGGCGGCCGCCCGCCTGGACTTCGCCGGCGAGGACCGGGAGATCCGGGCCCGCATCGAGACCGTGGACGCGCTGCGCGCCGATCCCGTTCCCGGTCTCCGCGCCGACGTCGCCCTGTGCAACCCACCGTTCAACGAACGCGACTGGGGTTACGAGGACCTGGCCACCGACCAGCGCTGGACGCACGGGCTCCCTCCGCGCACCGAACCGGAACTGGCCTGGGTGCAGCATCTGCTCGCCCACCTCAGGCCTGGCGGAACAGCCGTGGTCGTGCTTCCGCCGGCGGTCGCCTCCCGCAAGGCGGGCCGCCGCATCCGGGGGTCCCTGCTGCGCACGGGGACGCTGCGGGCGGTCGTGGCACTCCCGCCGGGCTGCGCCCAGCCGCACAGCGTCTCGCTCCAGCTCTGGATCCTGCGGGCCGCCCCCGACGGGGCCGTCGCCGCGCAGGACGCGCTGCTGGTGGACGCCACCCGTGCGGCACGGCCGCCGACGCGCGAGCAGGGCCCCGACTGGGCGGCCCTGACGGAGTTCGTACGATCCGCGGTCTCCCACCTCGACAGCCCGCAGGACGTCCTCCCCGACGGTGCCGTGCGGGTGTCCCTCCTCGATCTGCTGGACGACGAGGTGGACGTCACCCCGGGGCGCTACGCCGGCCCGGGTCCCGAGTCGTCGCAGGCGGATCTCGCCTCCTCGTGGGCCGAGGTGGCCGGCTCCCTCGACGAACTGGGCAGCCTGGCGGACCGCTTGTCGAAGGTCGGGCTGACAAGCGCGGAGGCGAGAACCACCGCCACCGTGGGAGACCTGGCCAAGGCGGGCGCCCTCACGCTGCGCGCCGGGCAGCAGCCCGCGGAGGCGGTGGAGCCGGGGCACCGCCTGCCCCTGCTGACCGTGGCCGATCTGCTCATGGACGGCGAGCCCGGCATCCAGGTCGCGCCGGCTGCCACGCACACCGTCGCGCACGAAGGCGATGTGGTCGTCGCCGGAGTCGTACGGGCGTTCAGGGCCTGGGTGCACCAGGGCGACCCCGTGGCGCTCGGCCCGCAGCTGTACGCGTTGCGCGTCGCCCCCGACAAGCTGGACGCCCACTTCCTCGCCGGCTGTCTGCGCGCGCCCATGAACGGGCGGCAGGCGGGCACCCATGCCTCCAGCTCGTCCCGCGTCGACGTCCGCCGCCTTCTCGTGCTTCAGCTCCCCCTCGACGAGCAGGCCGTCTACGCGGAGACCTTCCGCCGTCTCACCACGTTCGAGTCGCTGCTGTCCCGGACGGCGGAGCTCGCCGGCGGGCTGGTGGGCGAGGTACGGGACAGGCTCGCGACGGGCGGGCTGACGGAACACTGACCGGGACGCGCACCGGCCCCCGGGCGGAACCACGCCCGGGGGCCGGCGGGTGCGCGGCAGGCCGTCAGTACACGCTGACGCCGTACGCGCTGAGTGCCTCGGTGACCGGCTGGAAGAACGTCGTACCGCCCGAGCTGCAGTTGCCGCTGCCGCCGGAGGTCAGGCCGATCGCCCTGGAACCGGAGTAGAGCGCACCGCCCGAGTCGCCGCCTTCGGCACACACGTTGGTCCTGATCATGCCGTAGACGACATCACCGTTGCCGTAGTTGACCGTGGCGTTGAGCCCGGTGACAGTGCCGCTGTGGATGCCGGTCGTGGAGCCCCGGCGGGTCACCGACATGCCGACCGTGGCATTGGCCGCACTGGTGATGTCGACGCTGCCGACCGTGCCGGGGTGGGCGAGCGAGGTGTTGTCGTAGCGCACCAGCCCGTAGTCGTTGCCCGGGAAGCTGGAGCCGACCGTCGGGCCTATGTAGGTGGTGTTCGAGGAGTTGGTGTACCAGGGCGGGTTGCCGTCGGTGCAGTGACCGGCGGTCAGGAAGTAGTACGTGCTGCCGCTGCGGACGTTGAACCCGGCGGAGCAGCGCCAGCCGGGGGCGTAGATGGCGTCGCCGCCGGAGAGCAGCTTGCTGAACTTCCCGGGGGTGTGCTCGATGCGCAGGGCACCCGCGTTGCCGCCCGCGGAGTCCTTGATCTGCTGGATCTCCGCCGCGGAGACCGTACTGTCGACCGTGACCACGAGCTTGCCGGTCTTCGGGTCGACGTTCCAGGCGGTGCCGGCGATGTCGGCGCCGAGGACGGCGTCACCGGCGGCGGCGAGCTGGTTGGCGCTGTACGTTCCGGTGGAGCTCGCCTGGGCGGTGGGGGCGGCCAGGGCGGCGACGGCCACCAGGCCCGCGGCGATGGCGACGGCCCTGCTGCGTCTGGCGGTGGTGCTGCGGGGGGTGGTGCGCTTGATCCTCACTGTCATTCCTCCCGAGGGGAATCGGGGGCCCGCCTGTGGGGTGGTCGGACCCGTGAGGCGCAGTCGGGCGCACGGCCACGCATCCGCATTCCGGACATGCCGTGCTCCTGACAAGCGCTGCTCGGGAGTATTCAAGGCGTCAACTTCCCGCGCAAGGGCACCTTTTGGCCTGAGCCCGGAAACCGCGCGCCGGAACCCGGACGCGGCGCGCGCCCTCAGGGCGAAGGCGCGCGCCGTGTCTCAGCCGTCGATCCGGTGCCGCTCCCCCGCCTCCACGGCGACCGGAAGGGTGTTGCCCGGCGGCGGGAAGGGGCAGATGAAGTGGTCCGCGAAGGCGCACGGCGGCAGCAGGGAACGGTTGAAGTCGACGGTCACCGTGGAGTCGGCGGCCGGGGCGGCGGGGCGCAGGAACCGGAAGCGGTAACTGCTGTTCCCGCTGGTGGCGTCGGCGAAGACCGCCCAGAGCGAACCGTCGGGCTCGACGGCGACCTGGAGCGTGTGCCCGGCCCCGTCCAGCTCGAAGGCGATCTCCCCGGCGAGCCCGAGTCCGCGTTCGACCCCGTCGGCGTTCTCGACCCGGACGGTGCGGGAGTCCGCGTACGGACGGAAGGTGCCCTGCACCGCCCAGCGCGGGTCGTACGGGGTCGTCCCGATCGCCCGGAACGCCTGCCGCGCAGGCGATGCGGGGTCGAAGACCCGGACCGCCCACAGGCCCTCGCGGCTGAGCACGACGAGCCTGCGCCCCTCGTGCGCGACCCGGGAGGCGTCGATCGGCCCCCGGTCGGCGCCGAGCCGGACCTCGCCGGTGAAGGGCTTCCCGTCGACGGTCAGGCCGTCCTCCGGGGCGGCTTCGAGCACCGGCGCGCCGTCCTCCTCGCGCCACCGGCCCGGGACGGCCGGAATTCGCCCCTCCGGGTAGTCCGCGAGCCAGTGGGTGCCGGTGAGGGAGAGCGGACCGTACGGTGCGGAGACCGTGGCGGTGCGCTCCTCGTGCCAGCGCTCCCAGTCCCGCGCTGCCTGCTGCTGTGCGTGTGTGCTCATGCGGTCAACCGTTCCATACCGGTTCGTCGAGACCAAGGTGCGACCGCAGTGTGGAACCGGTGTACGACTCGCGGAAGACTCCCCGTTCCTGGAGGAGCGGGACGACCCGGTCGACGAACTCGTCGAGACCGCCGGGGGTGAGGTGCGGGACGAGGACGAAGCCGTCGGCGGCGCCCGCGGCCACGTACTCGGTCAGCAGCGCGGCGACGGTGGCCGGGCTGCCGACGAACGACTGGCGCCCGGTCGCCTCGATGACGGTCTGCCGGACGGAGAGCCCCTTCTGACGGGACAGCTCGCGCCAGCGGGCCGCCACCGCGAGCGGGTCGCCCTGCCGGACCCGGCCACGGGCCGGCTCCGCGCCGGGGTCCGGGTCGATCGCGGGCAGCGGCCCGTCCGGGTCGTACGCCGACAGGTCACGGCCCCAGACCTGTTCCAGGGCGGCGATCGCGTTCTGCGGTGAGATCTGCTGGAGGCGGATGGCGGCCGCGCGCTCCTGCGCCTCGGCGTCGGTGTCACCGAGCACGAAGGTGGCGCCGGGCATGATCTTCAGCTCGTCCGGCCGCCGCCCGTGGGCCGCGAGGCGCCCCTTCACATCCGCGTAGAAGGCGCGGCCCTCGTCGAGGGTGCCGTGCCGGGTGAACACGATGTCGGCGGCGGCCGCGGCGAACTCCCGGCCCTCCGGCGAGTCGCCGGCCTGGATGACGACGGGATGGCCCTGCGGGGAACGCGGGACGGTGAACTCGCCCTCGACGGTGAAGTGCCGGCCGTGGTGGGCGACGGGGCGCGGGGTCCCGTCGGGGGTCCAGGAGTCCCACAGTTCGCGTGCGGTGGCGACGAACTCGGCGGCGCGGGTGTACCTCTCCGCCCGGTCCAGGTAGCCGCCGCGCCGGAAGTTCTCGCCGGTGAAGGCGTCGGAGGAGGTGACCGCGTTCCACGCCGCCCGGCCGGCGCTGAGGTGGTCGAGGGTGGCGAGGCGGCGGGCCAGTTCGTAGGGCTCGTTGAAGGTGGTGTTGACGGTGGCGGCGAGGCCGAGCCGGTCGGTGACGGCCGCCAGGGCGGACAGCACGGTCAGCGACTCGGGTCTGCCGACCACGTCCAGGTCGTGGATCAGCCCCTTGTGCTCGCGCAGTCGCAGCCCCTCGGCGAGGAAGAAGAAGTCGAACAGGCCCCGTTCGGCCGTGCGCGCGAGGTGCTCGAACGAGGAGAACTCGATCTGGCTGCGGGAGCGGGGGTCGGACCAGACCGTGGTGCTGTTCACGCCGGGGAAGTGCGCGGCGAGGTGCATCCGCTTCGGGGCGGCGGCCGTCATGCCCGCCCTCCCGCGAGGGCGTACCGGTTGGCGGGGCGGGCCAGGCCGAGGTGCTCGCGCAGGGTGCCGCCGGGATAGAAGGTCCGGAAGAGGCTGCGGTGCTGGAGCAGGGCCACGGTGCCGTTGACGATCCGCTCGAGGTCGCGCGCGGGGGTGATCGGCGTGAGGTGGAAGCCGTCGACGGCGCCGGCCCGGTGCCACTGGGTGATCAGGTCGGCCAGGTCGACCGGGCCGCCCCGGTAGTACGTGCCCCGCCCGGCCAGGGGCGGCCCGCTCGCCAGCCCGGGTTCGGGTGCCGTCTCGGCGTCGCCGAGGTCGACGGTGAGCGCGGCGAGCACCCGCAGCGCCTCGGGGTCCCGGCCGTGGGCCGCGGCGCGGCGGCGCACGTCGTCGCGCATCTCGGCGGTCCGTTCGGGGGTGGTGGCCCGTACGAGGACGACATCGGCGTGGCGGGCGGCGGCGTCCCTGGCCGGCTCGGCCGTGCCGTCGACGACCACGACGGGGTGGCCCTGGGGCGGTCTGGGCACGATGGCCGGTCCCCGGACGCGGAACGCGGTGCCCTCGAAGTCGACGTGGTGCAGCTTGTCGCGGTCGATGAATCGTCCGGTGGCGGTGTCCCGGATCTCGGCGTCGTCCTCCCAGCTGTCCCAGAGCCGGGCGCAGACGTCGGCGCACTCGCCGGCCTCGCCCCACAGCGCGGCGGCGGGTGCGGCGGGGCGGCGGCCGAACAGCCGCGCCTCGGCCTCGGTCGTGGACACGCCGACGTGCCAGCCCGCCCGGCCGCGGCTGACCCAGTCCAGGGTGGCCACGGCCGACGACACGTGGAAGGGCTCGGTGTGGGTGGTGGTGACCGTCGGTACGAGCCCGATGCGGCGGGTGGCGGGGGCTACCCGGGACAGGACGGCGAGCGCGTCGGGCCCCGGCCGGGCGAATGAGTCGCCGAGGGTGACGAAGTCGAGCGCGCCGCCCTCCGCGAGCCGGGCGAGGCCGGTGTGGTGCGCGGCGTCGTAGCGGGGCGGGCCGCCGATCTCGGCGGCCAGGTGGAGGGGCCGGAGGGCTGGCATGGGTTTCCTTTCGGCGGGGCGCGGTGCCGGTCTTCGGGCGGCACCGTGAGGGTGTGCGGGGCGCGGTGCCGGTCCTCAGTCCCCCGGGTCCGGGTGGAGGTCGCGCAGGAGGGCGAGGGCGGTGCGCGCGGTCGCGTCGTTCTGGCTGAACGCCGGGCCGCCGGTGCGCGGCCGGGTGAAGGTGCCGCTCGTGCGCGCGGCGGTGTGCGGGCCGAGCGCGAAGCGGCGCGGGTGCGGGCGGCCTTCGCGGTCCAGGATCCGGCCGTCGCCGGGGTCGACCGCGAGCAGCCCGGTGGCGGTGGCGGCCGCCCCGTCCTCGTACAGGCCGCGCAGCACGGTGGAGCGGGTACGGCCGGGCGCGGGGTCCGGGAGGCGGGCCTCGACCAGGGCCCGGGCCTCGACGCGCTCCCCCGGTACGGTGACGCTCGTCGCCCGGAACACGCCCCGTTCCTCGTCGGCCTCGACCCTCGTGCCGGCGCCGAGGAAGCGGACGACGCCGGCCCGGGACAGCGCGAGCAGCTGGCGCAGCCGGGGGCCGGGCGGCCCGGAGGCGAGGTAGTTGAAGAAGCCGTGCCACTCGGCCCCGATGTCGCCGAGCCGGACGAGCGGGCCGTAGACCGAGAGCAGGCCGAGGAACACGGCGAGGTCCTCGCTGTGCCCCGGGTCGTGGCGGCGTTCGAGGTCGGCGGCGATATGGGCGCGGACTGCGTGCTGGAGGGCGTCGGACGAGGGGTGGCGCACGCCGTCCAGGGGGCGGTCGAGCGCCGCCAGGTCGAGCCGGTCGGCGGGATCGGGCACCCCCTCGGCGATCAGCTCCCGCAGCTCGGCGCTCCCCGGCTCGGCCGCCGCGTACCTCTCCTCGAAGACGGCCCGGTCGACGGCGGTGCGCTCGGGGTGGGCGGTGAACAGCCGGTGGTAGTGGGCATGGCCGAGCTCCTTGTCGACATGGGGCCATACGTCGCGGCGGAAGTCGAGCGGATGCGGCCGGTCCAGGAGTTCCCGGGCCTGCTCCGGCCCGAGGAAGCGGGGCAGCGAGGGCCGTTCGCCCTGCCATCCGTAGCCGATCTTCGCGCGGTACGGGACGCCGCGCCGCGATCCGACGTGCAGGACGGGCTCCCGGCCCGAGGGCACGTACGCCCCGTTCTCGTACCGTCCGCCCCGTCCCTCCGTGAGCAGCACCATGAGATCGATGAAGGCGAGTCCGAGGCCCCGGACGATGACGGGTTCGCCCGCGGGCAGCACGCTCAGGTCGCTGTCGGCGGTGAACTCGGGCGGCAGGTGGACCAGCCCGTGCCGGTCCGCGAAGGCGGCCAGTCCGCGCTGTTCGGCGTCCGGCCCGGCGTCCAGGTGGCCGAGGGTGAGGACGACGAGGTCGACGGCGAGCGGTTCGGCGCGGCCCGCCAGCTGGACGAGCTGGCGGCCGTGGCGCGGGCCGGTGACGCGCAGCGCCCGGTCGCGGTGTTCGTGGACGGTGACCGAGGGCGGCAGGGCGGCCACCGAACGCGCGTGGAACCAGCGCAGATAGGCGCCCTGGAGCCGCCGGCTGGGGAAGTCCCGCCCCCGCAGCGTCTCGATCTCGGCGCGCAGCCGGGGGTCGGCGGCCTCGTCGCACCGCGTGCGGCACTCCCGTACGTCCTGCGCCCAGGCGTCCAGCGCGGGCCCCGGCCGTACGGGGCCCTCCTGGCGGACGGTGTCGTCGGTGAACATGGTGACGTCCTCGGCCCTGGAGTTCATCCA
The DNA here is from genome assembly GCF_040632605.1 of Streptomyces sp. NPDC019224. Lineage (NCBI taxonomy): Bacteria > Bacillati > Actinomycetota > Actinomycetes > Kitasatosporales > Streptomycetaceae > Streptomyces > Streptomyces sp. NPDC019224. The sequence continues at coordinate 7,328 of NZ_JBEYCF010000005.1, read as the reverse complement.
CAGCAGCGGGGACTGGTCCCGGCGCCAGATCCGGCCGCTGCCGGGCGGGTGGGGGTCGACGAGGTGGAGGTCCAGCGGCCGGTTCCCGTACAGGGCGGGGGCGTTGGCGGCGAGGCGTTCGACGAGGCCGGTGCCGCGCGGCCCCACGCCGATGACGGCGAGCGCGGGCCGGGCGTTCACCGGCGGTCCGGGGCGCCTGGTGCGGACGGGACGGCATCGCTGCCTTCGGGGGGCACGGCGGGAGCCGGCGGGAGGGCGGCGGTCTGCGTGGGCATGCGGGAGCTCCGTGGATGCGGCGGTCGGTCACGGGGCGCACCCTCGGCACGGAGGACAGCAGCGGTGGAACTCGGGGCGGGCCCCTCAGCCCGCTCCTCCTCCGAGAGAAGCGCTGTTCACGGTGGGCTGTCAAGCCCGTCCACACTGTGAGCATTACGTCTCAGAGCAGTTGACGGGTCGTCGGATGCCTGTTCCACTGGGGCCATGCATGCGCAGCAATGGCTGGTCAAGCGCTCCCACATCGACTTCGGTCGCGTGTGGTCCTGTTCCTGTTGAGCCGACGCCCTGCTCCCCGCGCCCGCCCGCTCGCGCCGTGACCGGCGTCCGAGCCCCTGCCCAGGCGCGCCCTCGCACCGCCGGAACAGCAGCAGACCCTCCCCTCACCGCGTCCCGCTCCGCACCTCGCGGAGCGGGACACACGGCTGACGCCGCCTCAGCAGTCGCACCCGCAGTCACAGCCGTCACAGCAATTGCAGCAGTCGCAGCAATTGCTGCACGCGTCGCAGCCGTCGCAGCAGTCCCCGCAGTCGCACTTGCTGCACAGCCCCTCGCGCTCCTGGCGCGACCACGGGTCCTCGAAGGTGCCGCAGCACATCTGGCAGGTGCAGGCGAGACCGGCCCACACCAGGCAGCCCATGATGAGCCCGCGCCGGTCGCGCGGCGGCTCGGGCGGCCGGGGCCCGGCGGGCCCGCCCGGTCCGGTGGGGGCGTACGGATGGCCCGGAGGCGGCCCGAACGAACCCGTGGGCGCTGTTCCTGACGGCGCGTCGGCCCCGGTCAGGAGGCCGCCGGACCGGTGCGAGCAGACGTCCGTGGCGAAGGCGCGGTCCACCGAGCGCCGCAGTTCATGGGTCAGCAGCACATGCGCGAGCCGGCCGTCGGTGAACTCCGCGTCGCGCAGCGCCAGCCGTACGCCCCGCAGCGCGTCGTCGCACAGCCGCCGGGCCTCGGCGCGCGAGGTGCCGGTCGCGGTGAGCGGGTTCCAGGCACCCGCCGCCGCGTCGGCCTCCTGGTCCTCCACGGCGTCCAGCAGGTGCGCGAGGCGCCCGAAGAGGCGCCCGGCCTCGGCGAGCGGCTCGGCGTTCCGCGGCTTGCCCGCGAGGACGGCGGTGTGCGCGAAGGCCGCCGCGGTGGCCGTCTCGGTGGGCTCGGTGACCGTCAGCAGCGGGGTGCCGGGGCCGGCGAGCAGTTCGATGCCGGTCTGCCGGTCGACGGCGTCGACGAGGACCGCGGTGTCGAAGCCGAGCTGCGCGCCGGTGCGCGCCCCTGCCCGGTCCCAGCTCGCCGCCACCCGGCGTGCCGCCGCGGCGACCGGACGGCGGGCCAACAGGCCGTCCCGGTCGGCGACGTGGTCCCGCACCTTCGCCGAGGCCAGCACCAGCGAGACGGCGGCCGCCAGCCGGGCACCCTCGCCGCGCGCGACCGGAGCGGTGCGCATGGACCGCAGGGGGCAGGGTCCGGCCGTGCGGCGCCGGCCGGACCCGTCTTCGAGCTGAGCCTCCGTCAGGACCGAGACGATCAGGCCGTCGTAGTTGGTGACGACCCGGGCGAACTGCCCGTGGTCGGAGCGGAGCGCCAGGCAGAGCCCGCAGAGGTGGGCCATCCACTCGGTCTTGAGCCTCTCGGAGAGGCGGTGCGTACAGGGCCTGACTATTCCGAACACGGCCGTCCCCCCGGGATTCGTTCGCGCGTGCGCCGCGTTCGGTCGCGGACGCGACATGCATCGTATCGAGTGCCCCGTTCACCCGTACGTCCTCCATGTCACCCGTACGGGCCGGTGCGTCATATTTTCTTTCTTCAGACCCCTTTACCGGGAGGAACCTTGACGAATCGCCACATCCTCTGCACCAGTACCGTCACGAATGTCCTGCGCGCCGCCTATCCCCTTGGCGCGCGATCCGCATCATGGACGACCATAGGGATACGAAAGAGATGCGGAACACCAGGGAACCGCGGTGAGAGGAGGCGTCCATGGGATCGGTGCGCAAGGCGAGCGCCTGGCTGGGCCTCGTAGAGGACAACGACGAGCGGTACTACGACGACGACGAGTACGCCGAAGGTGCACGGACCGGCACCGGTCAGGCCTGGGTCACCGATCCGCGGGTGCGGGTGGTCTCCGAGGCGGCCGAGGAGACGGGCCGCCGGATCGCCACCGTGACCCCGGACAGCTTCCGGGACGCCCGCAGCATCGGCGAGCTCTTCCGGGACGGGGTCCCGGTGATCATGAACCTCACGGCCATGGACTCCGCCGACGCCAAGCGCGTGGTGGACTTCGCCGCCGGACTGATCTTCGGACTGCGCGGGTCGATCGACCGCGTGGCCACCCGGGTCTTCCTGCTGACCCCCGCCCACACCCAGGTGCTGAACGGCGAAGCCGCCGGCCGGCCGGCCGACGGCTTCTTCAACCAGAGCTGACCGCCCTCCGGGCGCTCATCGGAACGCGTCCAGGCCGGTGAGCGCCTTCCCCAGCACCAGCTGGTGCATCTCCACGGTGCCCTCGTAGGTGAGCACCGACTCCAGATTGGTCGCGTGCCGCATCACCGGGTACTCCAGCGAGATCCCGTTGGCACCGAGGATCGTGCGCGAGGTCCGGCAGATCTCGATGGCCTCCCGCACATTGTTCAGCTTCCCGAAACTGACCTGCTCCGGGCGCAGCCGCCCCGCGTCCATCCGCCGGCCCAGGTGGTGGGCGAGCAGGATGCCCTTGTGCAGTTCGACGGCCATGTCGGCGAGCTTGGCCTGGGTGAGCTGGAAGCCGCCGATCGGCTTCCCGAACTGCTCCCGGGTCCGCGCGTAGTCGACGGCCGCCTCGAAGCTGGACCGGGCCGCGCCCATGGCGCCCCAGACGATGCCGTAGCGGGCATGGCTCAGACAGCTGAGCGGCCCGCGCAGACCGGTGACGCCGGGCAGGACGGCGTCGGCGGGCAGCCGCACCCCGTCCAGGATCAGCTCGCTGGTGACCGAGGCGCGCAGGGACCACTTGTGCCGGATCTCGGGCGCGGAGAAGCCCGGCGTGTCCGTCGGCACCACGAAGCCCCGGATGCCGGTGCCGGCCGGGCCCTCGTCGGTCTGCGCCCAGACGACCGCGACGCCGGCGACCGAGCCGTTGGTGATCCACATCTTGCGGCCGCTGAGCACCCAGTCTCCCCCACTCTCGGCTCCGCTCGAGCGGGAGGTGCCCCCTCCGTCGCGCTTGGCGTACGTGCGCATGGCCGCCGGATCCGATCCGTGATCCGGCTCGGTGAGGCCGAAGCAGCCGATGGTCTCGCCCGCCGCCATGCCGGGCAGCCACCGCTGCTTCTGCTCCTCGGAGCCGTAGCGGTGGATCGCGTACATGGCGAGGGAGCCCTGTACGGAGACGAGCGAGCGGATGCCCGAGTCGGCCGCCTCCAGCTCCAGGCAGGCCAGCCCGTACTGGACGGCGGTGGCGCCGGCGCACCCGTACCCCTGGAGCGACATGCCGAGCGCGCCGAGCGCGCCCAGTTCACGGGCCAGCTCGCGGATGCCGGGCAGCTCGCCGTTCTCGTACCACTCGGCGATGTGCGGCAGGACGCGGTCGGCGGCCCAGGTGCGGACGGTGTCGCGGATCGCGAGGTCCTCGGGGCTCAGCAGGTCGTCGACGCCGATCGGGTCGCGGGGGTCGAAGGGCGGGGGCTTCGGGGTGGGGGCGGTGGACATGAGGGGGCGCCTCCGGCGGCTCGCACGGTACCGATGGTCGGTGGGGTTGCTGGAAAGCGGTCGGAAACCAGGGCCGCGGCACCAGCAGCGTTGATCACGACGTCGTGCCGACGTTACGACTCAGTGTGCCGCTCGTCCAGAGCCCGCCGCCCCGGCCGTCCGGCGCCCGGCGGGCACCCGCAGCGGCGCGTCGACGCGCTCCTCGGACTCCCGGGGCTCGCAGAGCTTCGGTGCGCACTCCATCACCCGGGGCAGCCGCAGCGCGGCGAGCGCCCCGAGCAGCAGCAGCCCCGCGCTGACCAGCAGCGTGAGGTGCAGCCCGTCGACGAAGGCGTCCCGGGCCGTGGCGCGCAGGAGGGCGCCCAGGGGCCCGCCCAGGCGGGCGGCCTCCTGGTACGCCTCGCCGAGCGAGTGGGCGGCACCGGCGGCCGCCGGTGCGGGGACACCCTCGGCGCGCAGGCCCGCGAGGCCGGGGGTGTACGCGGCGTTCATCACGCTTCCGAGCAGGGCTATCCCCATGCCGGCGCCCAGCTGGTAGGAGGTCTCCCCGATCGCGGCCGCCCCGCCGGCCCGGTCCGCCGGGGCCTCGCTGAGCATCGACTCGTACGCGCCGAACAGCGTGGACTGCAGGCCGAAGCCCAGCGCGACGAAGGCGGCGGCCAGCAGGGCAGGCCGGTCCTGGCCGCCCATCACGGTCAGCGTCAGCACCGAGGCGGCCGTCAGGACGAACCCCCAGCCGACCATCCGGCGCGGCCCGATCCGGCGCAGGGTGTGGGAGCCGGTGGCGCCGGCGGCCATCGCGGCGAAGGTGAGCGGGAGCAGCCTGAGGCCGGTCTCCAGGGGGCTGAGGCCCAGGACGAGCTGGAGGTACTGGACGGCGATGAGCTCCAGGCCGACCAGGGCGAGCATGGCGAGGACGATGCAGCCCACGGCGGTCGAGAAGGCGGGCCGGGCGAACATGCCGATGTCGATCAGCGGGTGGGTGCGCCGCCGCTGGCGGCGCACGAAGGCGACGAGCAGCACGGTCCCCAGCAGCAGCGGTGCCAGGGTCGCGAGGCCGGTCAACCCCTCGCCGGTGCCGGCCCGCTTCACGCCCAGGACCACGCCGAGCACGCCGGCGGCGGCCATCAGCGCGCCGAGTACGTCCCAGGGGCCGTCGTCGTTGCCCCGGGACTCGGGGAGCAGCAGCCGGCCGACCGGGAGGACCAGGGCCATCAGCGGGATGTTGATCAGGAAGACCGAGCCCCACCAGAAGTGCTCGACGAGGAAGCCTCCGACGACGGGCCCGGTGGCGGCGCCGACCGCCGCGACCGCGGACCAGACGCCGATCGCCACGGCCCGCTCACGCCGGTCGGGGAAGACCTGGCGCAGGATCGACAGGGTCGCGGGCATGATCATCGCTCCGCCGACGCCGAGCACGGCCCGCGCCGCGATGAGCACGCCGGCGCTGTCGGCCAGGGCTGCGACGGCGGAGGCGACGCCGAACAGGGCGTAGCCGAGCAGCAGGACGCGCCGGCGTCCGACCCGGTCCCCGAGGGTGCCGAAGAGGATCAGCAGGGAGGCGCAGACGAGCGGGTAGGCGTCCACGATCCACAGCAGGCCGGCGGCGCTGGGCCGCAGGTCCTCGGTGACGGCGGGGACGGCGACGTGCAGCACCGTCGCGTCGAGCGCCACGAGCAGCAGGCTGAGGCAGAGGACGACCAGGACGACCCAGCGGTTGGCACCGTCGGCGGCTGCGCGCAGGCGGATTCGGGCTGTGGGCGTCCCGGACATGCATCTACCTCCCAAATGGTCCCTCGCCCTCGGCGGGCCCACCGGACGCGGCGTCCGCTGTCCCTCGGGGCCCGGCATCGACGGGCGAGTGATCCGTCAGCGTACGCGAGTTCGACAGGGCCACACATGGCCCATCTCATACCGTCCGGCTCCGGGGAGTGTGGCGTACGCCACTGCGAGCCCGCCGGCCCGGGGCACCCGCGGGACCTGCGAGGACCCGTTCGGGGTCCCGCCCGCGGCACCGCACGGCCCCCCGCCCGAAGCCGTACCGTAACCGGACTGGCACCCTCCGTTCCATTCCGCCGCACCGCGGATAAACACACTCGGGCACCACTGGAATTCTTCGGCGACATCCGTGAATTATCTTTTCGAACAGGCATCGCACCAAGACGGAAAAGAATACGAGGGTTACTGGGACGCCCCGGAAGAACTCATCGCCTGAGACATACTCCACATCACATCGTCATCACAAAGCGGCCGGATGGACCGGCGCGCCCACTCACTCGCTGTAACGTCGATTGGGTGCGTACCGACATCTTCGCCCGGCTGGACCGGGAGCCGGAACCGCCGAAGATAGAGACACCGCGGATGAGCCGTCACCGCATCGCTCTCTTCGGCGGGACGTTGGCGTTCTATCTGGCCATCGTCATTGCCGTGCTCATGTCGTCCTGGCTGGTGGCCCTGGACTGGAAGGTCATGCTCTTCCGGCCCTACCAGCAGTGGCCCGAAATCCACGCCGCCCTCGACTACTACGTGGTCCTCGGACAGCGCGGGCCCACCGCGGTCATGGTCGCCTGCTGGCTCGGCTGGCGCTCCTGGCGGCAGCACACCCTGCGTCCGCTGCTGACGCTGGGCGCCTCGCTGCTGCTGCTCAACCTGACGGTGGGCGCGGTCAAGATCGGCCTCGGCCGGCTCGGCCCGCACTACGCGACCAGGATCGGATCGGCCGAACTCTTCGCCGGCGGCGATATATTTCCGTCCGGCCACACCGCCAACGCCGTGGTGACCTGGGGCATCCTCGCCTACCTGGCCGCCACCCCGCGGGCCAGACGCTATCTGTCGGCCATGTCCGCGATCGTCTCGCTCGGCGTCGGCCTGACGACGGTCTACCTCGGCACGCACTGGCTGAGCGATGTGCTCCTCGGCTGGGCGGCGGGCCTGCTGATCCTGCTGGGCCTGCCCTGGGTGGAGCCGCTGATCACCCGCGCCGAGAACTGGATCTTCGCCGCCCGTGCCCGCCTGGGCGCGCCCGGCGGCAGGCCCGTCCACCCGGCGCCCGCCCCCGGCGCCCCGCCGCCCGTTCCGGCCGCACAGCAGGCCGGGGGCGAGACCGCGGCGCAGAGCCCGGCGCGCGGCCCGGCCGGTCGCCCTCCGGCCGCGAGCGGCCGTCCGCGCCCCCATTCCGCGCCCCCGGGCCACGCGGTGCGCTCGGAGCGGTCCCCGGCGACACCGGCCGGCAGCCGCCGCCCGCCGCACGCGGACCGCGCGCCGCGCGGGGGCACGGCTCCGGTCCGGCCGGTCGCCGGCGGCTGACTCCTGTCGTACGTGTGAGGGGCCCCGCCCCCCCCGGGGGGGGGGGCCCCCCCCCGACGCGCGGCGGG
>NZ_JBEYCF010000004.1:33076-232391 GCF_040632605.1 Streptomyces sp. NPDC019224 | reverse complement strand
CATGTCGCCGGTGTCGCGGACAACGGTGTGGTGGGTGCGTTGACGTCGGAGCGTGTGAGTGCTGTGCTGCGGCCGAAGGTGGACGCGGCCTGGCACTTGCACGAGCTCACCGCCGGGCTGGAGCTGTCGGCGTTCGTGATGTTCTCCTCGGCCGGTGGTCTGGTGCTGGCGGCCGGGCAGGGCAACTACGCGGCGGCCAACGTCTTCCTCGACGCGCTCGCCGCCGAACGCCGGGCCGAAGGCCTTCCGGCGTCCTCCATGGCCTTCGGACTCTGGGCCGTGGACACCGGCATGGCGTCCCACCTGGCCGACGCGGACCTGGAGCGCATGCGCCGGGCGGGGCTGCCGGCGCTGTCCGAGGCGGAGGCCCTGGCCCTGTTCGACGCCGCCCTGGCCTCGGGTCTCGCGGCCACCGTCCCCCTCCGCATCGACCCGGGCGCCCTGCGCACCCGCACCGATGAACTCCCCGCCCTCCTGAAGGCGATGGCCCCGCCCGCCCGCAAGCGGTCCACGGCCGGTGCGCCGAAGGGCGCCTGGCTCGCCGCGCGGATCGCGGGGTGCGACGAGGAGGAGCGGACCGGGATCGTCCTGGACGTCGTACGGGGGCATGCGGCGGCCGTCCTCGGTCACGCCTCCGGTGAGGCGATCGAACCGGACCGCGCGTTCGGGGAGCTGGGTTTCGACTCCCTCGGTTCGGTGGAACTGCGCAACCAGCTCACGGCGGTGAGCGGCGTGCGGCTGCCCGCCACGTTGATCTTCGACTACCCGAGCGCGGCGGAGGTCGCCGCGTACATCGCCGCCCGTCTGGTCCCGGCCGTGCCGGTGTCCAGGGCGGAGGCGGACCTCAAGAAGCTGGAGACCCTGCTCACCACCGACGCCCCGCCCGCCGGACCCGAACGCGCCAGGCTCGTCCAGCGCCTGAGGGAGCTGGCCGGCCGGCTCGACGCACCGCAGCCGGACGAGAGCGGTGACACCGGCCAGGACCTGGACGAGGTCACCGCGGACGAGCTGTTCGACATCCTCGACAACGAGCTCGGCACTCCCGCGGCCCCCTGACACCCGACACCGCCTCACCAGGCGGGACGGGCCCCGGCCGGTGTGCGTGGCAGCTGTACGGCAGCCGTCACGCACACCGGCCCTTCGCGCGTTCCCGCCCCTCCGTACAGGGGCCCGCGGCAGGGGTGGGTTAAGGGTAGGCCGCCCCTCGACGCCCTCAGTAGCGTTCGAATCCGATCAACGTTGGACGCCGCGTGAGTGAGTCGCCACGGATCGTCGACCAGAGGGAGTAGGTCTCTGTGAGCAACGAAGAGCGACTTCTCGAGTACCTGAAGCGGGCCACGACCGACCTGCGGGAGGTGCGCCGCCGGCTGGCGGACGCCGAGCGCCGCCTCGAAGAGGCGGGCCCGTCCGGGCGCGGCACGCACCACGACGACCCGGTGGTCGTCGTGGGGATGGGCTGCCGTTACCCGGGCGGTGTCACGACCCCGGAGGAGCTGTGGCGGCTGGTCGCGGACGGCGTCGACGCGATCGGGGAGTTCCCCGCCGACCGCGGCTGGGACGAGGGTGTGTACGACCCCGAGCCGGGTAAACCCGGCAAGACGTACGCGCGCGAGGGCGGCTTCCTCTACGACGCTCCGGACTTCGACCCTGTCTTCTTCGGGATCAGCCCCAACGAGGCCCTGGTGACGGACCCGCAGCAGCGGCTGCTGCTTGAGGTGTCCTGGGAGGCGATCGAGCGGGCCGGGATCGACCCGACGACGCTCAAGGGTTCGTCGACCGGTGTGTTCGCCGGGGTGATGTACCACGACTACGCACTCGGCGCGGAGCCCGGGAGCACCACGGCCGGCAGTGTGGTCTCGGGGCGGGTCGCGTACACGCTGGGGCTCGAAGGCCCTGCGGTCAGTGTCGACACGGCGTGCTCGTCGTCGCTGGTGGCGCTGCACATGGCGGCGCAGGCGCTGCGGGCGGGCGAGTGCTCGCTCGCCCTGGCCGGCGGGGTGACGGTCATGTCGACCCCGGACATGTTCGTGTACTTCAGTACGCAGCAGGGCCTGGCCTCCGACGGTCGCTCGAAGTCCTTCTCCGCGTCCGCCGACGGTGTCGCCTGTTCAGAGGGCGCCGGTGTCCTCGTCCTGGAACGGCTCTCCGACGCGCGTCGCAACGGCCACCCGGTCCTCGCCGTGGTCCGGGGTTCCGCCCTCAACCAGGACGGCGCCAGCAACGGCCTCACCGCCCCCAACGGCCCCGCCCAGCAGCGCGTGATCCGCCGGGCCCTGGAGGACGCGGGCCTGACGGCGGCGGAGGTCGACGCGGTCGAGGCGCACGGCACCGGCACCACGCTGGGTGACCCGATCGAGGCGCAGGCGCTCCTGGAGACCTACGGGCAGGAGCGGCCCGAGGGCCGGCCCCTGTGGCTGGGGTCCATCAAGTCGAACATGGGCCACAGCCAGGCGGCGGCCGGTGTCGCGGGCATCATCAAGATGGTCATGGCCATGCGCCACGGCGTGCTTCCCAAGTCCCTGTACGCCGAAACCCCGTCGGACCAGGTCGACTGGGCGGACGGTGCGGTCGAGCTGCTGGCCGAGTCACGCCCCTGGGTGCCCGGCGGCGCCGTGCGGCGTGCCGGGGTGTCCTCCTTCGGGATCAGTGGGACGAACGCCCATGTGATCGTCGAGGAGGCGCCGGAAGAGACGGGGGAGACGGCCGTGCGGGCCGCACTCCCCGTGGTTCCTTGGGTGGTGTCGGCAAAGTCTGAGCAGGCCCTCGGTGCTCAGGCCGCCCGCCTGCGGGAACAGGCCGAGGGAGAGCCCGGGACCGATGCGGCGGACATCGGGCTCTCCCTGGCCACCACACGGACCGCCTTCACCCACCGGGCGGTGGTCCTCGGACACGCACAGGCCGACCGCGCGGACGCGCTTGCCGCGCTCGCGGCGGGGAACGAACACCCGGCGGTGGTCGTCGGCCGGGCCCGCCGGGCGGGTAAGTCGGCGTTTCTGTTCACGGGTCAGGGTGCGCAGCGGCTGGGGATGGGTCGTGAGCTGTATGACGTGTTCCCGGTGTTCGCCGAGGCGTTTGACGCGGTGTGCGGTGAGGTGGACGCGCACCTTGGAACGGCGTTGCGTGAGGTGGTGTGGGGGGAGGACGCGGAGGCGCTGAACAGCACTGCGTTCACTCAGCCTGCGTTGTTCGCGTTCGAGGTGGCGTTGTTCCGGTTGGTGGAGGCATGGGGTGTTAAGCCCGATGTTGTGGTGGGTCACTCGATCGGTGAGCTGGCCGCCGCGCATGTCGCTGGGGTGCTGTCTCTGGCGGACGCGGCGAAGCTGGTCGTCGCCCGGGGCCGTCTGATGCAGGCGCTGCCCGCCGGCGGCGCGATGGTCGCCGTCCAGGCGACCGAGGACGAGGTGCTTCCCCTCCTCACGGACGGGGTGTCCATCGCGGCTGTCAACGGTCCGCAGGCGGTCGTGGTCTCCGGCATCGAGGCGGAAGCCCTCGCCGTAGGTGAGCACTTCTCGGCGGCCGGCCGGAAGACCAGCCGTCTTCCCGTTTCGCACGCGTTCCATTCCTCGCTGATGGACCCGATGCTCGACGAGTTCCGGGCGGTCACCAGCGAGTTGACGTTCAACGAGCCCCGTATCCCGGTCGTGTCCACGGTGAGTGGCGAGCTGTCCTCCTCCGGCTGGCAGTCGCCGGAGTACTGGGTCGACCAAGTCCGCAGCCCTGTCCGCTTCGCCGACGCCGTGAACGCCGCGGAAGCCCTCGGAGCCCGTACGTTCGTCGAGGTCGGGCCCGACGCGGTGCTCACCGCTCTCGGCGCGGGCTCCGTGACCGACGAGGACACCGCGCTCGTCCCGCTGCTGCGCAGGAACCGCCCCGAGGCGGAGTCTCTGGTCGGCGCGGTGGGGCGGCTGTACGCGCAAGGCGTCCGGGTCGACTGGCAGGCGTACTTCGCCGGCAGCGGGGCGCGGACCGTCGAGCTGCCCACGTACGCCTTCCAGCGCACCCGCTACTGGGTCGAGGGCAGCGGTTCCACCGGCGCCGCGGTCCCGCACGCGGCGCACGACGTGCCCACCGCCGAGGAGTCGCAGCAGGCGGCGGCCGGGCTGCGGACGGAGCTGGAAGGGCTCGGGGCGGCCGAGACGGGGCGGGTGCTGCTGGCGCTGGTGCGTACACATGTGGCGGCCGTACTCGGGCACGCGTCCGTGGGCGTCGTCGAGACCGATCTCGCCTTCCGTGACATGGGCTTCGACTCTCTGGCGGCCGTGGAGCTCCGCAAGCGGCTGACCGCCGCGTCCGGCTGCGACCTGCCCGCCACGCTGATCTTCGACTACCCCACCCCGCGCGCCGTCGCCGCCTTCCTGGCGGAGCGCCTGGACTCCGATTCCGGCGCGGGGGCCGGCGACCCGGCCGCGGCCGTGCTGGCCGAGCTGGACCGGATCGAGGACGTCCTCGGCGGGTTCCCCGTCACCGGCGGGGACGCCGAGACGGTCAGCGCCCGCGCGGACGCGATCACCGCCCGGCTGGAAGCCATCGTGCGCCGCTGGCGCGACGCACAGGGCGATCCGGTGCCGGACGGCGAGGGACCCGACTTCGAAACGGTCACCGACGAGGAGCTGTTCGACGTGCTCGACAGCGAATTCGGCATCTCCTAGCCAGCGATCAGCTGCAGATTGGTTGAGGTTCGATGAGCAACGACGACAAGCTCCGGGACTATCTCAAGCGCGCCACCGCCGAACTCCAGCGCACCCGACGTCAGTTGTCGGAGGCCGAGGCGCGCGGCAGTGAGCCGGTCGCGATCGTGGCGATGGGCTGCCGTTTCCCCGGCGGCATCACCTCGCCCGAGGACCTGTGGCAGCTGGTGGACGCGGGCCGGGACGCCGTGTCGCTGTTCCCGGACGGCCGTGGCTGGGACATGGACGCCCTGTACGACCCCGAGCCGTCGACGCCCGGCAAGACGTACTGCCGTGAGGGGGGCTTCCTGCACGACGCCGGGGAGTTCGACGCGGACTTCTTCAAGATCAGCCCCCGGGAGGCCCGGGACACCGACCCGCAGCAGCGGCTGCTGCTCGAAGTGTCCTGGGAGGTCATCGAGCGCGCGGGCATCGATCCGACCTCGCTGAAGGGCAGCCGGACCGGGGTCTTCGCCGGCGTCGTCTACCACGACTACCCGGGCGGCGGTGGCACCGGTGGCCTGGCGAGCGTCGCCTCCGGGCGCGTCGCGTACACGCTGGGGCTCGAAGGCCCCGCGGTCACCGTCGACACGGCCTGCTCCTCCTCGCTCGTCGCGCTCCACCTCGCCGTCCAGTCCGTGCGCAGCGGCGAGTGCGCGCTGGCGCTCGCGGGCGGCGTGACCGTGATGGCGAGCCCGGACTCCTTCGTGGGCTTCAGCCAGGACCGGGGCCTCGCCCCCGACGGGCGCTGCAAGTCGTTCGCGGCGGCGGCCGACGGGACCACCTGGTCCGAGGGCGCGGGCATGCTCCTCGTCGAGCGGCTGTCCGACGCCCGCCGTAACGGCCACCCCGTCCTCGCCGTCATCCGTGGCTCAGCCATGAACTCCGACGGCGCGTCCAACGGGCTGACCGCGCCGAACGGCCCTTCGCAGCAGCGCGTCATCCAGCAGGCCCTGGCCTCCGGAGGCCTCGCCCCCGCCGATGTGGACGCCGTCGAGGCGCACGGCACCGGCACCACCCTCGGCGACCCGATCGAGGCACAGGCCCTCATCGCCGCCTACGGGCGCGAGCGGCCCGCCGGCCGGCCGCTGTGGCTGGGCTCGTTCAAGTCGAACATCGGCCACGCGCAGGCCGCCGCCGGCGTCGGTGGCGTGATCAAGATGGTGCAGGCGATGAAGGCGGGCGTGCTGCCGCGCACCCTGCACGTGGACGAGCCGAGCCACAACGTCGACTGGAGCGCGGGCAGCGTACGGCTGCTGACCGAGCCGGTCGCCTGGCCGGAGCTGGGGCGCGCCAAGCGGGCCGGGGTGTCGTCGTTCGGGCTGAGTGGCACGAATGTGCACGTGATCGTGGAAGAGGCGCCGGCGGCGGTCGTTTCCGCCTCCGCCGAGGAGGGTACGGCGGAGGGCGCCGCGGGCGAGGAGCGTACGAGCAGGGGCGCCGTCCCCCGCTTCGTGCCCGTGCTCCTCTCCGCCCGGCGCCCCGAGGCGCTGGCCGCGCAGGCCGCCCGCCTCGCCGACCACCTGGAGGCCCACCCGGCCGAGCCGCCGGTCGACACCGGCTGGTCGCTGGCCACCACCCGGGCCGCCCTGGAGCACCGTGCCGTGGTCGTCGCCGACGGGCAGGCCGCCGCCGGTCACGCCGATCTCGTACGGGCGCTGCGCGCGCTCGCCGACGGCTCCGCCGAGGCCGCCGTCACCGGGGACGCACGGCCCGACGCACTGAGCGCCGTGCTGTTCACCGGGCAGGGCTCCCAGCGCCTCGGGATGGGGCGGGAACTGCACGCCGCCTACCCGGTGTTCGCCCGCGCCTTCGACGAGGCCGTGGACGCGCTCGACGCGCACCTCGACACCTCGTTGCGGGCGGCGATGTGGGGCGAGGACCGTGCGCTGCTCGACGGTACGGGGCTCGCGCAGCCGGCCCTGTTCGCGTGCGAGGTGGCCCTGTACCGGCTCGTCGAGTCCTGGGGCGTCCGGCCCGACTTCCTCGCCGGGCACTCCGTGGGCGAGTTCGCCGTCGCGCACGTCGCGGGCGTGCTGTCCCTCGCGGACGCCTCGAAACTGGTCGCCGCCCGTGGCCGGCTGATGCAGGCGCTCCCGGCCGGTGGCGCGATGGTCGCGGTGGAGGCGTCCGAGGACGAGGTGGTGCCGCTGCTCACCCCGGCCACCGGGATCGCCGCGCTCAACGGGCCGCGTTCCGTGATCGTCTCCGGCGGGGAGACCGACGCGCTCGCGATCGCCGCGCGCTTCGCGTCCGAGGGCCGCCGCACCAAGCGGCTCGCCGTGTCGCACGCCTTCCACTCGCCGCTCATGGAGCCGATGCTCGACGACTTCCGTACGGTCGCCGAGAGCATCACGTACAGCCCCGCCCGCATCCCGGTCGTCTCCACGGTCACCGGTGAACTCGCCGGTGACGACGAACTGGCCTGCGCCGACTACTGGGTGCGCCACGTCCGGGCGAGCGTCCGGTTCGGCGACGCCGTGCGCGCGCTCGCCGCCAAGGGCGTCCACACCTTCCTGGAACTGGGCCCGGACGCCGCCCTCACCCCGCTCGGGCCCGACTGCCTGACCGGCGCCGACGAGGGCGTGGAGCAGCCGGTGTTCACCGCCGTCCTGCGCCGGGACCGCGACGAGGCACGCGTGCTGACCGAGGCCGTCGCGCTCGTCCACACCCGGGGCGTGCCCGTCGACTGGAACGCCTTCTTCACCGCGACCGGCCACCGCCCGCACCGGGTCGACCTGCCCACGTACGCCTTCCAGCACCGCACCTACTGGGCCGCCGCCCCCGACACAGCCTCGGCGACCGCCCCGGCGGAGCCCGGCGAGGCCGGTTTCTGGGAGGCCGTGGAGCAGGAGGACGCGGCCGGGCTCGCGGAACGGCTCGGTGTCGACCCCGCCGACCTGGCCCCCGTGCTGCCCGCGCTCACCAGCTGGCGCGCCGGGCGGCGCGAGGCGTCGGCCGTGGACGCGCTGCGTTACCGGGTCTCCTGGGCGCCCGTCGCGGACCCCGCGCCGCCCGCCCCGCTCACCGGCGACTGGCTCGTCGTCCACGCGGCCGGACAGCGCCCGCTCGCGGACGCCCTGGCCGCCGCGCTGGCGGAGCGGGGCGCGAACCCCGTTCCGACCGAGGGCGTCGCCCTGTCCGCCGCCCCCGCCGGAGTCGTCAGCCTCCTCGCCCTCGACAACACCCCGCACCCGGAGCACCCCGCGCTCTCCCAGGGGCTCGCGGACACCACCGCGCTGCTGCGCGAGACGGCGGCCAGGGAATGGGCGGCCCCGGTGTGGTGCCTCACACGGGGCGCGGTGGCCACCGACGAGGGGGACGCGGCGGTGCGGCCCGGGCAGACCGCTGTGTGGGGGCTCGGCGCGGCCCTCGCGCTGGAGGCGCCGGACACCTGGGGCGGTCTGATCGACCTGCCCGAAGACGCCGACGACACGGTTCTGCGCCGCGTTTGCGACGCCCTCGCGCGGGGAAGCGGCGAGGACCAGCTGGCCGTGCGCCCCCAAGGTGTCTACGCCCGCCGTCTGGTCCGGCCCGCGCAGCCCGACCCGGCAGCGACCTGGCAGGCCCGGGGCACCGTCCTCGTCACCGGAGGCACCGGCGGGATCGGCGCCCATGTGGCCCGGATGCTCGCCGCCGACGGCGCCGAGCACGTGGTCCTCGCCGGACGACGCGGCCCGGACGCCCCGGGCGTCGCCGCCTTGGCCGAGGAGATCGAGGCCATCGGCGCGCGCGTCTCCGTGGCGGCCTGCGACATGGCCGACCGGGAGGCCGTACGCACCCTGCTCGCCGGACTCCCGGACCTCACCGCCGTCTTCCACGCGGCCGGGCTTCCGCAGCGCATCGCCCCGCTGGGTGAGCTGTCCCTCGCGGAGCTGGCCCAGGTCGCCGATGCCAAGGTGCTCGGCGCACGCCACCTGGACGAACTCCTCGGCGACACCCCGCTCGACGCGTTCGTGCTGTTCTCGTCCGGTGCCGCCGTGTGGGGCAGCGCGGGCCAGTCCGCGTACGGCAGTGCCAACGCCTATCTGGACGGGCTCGCGCACAGCCGGCGTGCCCGTGGGCTCGCCGCCACTTCGGTGGCATGGGGTTCGTGGGACGGGGGAATGGTCGACGCCGAACTCGCCGCCGTCATGCGCCGCATGGGTGCCCCCGCGATGGCCCCCGCGCTCGCCGTCGGAGCCCTGCGCCGCATCCTGACGGGCGGCGGCTCGCACGCCGTCGTGGCCGAGTTCGACTGGGAACGCTTCGCCCCCACCTACGTACTGGCCCGCCCCCGCCCGCTCCTGGACGCCCTGCCCGACGCCCGTGCCGCGCTGAGCGCGGACGGTGCCGGCGACGGCGGAGCCGGGGACTCCGGCCTCGCCGACCGGCTGGCCGCTCTCGCCGAACCGGAGCAGCGGTCCGTGCTGCTCGACCTCGTCCGTACGCATGTCGCGGCGCTGCTTGGGTACGACGACCCGGCCGAGGTCGGGGCGGAGCGCGGCTTCACGGACCTCGGGTTCGACTCGGTCGCCGCCGTCGACCTGCGGACGAAGCTCGTCGCCGCGACCGGACGCCCGCTGCCCACCAGCATGATCTACGACCACCCGAGCCCCGGTGCGCTGGCCGGCCACCTGTGGTCGGAGCTCTGCCAGGACGACAGCCTCGGCGAACTCCCCGTACTGGCACAGCTCGACCGCCTGGAGGAGGCCGCGTCGGCGCTCGCCGCCGAGGACATCGAGGCGACCAGGATCACGGCCCGCCTGCAGAGCCTGCTGACCCGGCTGACCACCACCCTCGACGCGCAGAGCGGCGACGGCGGCCAGAAGGTCGGCGACCAGCTGGAAGCAGCCACCGCCGACGACGTCTTCGCCTTCATCGACAACGAACTCGGCCTCACCTGACCGACCGCGCGGCCGGTGCCGGCGACGGCACCGGGCCCCGCACCTGCGACCCGACTCGACCTCACTGCATGAACCGGCATGAACAAGGACTCGGTGGGACCCAACATGTCCAATGACGACGCACGGCTTCTCGACTACCTCAAGCGGGTCACGGCGGATCTGCACCAGACGCGGCGCAGGCTTCAGGAGGCCGAGAACCAGGACCACGAGCCCATCGCCATCGTGGCGATGAGCTGCCGCTACCCGGGCGGGGTCAGCACCCCCGAGGAGCTGTGGCGGCTCGTGGCCGAGGGCCGCGACGCCATCTCCACCTTCCCCACCGACCGGGGCTGGGACCTCGACGCGCTGCGCGGCGACGAGGACGATCCCGCCGCCGGCAGCAGTTACGTGAACGAGGGCGGGTTCGTCCGCGACGTCGCCGACTTCGACGCCGGCTTCTTCGGGATCAGCCCCAACGAGGCCCTCACCATGGACCCGCAGCAGCGGCTGCTCCTCGAGGTGTCCTGGGAGGCGATCGAGCGGGCCGGGATCGACCCGTCGTCCCTGCGCGGCAAGCCCGTCGGCGTGTTCGCGGGCTCCGGTATCCAGGACTACGAGTACATCGTCGGCGCGGCGGGTGAGGTCGCCGAGGCGTACATGACCACCGGCAACGCGGCCGCCGTCATCTCCGGCCGGATCTCCTACACCCTGGGCCTCGAAGGACCGGCCGTCACCGTCGACACCGCCTGCTCCTCGTCGCTCGTCTCCCTCCACCTGGCCGCCACGGCCCTGCGCCGGCGCGAGTGCTCGCTCGCCCTGGCCGGTGGCGTCATGGTGATGTCGACCCCGTCCCCGTTCATCGCGTTCAGCCGTCAGCGCGGCCTCGCCCCGGACGGCCGCTGCAAGGCGTTCGCGGAGGCGGCGGACGGTACCGGCTGGTCCGAGGGCGCCGGCATGCTCGTCCTCGAACGCCTCGCGGACGCCCGTCGCAACGGTCACCCCGTGCTCGCCGTCGTACGCGGCAGCGCGGTCAACCAGGACGGCGCCAGCAACGGCCTCACCGCCCCCAACGGCCGCGCCCAGCAGCGCGTCATCCGCCAGGCCCTCGCCAACGCCCAGCTCTCCGCCACCCATGTGGACGCCGTCGAGGGCCACGGCACCGGCACCACCCTGGGCGACCCGATCGAGGCGCAGGCCCTCCTCGCCACCTACGGACAGGGGCGTGACGAGGACCGGCCGCTGTGGCTGGGGTCCATCAAGTCCAACATGGGCCACGCGCAGGCCGCCGCCGGTGTCGGCAGCATCATCAAGATGGTCGAGGCGCTGCGTCACGGCGTGCTGCCCAAGACGCTCCACGTCGACGAGCCGTCGAGCCACGTCGACTGGTCGGCCGGCCGGGTCCGGCTGCTGACGGAGACCCGGCCCTGGGAGCGGGCCGAGGACCGCCCGCGCCGGGCGGGCGTCTCGGCCTTCGGCGTGAGCGGTACGAATGCGCACGTGATCCTGGAGGAGGCGCCGGCGGCGGAGCCCGCCGAGACCGAAGAGGCCCCCGAAGCCCCGGCGATCCCCGTCACGCCCCTGCCCGCCCTTCTGCCCTGGCCGCTCTCCGGCCGCGACGCGGCGGCCCTCGCCGCGCAGGCCGGCCGCATCCACGCCCACGTCACGGCGGACTCGGAGACGGGTGACGCCGACCTCGCGTACTCCCTGGCGACCGCCCGTGCCGCACTCGACCACCGCGCGGTGGTCCTCGCCGAGACCCGCGAGGCGGCCCTGACCGGCCTCGCGGCCCTGGCCGAGGGGGAGACCCACCCGGCGGTGGTGCGGGGCGTCGCCACGAAGGGGAAGTCGGCGTTCCTGTTCACGGGGCAGGGTGCGCAGCGGCTGGGGATGGGCCGTGAGCTGTATGAGGCGTTTCCGGTGTTCGCCGAGGCGTTTGACGCGGTGTGCGGTGAGGTGGACGCGCATCTCGGAACGGCGTTGCGTGACGTGGTGTGGGGGGAGGACGCGGGCGCGCTGAACGCGACCGCTCTCACCCAGCCCGCGCTGTTCGCGTTCGAGGTGGCCCTCTTCCGCCTCGTCGAGGCGTGGGGCGTCAAGCCCGATGTCGTGGTGGGTCACTCGATCGGTGAGCTGGCCGCCGCGCATGTCGCCGGGGTGCTCTCTCTGGCGGACGCGGCGAAGCTGGTCGTCGCCCGGGGCCGGTTGATGCAGGCGCTTCCCGCCGGTGGTGCGATGGTCGCTGTGCAGGCGACCGAGGAGGAGGTGCTTCCCCTCCTCACGGAGGGGGTGTCCATCGCGGCCGTCAACGGTCCGCAGGCGGTCGTGGTCTCCGGCATCGAGGCGGAAGCCCTCGCCGTGGGCGAGCACTTCGCGGCGGCCGGGCGGAAGACCAGCCGTCTTCCCGTCTCGCACGCGTTCCATTCCTCGCTGATGGACCCGATGCTCGACGAGTTCCGGGCCCTCGCGAGCGAGTTGACGTTCAACGAGCCCCGCATTCCGGTCGTGTCCACCGTCACCGGGTCCGCGTCCTCCTCCGGCTGGCAGTCGCCGGAGTACTGGGTCGACCAGGTCCGCAGCCCTGTCCGCTTCGCCGACGCCGTGAACGCCGCCGAAGCCCTCGGAGCCCGCACGTTCGTCGAGATCGGCCCGGACGCGATCCTGACCGCCCTCGGCGCCGCCTCCGCCACCGACGAGAACACCACCTGCGTCCCGCTGATACGTAAGGACCGCGGCGAGTCCGAGGCCCTGGTCGCGGGTCTGGGCCGGCTGTTCACCACGGGCCTCACCCCCGACTGGGAGGCGTTCTACGCGGGCACCGGTGTCCGCAAGGCCGACCTCCCCACGTACGCCTTCCAGCGCACCCGTTACTGGGTCGAGGGCAACGGAGCCCCCGGGGACGTCTCCGCCGCCGGGCTCGCCGCGGCCGGGCACCCGCTGCTCGGGGCGGTCGTCTCGCTGGCGGACTCCGGCGGTGTCGTCCTGACGGGCCGGATCTCCCTGTCCGCTCAGCCCTGGCTCGCCGATCACGTCGTGGGGGAGTCCGTCGTCTTCCCCGGCACCGGCTTCGTCGAACTGGCCGTCCGCGCCGGGGACCAGGTCGGCTGCGAATCGCTCGACGAGCTGATGCTCCAGGCCCCGCTGGTGCTGCCCGCCCGCGGGGCGGTCGCGCTCCAGGTCGAGGTGGGCGCGTCGGACGCGTCCGGGCGGCGGCCGTTCAGCGTGCACTCGCGCCGTGACGACCAGCCCGACCAGCCGTGGACGCTCCACGCGTCCGGGGTCCTGGCGGCCACCACCGCGGACCCGGCCCCCTTCGACCTGGCCGCCTGGCCGCCCACCGGTGCCGAGGCCCTCGACACGGAGGGGGTGTACGCGTCGCTGGCCGAGGCCGGACTCGCTTACGGGCCCGCCTTCCGGGGCCTGACGGCCGCCTGGCGGTCCGGGACCGAGATCTGTGCCGAGGTCGCGCTGCCCGAGCGGGCGCGGGCGGAGGCCGCCGCGTTCGGGCTGCACCCCGCGCTGCTGGACGCCTCGCTGCACGGCTCCGTGTTCACGGACCTGTTCGCGGAGGCGAGCGGTCCGGTGCTCCCGTTCGTCTGGACGGGCGTACGGCTGCACGCCTCCGGGGCCGCGCGGCTGCGGGTCCGGATCGCCCCGGACGGTGCGGGTGCCATCGCCCTGGCCGTCGCCGACGAGACGGGCCGGCCCGTGCTGTCCGTCGACTCGCTCGTCCTGCGCGAGGTCTCCGCCGAGCAGTTGGCCGCGGCCCGCACGGTCGCGCACGAGTCCCTGTTCGGCCTGGACTGGGTGGAACTCCCGGCGGGCGAAGAGGTTTCCGCGCCCGTCGACTGGGCAGAGCTGCGCGCCGACGGGCCGGTACCCGAGAGCGTCGTCCTGCGGTCCCGGCACACCGGTGCGGACCCGGCAGCAGTCCGGGCCGCCACCACCGAGATCCTTGCCGCACTCCAGCACTGGCTCGCGGCCGAGCGCTCCACGGACTCCCGCCTGCTCATCGCGACCAGCGGTGCCGTGGCCCGGCCCCAGGAAGACGTCACGGACCTGGCCGGGGCGGCGGTCTGGGGCCTCGTGCGCTCCGCGCAGGCCGAGCACCCCGGGCGGGTCATCCTCGCGGACCTGGACGACCTCGCGGACGCCGCACAGGCCGCCGCCGCGCTGGCCACCGGTGAGGCCCAGACCCTCGTACGCGGCACGACCGTGTACGGCGCCCGCCTCACCCGCCTCGCGGACGACCCCGAGACGCGCGTCCGCCCCGACTTCGGCACCGGCACGGTCCTGGTCACCGGCGCGACCGGCGCGCTCGGCAGCCTGGTGGCCCGGCAGCTCGTCGAGACCCACGGCGTACGCAGCCTGCTGCTGGTCTCCCGGCGGGGTGCGGACGCCCCCGGTGCGGCGGAGCTGTCCGCCGAGCTGCGCGCGCTCGGTGCCGAGGTCACCCTCGCCGCCTGCGACGTGGCGGACCGGGACGCCCTGGCCGCCGCCCTCGACGGAGTGCCGCTCACCGGTCTCGTCCACCTGGCCGGTGTACTGGACGACACGCTCATCGCCTCGCTGACCCCGGAGAGCCTGGACACCGTCCTGCGCGCCAAGGCCGACGCCGCGCTCCACCTCCACGAGCTGACGCGGGACCTGGGCCTGTCGGCGTTCGTCCTGTTCTCCTCGGCCACCGGCGTCCTGGGCGTCCCGGGCCAGGGCAACTACGGCGCCGCCAACGCCCTGCTCGACGCCCTCGCCACCCACCGCACCGCCCACGGCCTGCCCGCCCGCTCCCTCGCCTGGGGCCTGTGGGCGAGCGGCATGTCCGGCACCCTGACCGACGCCGACCTCCAGCGCATGAGCCGCACCGGCATCGGCGCCCTCACCTCCGCGTACGGCCTGGAGCTCTTCGACCGGGCGCTGACCGTGGACGCGCCCGTCGTCCTGCCGATCCGGCTCGACGTGCGCACCCTCGCCGAGGCCGGGGAGGCGCTGCCGCCGCTCTTCCGGAAGCTGGTACGCGTACGGGCCCGGCGCACCGCGGGGTCCGCGCCGGAGTCGGCCGGGGCGCTGCGCGGCCGGCTGGCCGGGCTCGACCGGGAGGAGCAGGAGCGCGTCCTGCTCGACCTGGTCCGCACCCAGGTCGCGGTGGCCCTCGGCTACCCGAACGCGGACGCCGTGGACGAGACCCGTGCCTTCAGCGAGCTGGGCTTCGACTCGCTCACCGCTGTGGAGTTCCGCAACGCCGTCAGCGCCGCCGCCGAGGTCCGGCTGCCCGCGACCCTGGCCTTCGACTATCCCAGCCCGCGGGCTCTGGCCCGGCACCTGCTCGGCGAACTCGACGGCTCCATCGCCGAGGTGAGCCCCGCCCGGGGTGTGAACGGCTCCGATGCGGGGAACGACGACGACCCGATCGTGATCGTCTCCATGGCATGCCGCTACCCGGGCGGGGTACGCAGCCCGGAACAGCTCTGGCAGCTCGTCGCCGAGGGTGTGGACGCCGTCTCGGACTTCCCCGCCAACCGTGGCTGGGACCTGGACCGGGTGTACGACCCGACCTCCGAGCGCCCGCACACCACCTACGCCAACGAGGGCGGATTCCTGCACGAGGCGGGTGAGTTCGACCCCGCCTTCTTCGGGATCAGCCCCAACGAGGCCGCGATCATGGACCCGCAGCAGTTCCTGCTGCTGGAAACGGCCTGGGAGGCGTTCGAGCGGGCCGGGATCGACCCCGAGACCCTGCGCGGCAGCATGACCGGCTGCTACGCCGGGATGATGTACCACGACTACGCGGCCAACAACAGCACCGGAGCGATCGCCTCCGGCCGCGTCTCGTACGTGTTCGGCCTGGAGGGCCCTGCGGTCACCGTCGACACGGCGTGCTCCTCCTCGCTGGTCTCCCTGCACATGGCGGCGCAGGCGCTGCGCTCGGGTGAGTGCTCACTCGCCCTGGCCGGCGGTGTCGCGGTCATGGCGACCCCCGAGGTCTTCGTCGAGTTCAGCCGGCAGCGGGGTCTGGCCCCCGACGGCCGCTGCAAGTCCTTCGGCATCGGCGCCAACGGCACGGGCTGGGGCGAGGGAGCGGGCATGCTGCTCCTGGAGCGCCTGTCCGACGCCCGCCGCAACGGCCACCCGGTCCTCGCCGTGGTCCGGGGTTCCGCCCTCAACCAGGACGGTGCCAGCAACGGCCTCACCGCCCCCAACGGCCCCTCGCAGCAGCGTGTCATCCGCCAGGCCCTGGCCAACGCGGGCCTGACGGCGGCGGAGGTCGACGCGGTCGAGGCACACGGCACCGGCACCACGCTGGGCGACCCGATCGAGGCGCAGGCGCTGCTCGCGACCTACGGACAGGGGCGCGAGGAGGGCCGGCCGCTGTGGCTGGGCTCCATCAAGTCGAACATGGGCCACACGCAGGCAGCGGCCGGTGTCGCGGGCATCATCAAGATGGTCATGGCCATGCGCCACGGCGTGCTGCCGCCCACGCTCCACGCCGAGGAACGCTCGGACCAGATCGACTGGTCGGCGGGTGAGGTGGAACTGCTGACGGAGGCCCGGGAGTGGGCGCCGGCCGGCCACCCGAGGCGCGCGGGCATCTCGTCCTTCGGCATCAGCGGGACGAACGCCCATGTGATCGTGGAGGAGGTTCCCGAGGCCGCCGTCGTCGAGCCCGGGGCCGACCTGGCCGTCACCCCCTGGGTGGTGTCCGCGAAGAGCGCGGACGCGCTGTCCGGTCAGGCGTCGCGGCTGTTGTCCGTGGCGGGTGACCACCGGGCCGAGGACATCGGCTACTCCCTGGCGACCTCGAAGCCGGCCTTCGAGCATCGGGCTGTCGTCTTCGGTGACGGTACGGGTGCGCTGGCGGCGTTGGCGGCGGGCGAGGAGCATCCGGGGCTGGTGAAGGGGGTGACGCGGGCGGTCGGCAGGTCGGCGTTCCTGTTCACGGGGCAGGGTGCGCAGCGGCTCGGTATGGGCCGTGAGCTGTATGAGGCGTTTCCGGTGTTCGCCGAGGCGTTTGACGCGGTGTGCGGTGAGGTGGACGCGCACCTCGGAACTGTGTTGCGTGAGGTGGTGTGGGGGGAGGACGCGGATGCGCTGAACGCGACCGCCCTCACTCAGCCCGCGTTGTTCGCGTTCGAGGTGGCGTTGTTCCGTCTCGTCGAGGCGTGGGGTGTCAAGCCCGATGTCGTGGTGGGTCACTCGATCGGTGAGCTGGCCGCCGCGCATGTGGCCGGGGTGTTGTCGCTGGCGGACGCGGCGAAGCTGGTCGTCGCCCGGGGCCGGTTGATGCAGGCGCTTCCGGCCGGTGGTGCGATGGTCGCCGTACAGGCCAGTGAGGACGAGGTGCTTCCCCTCCTCACGGACGGGGTAGGCATCGCGGCCGTCAACGGGCCGCGGTCCGTGGTTGTTTCGGGTGTCGAGTCCGAGGCGCTTGCCATCGGTGAGCACTTCTCGGCGGCCGGGCGGAAGACCAGCCGTCTTCCCGTCTCGCACGCGTTCCATTCCTCGCTGATGGACCCGATGCTCGACGAGTTCCGGGCGGTCACCAGCGAGTTGACGTTCACGGAGCCTCGTATCCCGGTTGTCTCCACGGTGAGTGGCGAGCTGTCCTCCTCTGGCTGGCAGTCGCCGGAGTACTGGGTCGACCAGGTCCGCAGCCCTGTCCGCTTCGCCGATGCCGTGAACGCCGCGGAGGCGTTCGGTGTCCGTACGTTCGTCGAGATCGGGCCGGACGCGGTCCTGACCGCCCTCGGCGCCGGCTCGGCCGCCGAGGACACCAGCGCGTTCGTCCCGCTCGTCCGCAGGAACCGTCCCGAGCCTGAGTCCCTGGCCGGTGGGCTGGGCCGGCTGTACGTGGACGGGGTGCGGATCGACTGGCAGGCGTTCTACGCCGGCAGCGGGGCGCGGACCGTCGAGCTGCCCACGTACGCCTTCCAGTGCACCCGCTACTGGGTCGGTACGGAGGAGTACCTGGCCAACTCCTGGATCGGCGGCGGCAGCAGCATGGCGACGGCCGGGCTGACCGATGCCGGGCACCCGTTGCTTGGCGCGGTCGTGCCGTCCCCGGACACCGACATGGTGACGTTCACCGGGCGGCTGTCGGCCGGTACGCACGGCTGGATCGTCGACCACGACGTCCTCGGGAGCATTCTGCTGCCGGGCACGGGCTTCGTGGAGCTGGCGATCCGGGCCGGTGACCAGGTCGGCTGCGCGGTGCTCGAGGAGCTGGCCCTGCAGGCGCCCCTCATCCTGCCGGAACGCGGGGCGGTGACCGTGCAGATGGTCGTCGGTGCCGCCGACACGTCCGCCCGCCGCTCGGTGAGCGTGTACTCGCGCGCCGAGAACCGCCCCGACCTGCCGTGGACCCTGCACGCCGACGGCGTGCTCGCCCCCGGCACGGAGAGTCCCGCGTTCGACCTCGCGGCCTGGCCGCCCGCCGGGGCGGAGGAGCTGTCCCTGGAGGGTGCGTACGACGGTTTGCGTGAGCGAGGGTTCGGGTACGGGCCGACGTTCCAAGGGCTCAAGGCCGCCTGGCGCGTGGGCGACGTGCTGTTCGCGGAGGTCGCGCTGCCGGAACAGGCGCACGCGGAGGCTGAGAAGTTCGGGCTGCACCCGGCGCTCCTGGACGCCGCCATGCACGCGGCCCTCGTCAACGGCACCGGGGGCGACGAGACCGTCCTGCCCTTCGTGTGGCGCGAGGTGACCCTGCACGCGGCGGGCGCGTCCGCCGTACGCGTACGGATCACGCAGCCGACACCGGAGAGCCTGTCCTTGCAGGTCGCGGACGCCACCGGGGCCCCCGTGGCCACCGTGGGCGCGGTCGTCGGCCGGCCCGTCTCCACCGAGCAGCTCGCCACCAGTGGCAACGACTCCCTGTTCCGCATCACCTGGAACAAGCTGCCCGCCGCCCCCACCCGTACCCCGTCCGACACACCCGCCCCCGTCGTCTTCACCTGCGGGACGCGGGACCTGGCCGCGGACGTGCCGGGTGCCGTACACGGGCTGGTGGGCCAGGTGTTGGAGGCCGTGCAGGAGTGGCTGGCGGTGGACCGGCCCGAGGGTGCGGTGCTGGCGGTGGCCACGCGCGGTGCGGTGGCCCTGGCCGAGGGTGAATCGGTTGATGTGCGTCAGGCCCCGGTGTGGGGGTTGGTGCGGGCCGCGCAGGCGGAGAACCCGGGCCGGTTCGTGCTGATCGACTCCGACGGTTCCGTGCCCTGGGACCAGGTGACCGCTCTCGGCGAACCGGAGCTGGTCGTCCGTGAGGGTGAGGTGTGGGTGCCGCGTCTGGTGCTCGCCGCGCCGGGCGACGACACGGTTCCTGTGTGGGATGCGGGCAGGACCGTATTGATCACGGGTGGTACTGGTGGGTTGGGTGCGCGGGTGGCCCGGCATCTGGTGGCCGAGCATGGGGTGCGGAGTCTGCTTCTGGTGGGGCGTCGGGGTGCGGGCACGCCGGGTGTGTCCGACCTCGTTGCGGAGTTGTCCGGGTTGGGTGCTTCGGTTTCGGTGGCGGCTTGTGATGTGGCGGACCGGGATTCTCTGGCCGCGGTGATCGCGTCCGTGGACCCTGCGCATCCGCTTTCGGGTGTTGTTCATGTCGCCGGTGTCGCGGACAACGGTGTGGTGGGTGCGTTGACGTCGGAGCGTGTGAGTGCTGTGCTGCGGCCGAAGGTGGACGCGGCCTGGCATCTGCACGAGCTCACCGCCGGGCTGGAGCTGTCGGCGTTCGTGATGTTCTCCTCGGCCGGTGGTCTGGTGCTGGCGGCCGGGCAGGGCAACTACGCGGCGGCCAACGTCTTCCTCGACGCGCTCGCCGCCGAACGCCGGGCCGAAGGCCTTCCGGCGTCCTCCATGGCCTTCGGACTCTGGGGCGTCGACACCGGCATGACCAGCGTCGACATGCTGGGCCTGGCCGAGGAGCGGATGGCGGCCCAGGGGCTGCCGGCGCTGTCCGAGGCGGAGGGCCTGGCCCTGTTCGACGCCGCCCTGGCCTCGGGTCTCGCGGCCACCGTTCCCCTCCGCATCGACACCAACGTCCTGCGCAACCGCGCCACCGAACTCCCGGCCCTGCTCCGGGGCCTGGTGCGCGTACCCGTACGCAGGACCGCGCAATCCACCGACGGGGGTGACGGCCTCCTCGCCCGGCTGGCGGGACTGGACGCCACCGCACGCGCTGCCGCGCTCCTCGATCTCGTACGGACACACGTGGCCGGGGTCCTCGGTCACGCGTCCGCCGACGCGATCGAGCCGGAGCGGGCCTTCAGCGAGCTGGGCTTCGACTCGCTGGCGGCCGTCGAGCTGCGCAACCGGCTCGGCGCGGCGACGGGCCTCCGGCTGCCCGCCACGCTGATCTTCGACTACCCGACCGCGGATGCCGTCGCCGCCTACATGGGCGAGGAGGTGGCCGGTTCGGACCGTGCCCTGCCGGCTCCCGCCCGCGCCCTGCCCGCGGGCGGCGGGGCCGACGGGGACGACGACCCGGTGGTCATCGTCGGCATGGGCTGCCGCTATCCGGGCGGTGTCACGACCCCGGAGGAGCTGTGGCGGCTGGTCGCGGACGGCGTCGACGCCATCGGCGACTTCCCCGCCGACCGCGGCTGGGACCCGGAGGTGTACGACCCGGAGCCCGGGACGCCCGGCCGGACATACGCCCGCGAGGGCGGCTTCCTCTACGACGCCCCGGACTTCGACCCTGTCTTCTTCGGCATCAGCCCCAACGAGGCGCTGATGATGGACCCGCAGCAGCGGCTGCTGCTTGAGGTGTCCTGGGAGGCGATCGAGCGGGCCGGGATCGACCCGACGACGCTCAAGGGGTCCTCGACCGGTGTGTTCGCCGGCCTGATGTACCACGACTACGCACTCGGCGTGGAGGCCGCGGCCAGCAGCGGCGGCAGCCTCGTCTCCGGCCGCACCGCCTACACGCTGGGCCTGGAGGGTCCGGCCGTCACCGTCGACACCGCGTGCTCCTCCTCGCTGGTCGCGCTGCACATGGCGGCCCAGGCCGTGCGCGCCGGTGAGTGCTCGCTCGCGCTGGCCGGGGGTGTCGCCGTCATGGGCACCCCGGGCATGTTCATCGAGTTCAGCCGGCAGCGTGGGCTCGCCCCCGACGGCCGGTCCAAGTCCTTCGCCGCGTCGGCGGACGGCGTCGCCTGGGGCGAGGGCGCGGGTGTGCTGCTCCTGGAGCGGCTGTCCGACGCACGTGCCAACGGCCACCCCGTCGTCGCCGTCCTCCGGGGTTCCGCCCTCAACCAGGACGGCGCGAGCAACGGGATGACCGCCCCCAACGGTCCGTCCCAGCAGCGCGTGATCCGCCAGGCCCTGGCGAACGCGGGCCTGACGGCGGCGGAGGTCGACGCGGTCGAGGCGCACGGCACCGGCACCACGCTGGGCGACCCGATCGAGGCGCAGGCCCTCCTCGCCACCTACGGACAGGGGCGCGCGGACGATGCGCCGCTGTGGCTGGGGTCCATCAAGTCCAACATGGGCCACACCCAGGCCGCCTCGGGCATCGCGGGCGTCATGAAGATGGTCATGGCCATGCGCCACGGCGTCCTGCCGAAGACCCTGCATGTCGACGAGCCCTCGGACCAGGTCGACTGGGAGGCCGGGAACGTCGCGCTGCTCACCGAGGCCCGGGAGTGGCAGCCCGCCGACCGGCCGCGCCGGGCCGGCGTCTCCTCCTTCGGGATCAGCGGGACGAACGCGCACGTCATCGTGGAGGAGCCGCCGGAGGCGACCGCCGAGGTCCCCGGCGACAGCGAACTCCCGGTGTTTCCGCTGGTGCTGTCGGGGAAGAGCCCGCAGGCCCTGGCCGCCCAGGCCGAGCGGCTGCTGGAGCGGGTCACGGGCGAGCCCACGCTCGCACCGGCCGACCTGGGCTTGTCGCTGGCGGCCACCCGCACCGCGTTCGCCCACCGGGCCGTCGTGGTGGGCGCGGACACCGAGGAACTGCTGCGCGGCCTCACCGCCCTGGCGCAGGGCCGTAACGCCCCCGCCGTCGCGAGCGGCCGGGCCCGCCGGGCGGGTAGGTCGGCGTTCCTGTTCACGGGGCAGGGTGCGCAGCGGCTCGGGATGGGACGTGAGTTGTATGAGGCGTTCCCGGTGTTCGCCGAGGCGTTCGACGCGGTGTGCGGTGAGGTGGACGCGCACCTTGGAACGGCGTTGCGTGAGGTGGTGTGGGGGGAGGACGCGGACGCGCTGAACGCGACCGCCCTCACCCAGCCCGCGCTGTTCGCGTTCGAGGTGGCCCTCTTCCGCCTCGTCGAGGCGTGGGGCGTGGCCCCGGACATGGTCGTCGGTCACTCGATCGGTGAGCTGGCCGCCGCGCACATCACCGGGGTGCTCTCTCTGACGGACGCGGCGAAGCTGGTCGTCGCCCGGGGCCGGCTGATGCAGGCGCTTCCCGCCGGCGGCGCGATGGTCGCTGTCCAGGCGACCGAGGACGAGGTGCTTCCCCTCCTCACGGACGGGGTGTCCATCGCCGTCGTCAACGGACCTCAGTCAGTGGTTGTTTCGGGTGTCGAGTCCGAGGCGCTTGCCGTGGGCGAGCACTTCTCGGCGGCCGGGCGGAAGACCAGCCGTCTTCCCGTCTCGCACGCGTTCCATTCCTCGCTGATGGACCCGATGCTCGACGAGTTCCGGGCGGTCACCAACGAGTTGACGTTCAACGAGCCCCGCATCCCGGTCGTCTCCACCGTCACCGGCGCTCCGTCCACCGACTGGCAGACCCCGGAGTACTGGGTCGACCAGGTCCGCCGGCCCGTCCGCTTCGTGGCGGCCGTGGAGGCCCTGGAGGCGCAGGGCGCGACCCGGTTCCTGGAGATCGGTCCCGACGGCATCCTGACCGGCCTCGCCCAGCAGGTCCTGGACCGGGGCGAGGGCGGCGAGGCCGTGCTCGTACCGGCCGTACGCAGGAACCGTCCCGAGCCCGAGGCCCTGGTCACGGCCCTGGGGCGGCTGTACACGGACGGGGCGCGGGTGGACTGGGAGGCGTTCTTCGCCGGTACGGGGGCGCGCAGGGCCGAGCTGCCCACGTACCCCTTCCAGCGCACCCGCTACTGGGTGGACGCGGCCAAGCCGGCCACCGATGCCGTGGCCGTCGGGCAGGACGCCTTCGACCACCCGATGCTCGCGGCCGTCGTGGCGTCGCCCGACTCCGAGGCCGTGACGCTCACCGCCCGCGTCTCGCTGGACACCCAGCCCTGGGTGGCCGACCACGCGGTGCACGGCAGCATCCTGCTCCCCGGCACCGGCTTCGTGGAGCTGGCCCTCCAGGCCGCCGACCACGTCGGCTGCGGGCTGCTGGAGGAGCTGACGCTGTACGCGCCGCTGGTGCTGCCGGAGCGCGGCGGGGTGTCGCTCCAGGTCGTCGTCGGCGAGCCCGACGCACAGGCCCGGCGCACGGTCCGCGTCTACTCGCGGCCCGAGAATCACCCGGACGAGCCGTGGACCCGGCACGCCGAAGGTGTCATCGCCTCCGGAACCGGGAACACGACAGCGCCCGCCCTCACCGAGTGGCCGCCCGCCGGTGCCGAGGATCTGGACGCCGACGGCCTGTACGACGGGCTCCAGGAGCGCGGGTTCGGTTACGGCCCCGTGTTCCAGGGGCTGACGGCGGCCTGGCGGCACGGCGACGCGCTGTACGCGGAGATCGCCCTGCCCGAGCAGGCGCACCAGGACGCCGGGCGCTTCGGCCTGCACCCGGCCCTGCTCGACGCCTCCATGCACGCGCTCGGCTTCGGCGGGCTCGGTGCCGAGGAGGACGGAGGGCAGGCGCTGCTCCCCTTCTCCTGGACCGGTGTCACCCTGCACGCCGCGTCCGCGACCGCCGTACGGGTCCGGCTCGCGCCGGTCGAGGGCGTGCGCAACGCGGTACGCCTGGACCTCGCCGACCCGGCCGGGGCGCCCGTGGCCTCGGTGGAGGCGCTGCAACTGCGGCCGGTCGCCGCGCAGCAGCTGGGCGACGGCGGGTTCCGGGAGGCGCTGCTCGCCGTCGAGTGGCAGCCGGTCGGCGGCGGCAGCGGGCCGCGCGGTGACTGGGCGGTCGCCGGGCCCGGTCTGGTGGTCGCCGGGGTGCCGGTGGTCGCGGGGCTCGACGCGCTCGGTGACGCCGTACCGGACGTGGTGCTGCTGCCCGTCCTCGCGGACGCCGACGGGCCCGGCACCGAGCACGAGGTCCCGGCAGGGACGCGTACCGCCGTGGACGGGGCCCTGGCCGCCGTACAGCAGTGGCTCGCCGAGCCCAGGTTCGCGCGGTCGCGGCTGGTGCTGGTGACCCGGGCCGCGGCGGCCGTCGCGGACGGCGACCCGGTCGACGTGCGGCAGGCGCCCGTATGGGGGCTGGTGCGGGCGGCGCAGGCGGAGAACCCGGGCCGGTTCGTGCTGCTGGACCTGGAGGAGGGCGAGCCCTCGCCCCGGGCCCTGGCCACCGCGCTCGCCGCCGGTGAACCCGAACTGGCCGTACGCCGCGACAAGGTGCTCGCGCCCCGGCTCGCCCGCTCCTCCGCACCCGGCGGCGAAACGCCGTGGGACACCGAGGGGACCGTGCTGATCACCGGCGGTACCGGCGGCCTCGGCGCGATCGTCGCCCGGCACCTGGTGACCGAGCACGGCGTGCGCCACCTGGTGCTCGCCGGCCGGCGCGGGCTCGCAGCGCCCAACGCGGCCGGGCTCCGCGACGAACTGACCGCGCTCGGCGCCGAGGTGGAGATCGCCGCGTGCGACGTCTCGGACCGGGCTGCCGTGGCCGCGCTGATCGCGGGCATCGGCCAGGACCACCCGCTGCGCGGCGTCGTCCACGCGGCGGGCGTCGCCCACAACGGGCTCGTCGGGGCGCTGACCCCCGAGCAGGTGGACCACGTGCTGCGGGCCAAGGCGGACGCCGCCTGGCACCTGCACGAGCTGACCGCCCACCTCGACCTGTCGGTGTTCGCGCTGTTCTCGTCGGCGGGCGGCCTCGTCATGGCCGCCGGTCAGGGCAACTACGCGGCGGCCAACGTCTTCCTGGACGCGCTCGCCGCCCACCGCCGCTCCCAGGGACTCGCCGCCACCTCCATGGCGTTCGGGCTCTGGGCCACCGAGACCGGGCTCAGCCAGTGGCTCGGAGAGGCGGACCTCCAGCGGATGCGGCGCACCGGGACCCCGGCGCTCACCGAGGAGGAGGGCCTGTGGCTGTTCGACGCGGCGGTCGCCGCCGACGCTCCGGCACTCGTGCCGCTCCGCGTCGACCTGGCCGCCCTGCGGGCCCGCACCGACGAGGTGCCCGCGCTGCTGCGGGGCCTCGCCCCGGCCGGGCGCAGGCGTGCCGGTGCGGCGGCCGTCGTCCGCGAGGCCGGCGGACTCGTGCAGAAGGTGCGCGGGCTCGACGGGGAGGCCCGGGTCAGGGCCGTGCTCGACGAGGTACTGAGCCATGCCGCCGAGGTCCTGGGGCATGCGGACGCCGGTGCCGTGGACGCCGAAGCGGGTTTCCTGGAGGCCGGGTTCGACTCGCTGACCGCCGTCGAACTCCGCAACCGGCTCAACGCGGCCTCCGGGCTCGCGCTGCCGGCCATGGTGGTCTTCGACAGCAGGAACCCGCTGGAGCTGGCCCGGCTCGTCGCCGGCCGGCTGGCCACCGAAGGGGGCGACGCGGGGCCGGGTGCCACGCCCGCCCCGGCGGCCGCGAGCCCGGTCGACGACACCCTGTACGGACTGTTCCTGGACGCGATCATGGCGGGGCACATCAAGCCCGGCCTGGCGATGCTGCGTTCGGTGGCGGCGCTGCGGCCGTCGTTCACCACGGCCGCCGACCTGGACGTGCTGCCCGAGGCGGTCTCGTACGGGGCACGGGCCAAGGCCGACGGGGAGAGCCCGGCGCCCCGCCTGATCTGCCTCAGCACCCCCACCGTGGCCGGCGGCGTGCACCAGCACGCACGGCTCGCGGCCCGGCTGTCGGTACCGGTCTCCGGAATCCCGACCCCCGGTTTCGCCCGGGGCGATTCGCTGCCGGAGTCGTTCGACGCGGCCGTCGACGTCCTCGCCGAGGCGGTGCTGCGTACCGCCGACGGAGAGCCGTTCGTGCTGCTCGGCTTCTCCTCCGGCGGGCTCCTCGCCCACGCCACCGTCGCCCGCCTGGAGCGGGTGCACGGGGTGCGGCCGGCCGGGCTCGTCCTGCTGGACACGTACTACATGGGCGCCGCGAACGACGCGATCTTCGACCAGATGGCGTCCGCCGTCCCCGACAAGGCGGCCACCCTCGGCTCGTTCAGCAGCGCCGAACTCTCCGCGATGGGCCGGTACGTGGAGCTGCTGCCGCAGTTCACGCAGGCCGACATCGAGGCGCCGGTGCTGTTCGTCCGGGCCGGGGACCTCTTCGAGGCGGGCGAACGGGCCGGCGTCGGCGAGGGCGGCGACTGGCAGGCCGACTGGAAGGGCGCCGAGACCGTGGCGACCGTGCCCGGCACGCATTTCACCATCGTCGAGCAGCACGTCGACACGACGGCCCCCGTCATCGACGGCTGGCTGAAGGACCTGAAGGAGCGGATCTCCTCGTGACTGTCGAACGACACGCGCAGGGCCGGCCCGGCCCGCGCGTGCCCACCGAACGACCCCTCACACCCGGACGAGCACAGGAGGCGGGCCGATGAGCCTGAGCACGGAGCACCCGGCGGCGGTCGGCGCGCCGGCCGAGCGCATCCACGAGTTCATGCTGGCGGCCGCCCGCACCGCGCCGGACAGCCCGGCCGCCTGGGAGGCGGCCGAGGACGGCACGCACCGGGTCCTCAGCTACCGCCAACTGGAACGCAGGGCGCACGACTACGCAGTGACCCTGGACTCGCTCGGCCTGGACATCGGCGACCGGGTCGTCCTGGAGTCCGACAACTCGGCCGCCGCGGTGGCCGCGCTGCTGGCCTGCTCGATGCTGGGGCTCACCTTCATCCCGGTGAGCCCCGACGTCCCCGACCCCCGGCTGCGGACGATCATCGACACCGCGGAACCGGCCCTGCACCTCCAGACGGTGAAGGGCACCCGCGAGGGCATCCCGGCCTCCGTCGGCACGGCCCGTTTCGGCCCCGACGGGGTGAGTGTGGAGCGCGTCCCGGTGGCGCGCACCCGGCACCGCCGGGAAGCGGTCACCACCGACGCGGCGTACATGATCTTCACCTCGGGCACCACGGGCCGCCCCAAGGGCGTGGTGATGAGCCACCGCGGGGTGCTGTCGTTCTACCGGGGCATGCTGCGGCACTCCATCGTCACGCCGCAGGACCGGCTCGCGACGACCTCGCCGCTCCAGTTCGACTTCGCCCTGCTGGACATCGGCCTCGCCCTCGGCTCGGGCGCGCAGCTCATTCCCGTACCGCGCGAACTCATGCACTGGCCGCGCAGGTTCCTGAGGTTCCTCGCGGACACGGGGGCCACGCAGGTCGACGGGGTGCCGTCCATCTGGCGCCCGGTGCTGCGCCACGAGGCGGCGGGCCTCGCGGCCCTGTCCGGACAGATACGCGGGGTCCTCTTCTCCGGCGAGGCGTTCCCGCTTCCCGAACTGCGTCAACTGCAAACGCTGCTGGACCGGGTCCGGGTGGTGAACTGCTTCGGCCCGACCGAGGCGATGGCGTTCTCCCTCACCGATGTGCCCAACCCGCTGCCCGAGAACATCGACAAGCTCTCCATCGGCTTCGCCTACCCGGGCGCGGAGATGCTGCTGCTCGACGAGGAGGGCCGGCCGGTCGACGCCCCGGGCGAGGTGGGCGAGATCCACCTCCGCGGCCCGTCCCTCTTCACGGGCTACTGGGACGACCCCGAGGCCACCAGGGCCGTCCTCGTCCCGGACCCCCTCAATCCCCGTTCCGGTCAGGTCGTCTACAAGTCGAGCGACCTCGCCTACCGGGGGGAGAGCGGCGAGCTGTACTTCGTCGGCCGCTCCGACCTCCAGGTCAAGATGCGCGGCAACCGCGTCGAACTGGGCGAGATCGAGCGCCGGCTGCTGGAGTTCCCGGGCGTGGAGGCGGCGGCGGTCGTGGTCCGCCCGCGCCCCGGCGAGGACCCGGAGCTGTACGCGTACGTCGTCCCGGGCCGCGACTTCGACGCCCAGCCGGTGGCCCTGAGCGCCTTCTGCAAGAAGACCCTCCCCGACTACATGGTGCCCCGCAGGGTCTCCCTGACCCCGTCCCTGCCGCTCACCCCGAACGGCAAGACGGACCGGCGCGCGCTGGCGGCGCTGGTGGCGGGGGAGGGGTAGGAGGCGCCGGTTCCTTGGCCGTACCACGAAGACGCGCGTTGCCGCCGGGCCCTGGGGACCGGCGGCAACGCGCTTTCGGTTACGCGCTGATACGACTCCGAGGGTCGTCGATTCCGTCACGGGCGGCGCGCGGCGCGGGCGGGGGTGTCGCCAGGCAGCGTCCCGGCTTGAAGTGGATGAGTGCGAACAGACGTTGTAACGCTCGGTCGATAGAGTTCAGCATGTCGACGCTCCTTCAAAGCGTGGGCCACGCCCCGGACCGGGTGTGTCCAGTAGACGGCTGATCCAGTTTTTGTGGGGGTTCAGTTGGCGGCCGGGGTGAGCCGGCCTTCGAAGGCGATCTGGAAGGCGTTCAGGGGTGCCTTCCAGCGCATGGTCCACCGCTTGCGGCCCTTGCCGGTGGGGTCCAGGCTCATCATGGCCATGTAGACGCACTTCATGGCCGTGGCCTCGTTGGGGAAATGCCCGCGGGCGCGGACGGCCTTGCGGATGCGTGCGTTGACGGACTCGATCGCGTTCGTCGAGCAGATGACCTTGCGGATCTCGACGTCGAAGGAGAGGAAGGGCACGAACTCGGCCCAGGCGTTCTCCCAGAGCCGGATGACCGCCGGGTACTTCTTCCCCCAGGCTTCCTGGAACTCGCTGAACCGCTCGGTCGCGGCGGCCTCGTTCGGGGCCGTGCAGACGGGCTTGATCGCCTTGGTGATCTTGTCCCAGTCCTGGCGGGCCGCGTGCCGGAAGCTGTTCCTCAGCAGGTGAACGACGCAGGTCTGGACAATCGTTCGAGGCCAGACGGTCTCCACCGCTTCCGGCAGGCCCTTCAGCCCGTCGCAGACCAGCATCAGAACATCATCAACGCCCCGGTTCTTCAGATCCGTGAACACACTCAGCCAGTACTTCGCACCCTCGCCGCCGTCGCCGGCCCAGATCCCCAGGATGTCCCGGTGGCCCTCGGCGGTCACGGCCATGACGACGTAGATCGGACGGTTGGCGACCTGCCCGTCCCGGATCTTGACGTTGATCGCGTCGACGAACAGGACCGGATAGACGGAGTCCAGCGGTCGGTTGGACCATTCCGCCATCCCGTCCATCACCTTGTCCGTGATCGTGGTGATGGTGGCCTTGGACACGCTCGCGCCGTAGACCTCGGCCAGGTGGGCGGAGATCTCGCCGTGCGTCAGGCCCTTCGCGGACAGCGACAGCACCATCTCGTCCACCCCGGACAGGCGCCGCTGCCGCTTCTTGACGATCTGCGGCTCGAACGAACCGGCCACGTCCCGGGGGACCTTGACCTCGACCGGGCCGACATCGGTCAGCACCGTCTTCGCCCGGGTCCCGTTGCGGCTGTTGCCGCTGCCCCGGCCCTCGGCATCGTGCTTCTCGTATCCGAGGTGATCGGTGATCTCGCCCTCCAGAGCGGACTCCAGCACCCGCTTCGTCAGCTGCTGGAGCAGCCCGCCCTCCCCGGTCAGCTGCAGGCCCTCGCTGCGGGCCCGGTCCACGAGCATCGCGACCAACTGCTCGTCACTCGCCGGCACGGCCTCCGCCGCCTCGCTGGCCGGTATCTGCTCGATGGTGGTGTCGCTCATCCGGCGTCTCCTTGATCATCAGATCCGCCGATCATTGAACCCTCCCGACGGCTTCTAACTTCCAAGAATCTCAAGGGGTTTGGGGATCGGGCATGACATCTCCGGGGCCCGAACTGCTGGAGCACAGCGCGCCGGCGGCTCGCACTTACTTGCGCCGGTGGCGTGCCGCACGCCTTCGCACGTGAGCTCGCGCGCTGCGGACGCGGCGCGTATCCCTGGCTGCTTTCATTCCCTTGCCCGTAGCCGATTCCTGTGCATCTTTTTCGGCTGCGCGCACGGCCAGCGCTGCGGCTGAGGGGTAGCTTTTCGGGTCCGCAGGGGCGAGTTCGTCGGGGTGATGGAACTCGTGTCCGGCTTCGGGGAAGAGGACCAGGACGCCCGAGTTGTAGGTCTCTTCCAGTACTTTGCCTACGGGGTCCTCGGGGTGGTCCTGCTCGCCGGTTGGGGTGACGACGTCGCCCTCGTGCCAGCGCGGCGTCCACTTCTTCTGCTGCCCCACAATTTCCCCCTCCTCGCTCTAGTTGAAGTCCTTGTTATTGCAGCCCTTCCAGTTATTGCAGCCCTTCCAGCCTACGTGGCCTTTGACCCAATATGCGGTGATGATGCCCTTGAGGCCGACGTAGCTGTTGCCCTTTCCGATGGTCAGGCGGCCACCACCGCGGCCACCACCCACGACAGCCAGGTTCTGCCCGGCGTCCACTCACGCCTGGCCCGTCGCGGCCTGCTGCCCGCCGAGCACCTCGTCGACAGCGGCTACGCCTCCCTGCCCCCACCTGGAACAAGCCGCCCGAGAACACAAGGTCACCGTCACCGGACCACTGCCGGGCAACCCCACCCGCCAGCACCGCCGAGGCGAGGGCTTTGCCCGGGACGACTTCCACATCGACTACGACCGTGAGCGGGTCACCTGCCCTCAGGGGCAGGTCAGCGCAGGCTGGCACGGCCCCTACCCGACATCCTCGCCCACTGCTGCCCCGCTGATCGTGGCCAGGTTCACCAAGAGTCAGTGTCGCCCCTGCCCGGCCCGAGCCCAGTGCACGAGCACCGCCGCCAGCGCCCGCACGGTGGGCTTCCCCCCCGCGAGAGCTCCGCAACCTGCAACTTCGCGTCCGTACCGAGCAGCAGACGCCCGAGTGGAAGGCGCGCTATGCGGTCCGCTCCGGAGTGGAGGGAACGGTCAACGAGTTCGCCCACGGCCACGGCATGCGGCGCTGCCGCTACCGAGGACAGGGAAAGGCCCACATCCAGCACGTCCTGACCGCCATCGCCGTCAACATCGAGCGCCTCAGTGGACTTTCCCCGACCGAGGAAACTCCCACACCCCGCAGACCGACCGCCTTCCAGGGCTACCTCGACCAGCACGAGATTCCCCGGCTGAAGTCCTGGCGAACCCTGGGCAGCTGACCTCGACGACTCCAAGATCCCCGCCAGAGTCAAGTTAGAAGCCGTATCTCAACCGGTCATGGAACGTGTGGGTCGAACGCGTTTCCCGCGCGGGTGATCTTCGGTTGGCCAGCGCACGAAGGCGGGGCCCCCTGGTAGCTCGGAGGTGCGAACCTCACCGAGCGGCCCAAGGAGACCCCGTTGTCCTATGTGTACGCGGTCACGCCTGTCGACTTCAACTCATCCGTCATGTCGTGCGATTGCCTCGCGCACGTGTACGGCAACGCGGCCGACCAGCCAGATCGGGCGCCGCGCTACCCGTCGGACATGTCGGACGCGGAATGGGCGGCGGTGCGGCCGCTGCTGCCCACTCCGGCCTGGCTGGAGAAGAAGGGCGGACGCCCGGAGAGCTACTGCCACCGTCAGATGTTGGACGCGATCCGCAGTTCCTGCGAGACACTCCCGACCTCGCAGAGGCCCTGGCCGTGGCCGACGACGACGGCCGTGACGTATTCGAGCACATCCCCTGTGACTGGAAGGCGGTACGGGCATGGGCGGCTTCGCTCCCTGTCCCCCGGAAGCGGTAGCGGCGGCGGCGGCCGTCTGCGGCCCGGTCTCGCTCACGGGGATCACCGAACGGCGCGGTACGGCGGTCTGGAGGGCTGTCGGCCCGCTCGGCGGGGCCGCGATCAAGCTCGGATACGGCGCCGAGGGGGCCGAGATCACCGCTCGGGAAGCCGCGACGCTCGACGCCCTGCCC
Source organism: Streptomyces sp. NPDC019224 (assembly GCF_040632605.1). NCBI lineage: Bacteria > Bacillati > Actinomycetota > Actinomycetes > Kitasatosporales > Streptomycetaceae > Streptomyces > Streptomyces sp. NPDC019224. The sequence continues at coordinate 200,922 of NZ_JBEYCF010000004.1, read as the reverse complement.
GACTACACCGTCGTCGCCGGCCGCTCCGGCGCCGACGTCTGGTACGTCACGCCGTGGCTGGACGGGCCATCCACCTGGGAACTCTTCCGGCCGGTACGGGACGGCTCCCAGGATCGCGCGGCCCCTCTTGCCGACGCGGTGGCGCTGTGCCGGACGGTCGCCGACTTCCACGCCGCCGGCTGGGTGCATGGCGACCTGCAGCCGGCCCACGGCATCCACACCACCTCCGGCGTGAGGTTGATCGACTTCGCGTGGTCGTGGCGCGAGGGAACCGACCCATGGCGGGAGTTCAACGGCGGCATCACCCACTTGGTCGCCCCGGAACTCGCCGCGCGGATCGCCACCGGCCCGCAGCCGGTGAAACCCTCGCCCGCAGCGGACGTGTACGCACTGGCCGGAGTCCTTTGGACCTGTACGACGGGTCGATGGCCGCTGGACTACGAGGCCGTCGGCTTCACCGTGAAGGACACGGGCCCCGCCGAGCTGCGGCAGGCCATCGTCACCGGCATCCCGCTCACCGGCGCACGACCCTGGCCTCAGTTCCAGAGTGTCCTTGCCGAGGTCCTGACCGCCTCCGCCTCCGTCCGGCCGACGGCCGGTGAACTCGCCGGGCGACTCTCGGAGGTGATTCCGTGAACGTGCGCCCTGCCTCGCCGGAGGACGCCGAGGAGCTGGCACGCATGCACGCCGAAATGGTGGGCCCTGACATCTCCGGACCGTGGCGGGATCGGCTCGCCGATCACCTCCGGGAACACCTGGGCGGCAACCGGCTCGCCGCGTTCGTGGTCGACGCTCCGGACAGCGGTCTCGCGGCCTGCGCGATCGGCGTCGTCCATCAGGGTCTCCCTGGTCCCGATCACTCCGGGGTCTTCGGGCAGATTCAGACCGTTGTCACCGGACAGCGGTTCCGTCGGCGCGGCTACGGCTGCGCCGTCACCCGCGCGCTCGTGGACTGGCTTACCGGTCAGGGCTGCACCCTGCTGAACCTGACGGCCAGCGAGGCGGGAAGGCCGCTGTACACCTCGCTGGGCTTCACCCCGAACACGCGCGATGCGCCTGGTGGGAAAGCCTTACCACCGGGCTTGACTCGGCCACGGCTCATACAGCACCCGGAGCCGCGTGCTGTTCGTCGTGCCAGCCGTCGATGGCGGCAATGCGGTCCAGGGCGGCCTGCTGCTCGTCGGCCGTCAGAGCGCCGTGCTCTTCCTCAAGACGGTCGGCCAGCTCGCGCAGTCGGTCCATCGCGCCCTGCTGGGCGGCGGACGCTTCCCGGGCGTCGACGTGCTTCTTGAACGACTCCACCCGCTCTTCCGGCCCGGTGATGGTGGTCTTCCTGGTCGACATACTTCGAGCATGGCACGCCTCGGTGCCGGCGGTCGGCCCGGTCAGCCCAGGCCGTCGACCACCTCGGCCAGCCGGCCGCGGCTGTCGCTGACCGCGTCCGTCTCGCCCAGCCGGTGGCCCTCCAGGAGGATCGCTCCCAGGTGCCGTACCTCGTAGATCCCCGCCCGCCACACGGCGGCGGGTGAGCGGTCAAGGGCACCGTACGGCTCCCAGAACGCGACCCGCTCGTCCTGCCTGGCCGTCGCCATGTGGATGGTCCAGTCCGCCGCGGGGTCGCCGAACCAGGAGCGGTCGAAGTCGAGGACGCCGGTGATGACCGGTTCGGGGGCCGCCGGGTCCAGCAGGGTGTTGACCGTCCACAGGTCACCGGACATCAGCCTCGGCTCGGTGACCTCGTCGAGTGCGGCCCGCCCGTCCGCGGCGAGGCCGGCGGCCCTTCGTACCGGGCCCGCGTCCAGACCGGCTCCGTCCAGGTCCGCGGCGATGTCCTCCAGCGACGCGATCACCGCCTCGCTCCACGTCCCGAAGCCGGGGCCGGCGACGGGCCCGAAGTGCGGACCGCGTACGTCGTGCACCGCGCGGGCGACGGCGCCGATCTGCCGGAAGAACGTGGTGCGGGCCGTACGCGGGTAGGCGCTCAGCCGCTGCGGTGCGGGCACGCCGGGCAGGCAGGTCTGGATCATCCAGTCCCGGTCGACCACCTCGTGCGACCAGTCCGCGACGAGCACCCGGGGCATCAGCGGCGCGATCACGGACAGCCAGGGCTGGGTGGCGTACTCGTTGCGCATGAAATGGCGCTCGCTGCGGAACTGGCGGGCCTCCTCCGGGGCGACCCGCAGGATCACCGGCTCCGCCCGGCCGGCCGTGGTCACGCGGTAGACGTTGTTGTACATCCCCGTGCCCAGCTCGACCACGGAGACGGCATCCGCCGCCGGGCCGAAGGCGCGGTGGCAGATCGCGGTGATCTGCCGCGCGGTCAGCGGCTGCTGGTACGCCTCCGGGGCGCGTTCGACCGGCTGGAAGTCCATGCCGACCAGGATGCCGCGTCCTGTGACCCCACCCCTATCCGGGGCCCTGTCTGTACCCCTGTTCCCGCGTACGACCGGCCCCTACGCGCCGGTACTTCCGTTCACTGATACGTACGTTCCCTCCCCCCAGCATTGGACCGTCTCCATGACCAGCTCCCAGAGCGAGAACGCCCTTACCGGACCGGAGGCCAGAGCGGGCCGCAAGGAATGGATCGCCCTCGGCGTTCTGCTCCTGCCCGTGCTGCTCGTCTCCATGGACCTGACCGTCCTCTACTTCGCGATCCCGGCCATCAGCGAGGACCTGCGGCCGTCGGGCAGCCAGCAGCTGTGGATGATCGACATCTACGGCTTCGTGCTCGCCGGTGTCCTGCTCACCATGGGTGCCCTCGGCGACCGCATCGGCCGCCGGCGTCTGCTGCTGATGGGCGCCGTGGTCTTCGGCGCCGGTTCGCTGCTCGCCGCGTACGCCAACAGCCCCGAGATGGTGATCAGCGCCCGGGCGTTCCAGGGCATCGGCGGTGCGACGCTGATGCCTTCCACGCTCGCGCTGATCCGGAACCTGTTCCGGGACCAGACCCAGCGGCGTACCGCCATCGCGGTGTGGTCGACGGGGATGGCCGCGGGCTCCGCGCTCGGGCCCGTGGTCAGCGGTGCGCTGCTGTCCGGGTTCTGGTGGGGATCGGTGTTCCTGATCAACGTGCCCGTGATGCTGCTGCTGCTGGTCGCGGCGCCGTTCCTGCTGCCGGAGTCCAAGGACTCCGCCGCCGGGAAGTTCGACCTGGTGAGTGCGGCGCTCTCGCTGCTCGTCATCCTGCCGGTCGTCTACGGGTTCAAGAAGATCGCGGTGGACGGGTTCGGCGTGCCGTACGTCCTCGCGATCGTCGTCGGGCTCGCCTTCGTCCCGGTGTTCCTGCGCCGGCAGCGCACCAGCGCCGACCCGATGATCGACGTCTCGCTGTTCCGCAACCGGGCCTTCGGCGCCTCGGTGACCGTCAACATGCTGGCCTGCTTCACCCTCGTCGGGTACTCGCTGTTCTCCACGCAGTACATGCAGTCCGTGCTCGGGATGAGCGCCCTGAAGTCCGCGCTGTGGACGATCCCCGGCACCATCGCGGTCGGCGCGGTCGTGCCCGTCGCCACCGTGCTCGTGCGGACGATCCGCCCGGGCGTCATCATCGCGAGCGGCTTCGGGATCGCCACCGCCGCGCTGCTGATGCTCACCCAGGTGCCCGAGGAGGACGGGCTCGTGCTGATCCTGGTCGGCATCATCGCCCTCGCCGTCGGCCTCACCCCGGTCCTCACCCTGGTCACCGAACTCGTCGTCGGCCAGGTGCCGCCGGAGCGGGCCGGTACCGCGTCCGCGCTGCTCCAGACCTGCCAGGAGCTGGGCGGCGCCCTCGGGGTCGCCGTCCTCGGCAGCATCGGCGCCACCGCCTACCGCAACAGCGACGCCCTGGACGCCCCGGCGGGGGTGCCGGCGGACGCGCTGGACGCGGCGCGCGAGACGATCGGCGGCGCGCTCGCGGCGGCGGCCCGGCTGCCCGGTGAGGCGGGCGGGAATCTCGTCGAGGCGGCGCGTTCCGCCTTCACCACCGAGGTGCACGCCGCGTCCGTGGCCGGGGCGGTCGTGATGGCCGGGGCAGCCGTGGTGGCGCTCGTCGGGCTGCGGTCCGTCCAGCAGGACAACGCGAAGGCCACCGAGCCGGCCGAGGACGAGGCGTGCGCCCCGGCCTCGAAGACGGGTGCCCAGGAGCCCGGCGCGGGGCTCGCGTAGCGCCTGTCCCGCCCGGCTGCGCGGGCCGGCCCGGCCCGGCCCGCTTCGCCGGACCCGCGCCGGACCCGCGCCGGCTTCCGTGACTCCCGCCCCACCCACCCCTCAAGGGGTCCCGAGCAGCCGTCCAGGAGCGCCTCCCCCGTCGCTCCTGGGCGGCTTCGCCATGCCCGCGGAACCCCGGAGAACGGCCAGGGGTGGCGGGTCTTCCTAAGGGTCCGGCTGGGGTCGGTTCTGGGGTCCGGTGGCCGATTCGCGTCCCTAGCATCACATCGTGTTCGAGCAGACGCTCGAACTGCCAGGCACCAGGCTGGAGGAATATCCGCATGTCCCTGCTGGCAACCGATCCTGCCGAGGCGGCACGGTTCCGCGCCTACGGACCACGGCAGCTCGATGAGATCGCCGACCGCCACGGTCTGCCCGCCGACATACGGGAGACCGTCCGGCTCGTGTCGATGGTGCTGCCTTTCCGGGTCAACGAATACGTCCTGTCGCAGCTGATCGACTGGGACCGCATCCCCGACGACCCGATGTTCCAGCTCGTCTTCCCGCAGAAGGGGATGCTGAGCGAGCAGAACGAACGGGACCTGGCCACCCTCTCCGCCGACCCTTCCCACAAGGTCGCCCTGCGCGCCCTGGTGCAGCAGATACGCGGCCGGCTCAACCCGCACCCGTCCGGGCAGAAGGAACTCAACGTGCCCACCCGGGACGGCGTCGAACTCCCCGGACTCCAGCACAAGTACCGCGAGACGGTGCTGTACTTCCCGAGCCAGGGCCAGACCTGCCACGCGTACTGCACGTACTGCTTCCGCTGGGCCCAGTTCGTCGGCGACGCCGAGCTGCGCTTCGCCGCTCCCGACCCGCGCGGCCTGATCTCGTACCTGGAGACGCATCCGGACGCGAACGACGTGCTCGTCACCGGCGGCGACCCGATGGTGATGTCCACCGCGCGGCTGCGCACCCACCTGGAGCCGCTGCTCTCGCTGGAGAGCGTGCGGACCATCCGGATCGGTACGAAGTCCGTGGCGTACTGGCCGCAGCGCTACGTCACCGACCCCGACGCCGACGACGTACTGCGGCTGTTCGAGAAGGTCGTCGCCACCGGCCGCAACCTCGCCGTGATGGCCCACTTCAGCCACCCCCGCGAGCTGGAGACCGACCTCGCGCGGCGCGCGATCGCCCGCATCCGGGCCACCGGGGCGCTGGTCTACTGCCAGGCGCCGCTGATCGCCAAGGTCAACGACGACGCGGACGTGTGGGCCCGGATGTGGCGGGCCGAACTCGCCGTCGGCGCCGTGCCGTACTACATGTTCGTGGAGCGCGACACCGGCCCGCACGACTACTTCCGGGTGCCGCTCGCGCGGGCGGCGGAGATCTTCCGGGACGCCTACGCCACGCTGCCGGGCCTGGCCCGTACGGTGCGCGGCCCGGTGATGTCCGCGACCCCCGGCAAGGTGGCCGTCGACGGGGTCATCGAGAGGGCGGAGGGGCTGTTCTTCCAGCTGCGCATGATGCAGGCCCGCGACCCGAAGCTCGTCGGACGCCCCTTCCTCGCGCACTACGACGCCGACGCCTCCTGGGTGGACGACCTGCGCCTGGACCACTCGGTGCCCGCCGACATCGCCCGCGCCATCGCCGGACCGGCCTGGGCGCGCGAGCCCGAGATCTTCGGCAGCCGGACGGCGGCGGCCGGGGTGGGGAGCCAGGCGTGAACACGATGAGCATGTCCCCGAACCTCGCCCTCAACCAGCTCGTCGCCGAACGCCAGGCGGCCGGCGAGCGGATCGTCCACCTCGGCTTCGGCGAGTCGCGGCTGCCCGCCTTCGGTCCGCTCGTGGAGCGCCTCGTGGCAGGGGCCGGACGCAACGCCTACGGGCCGGTGGCCGGTTCGCCGGGCGTACGGGAGGCCGTCGCCGGGTACTTCGGCCGGCGCCGGCTGCCCACCGGGCCCGACCAGATCGTCGTCGCCCCGGGCAGCAAGCCGCTGCTCATGGCCGTCGGCCTCACCGTTCCCGGCGACGTGCTGCTGCCCCGGCCGGCGTGGAACACCTACGCACCGCAGGCCCGGCTGGCCGGCAAGCGGCCGATCGCCGTGCCGATCCCCGAGGAGTGCGGCGGGGTGCCCGACCCGGCCGTGCTGCGCGAGCACATCCGGGCCGCCCGGGCCGGGGGCCGGGACCCGCGCATCATGATCCTGACCCTGCCGGACAACCCGACCGGCACCCTCGCCTCCCGGACGATGATCCGCGAACTGTGCGCCATCGCCGAGGAGGAGGACCTGCTCATCGTCTCGGACGAGATCTACCGGGACGTCATGCACGACCCGGACGCGGACTACCTCAGCCCCGCCGAGGTGGCGCCGGCCCGGACCGTCGTCTGCACCGGACTCAGCAAGTCCCTCGCCGTGGGCGGCTGGCGCATCGGCGCGGCCCGCTTCCCCGAGGGGCCCTGGGGCGAGTCGGTCCGCGACGGGGTCGCGTCCGTGGCCAGCGAGGTGTGGTCGACGCTCCCCGGGCCGATGCAGGAGGTGGCGGAGTACGCCTTCGGCGAGCCCGAGGAGATCCGGGAGCGGCTGCGGGCCAGCGCCCGGCTGCACGGGGCCGTGGCCCGCGAGGTGCACCGCATCGTCGTCGGGGCCGGCGCCCGCTGCCGGCCGCCCACCGGCGCGTTCTACGTCTATCCGGACTTCGAGCCGGTCCGGGAGGAGCTGGGCAAGCACGAGGTGACGGACTCGGCGTCGCTCTCCCGCCGGATGCTGGACCTGGGGATCGCGGTCCTCGCCGGGCACCTCCTCGGGGACGAGCCGGGGGCCCTGCGATTCAAGTGCGCGACCAGCATGCTCTACGGCGAGAACGCCGAGCAGCAGGAAATGTCACTGGCCGCCGCGAACCCGCTGGAACTGCCGCATGTCCGATCGGTTCTCGACCGGGTCGAGGAAGGTTTCCGGCGCCTGCTGTGACGAGAGCGGCCCGACTCGGATACGAAATCCTTGTCGGGCCGGGCGGTGGGTCCGTTTCTCACGCAGCGGATTCTGTTTTGGTTATCAGGGTGTTCCACAGGATGTCCGGGCTGGCGAAATTCTCCAGCTTCAGGGCATCGTCCAGGAAGCGCACGGAATAGGCGCTCTCCAGCGCGGCGAGCAGCTCGATCGTGCCCATGGAGTCCAGCCCGAGTTCCTTGAGCTGGGAATCGTCGGACAGTTTCTCGCCCGGGTCGAGATAGGGCAGGAACGGGCGGATGACGGCCTCGAAGGCTTCGTCCCAGGTGTGATTCGCGAGTTCTGGCATACGGGAATGATGAGGGCGTCCGTCGGCGGCTGTCAACGTGTCCAGGAAATGTCCCGAGAAAGGCCCGGGAAACTTTCGGGAGTTCTCCCGGAGCACTCCCGGAGTACTCCGGGGAAATGAGGAGCGGAAATGGAATCAATGGCGTCGAAGGCGCTGCACGCACGTTTCCTGCGGGGCCTGGAGAAGTCCCCGGACAAGGTCGCCGTCCGGGTGGGCGGGGACACCGTGGACTACGCGACGGCCCATGCGACGGCCCTGGCCTGGGCGGGCGCCCTGCTGGCCGCCCCCGGCGGACCCCCCACGGCCATCGGCGTCCTGACCGGCCGCAGCACCACCGCGTACGTCGGCATCCTGGCGAGCCTCTACGCGGGCCTGCCGGCGGTCCCGATCCCGGCCGACTTCCCCGCCGGCAAGGTCGTCTCGATGCTGGGCGCGGCCGAGGTCTCCGCCCTGGTCGTCGACGAGGAGGGCGCTGCCCTGCTCGCCGGCGGCACGGGGGCGGAGCTGGGGGGCCTGCCCGTGCTCGCGCCTCACCTGGGAGAGGCCGGTGCAGGGGCCCTGGCCGAGGGCACCGGGCTGCCGCCGCTGGTGGCGGGCCCGGAGACCGCGCTGACCGAGCCCCGGGACGCGGCGCCCGAGGACGTGGCGTACATCCTGTTCACCTCGGGCTCGACCGGACGCCCCAAGGGGGTCCGGCTCACCCACGGCAACATGGCGCACTACTTCGCGCTGATGGACGCCTGGTACGACTTCTCGGCCGACGACGTCTTCTCCCAGGCCGCCGGCCTCAACTGGGACTCCGCGGTGTCGGACCTGTGGTGCGCCTGGGCGGCCGGCGCCCCGCTGGTCTCGGTGCCCCCGCACGCGTACCGCGACCTGCCCGGTTTCGTCGCGGAGCACGGGATCACCGTGTGGTTCTCCGCGCCGAGCGTGATCTCGCTGTCCCGGCGCACCAACCGGCTGCTGCCCGGCTCGATGCCCACGCTGCGCTGGACGTACTTCGGCGGCGAGGCCCTGCAGTTCGAGGACACCGACGCCTGGCAGCGGGCCGCGCCCGGCTCCGCGGTGATCAACGTCTACGGCCCGACCGAGATGACCATCACCACGCACCGCCACCGCTGGTCGCCCGAGGAGTCGACCCGGCTCGGCGTCAACGGCGTCGTCCCGCTGGGCCTGCTCCACGAGGGCCACGCGGAGCTGCTGCTCGACGAGCGGGGCGAGGAGGCGGCGGACGAGGGCGAACTCTGGCTCGCGGGGCCGCAGCTGTCGGCCGGTTACCTCGACCCGGAGGACGGCCGCGGCAAGTACCTGGAGCGGGACGGGCTGCGCTGGTACCGCACGGGCGACCGGGTCCGCCGGCTCGCCGACGGCCAGCTGGTGTACCTGGGCCGGATGGACTCCCAGGTGCAGGTGCAGGGCTACCGCGTCGAGCTGGCCGAGGTGGAGCACGCGCTGCGGGCCGCGTCCCCGGTGACGGGGGCGGTCGTGGTCGGCGTACCGGTGGCCAACAGCACCGAACTGGTCGCCTTCTACCTCGGTGAGCAGCGCGCCCCGAGGGACTTCCACCGCGACCTGGCGGCGGTCCTGCCGCCGCAGCTGATCCCGCGCCACTACCACCGGCTGGACGAGTTCCCCCTCAACACCAACAAGAAGACCGACCGGCTGGCGCTGACCGCGCTCGCGACGGAACGGCACGGCACGAAGGCGCCGGAACCCACGCCGGTGACCGCGCGCGCCGCGTGAGCCGGAGCCGGTGGCCCGAGGGCCGTCACGGCCCCGCGGCCGAGGGCTCCCCGGCCCTGCGGCCCCCACAGACCCCACAGACATCACTGTCACCACCTTCACCACCGTCCTCAGGAGGACAGCCAGTCATGTTCACGAGACCCCGGCCGTCGCGGAAGACGGCCCGCAGGTTCACCCTGTTCGCCGCCGCGCTGATGGCGACCACGCTGGGTATGGCCCCCTCCAGCGCGGGCACGGCACAGACCGAGTGGCCGACCGGCGGCCACGACCTGGCCAACAGCCGCTCCGCGCCGGCCGAGTACAAGATCACCAAGGACAACGCGAGCCGGCTGAAGGCCAAGTGGACGTACGCGACCCACGGTGACGTGTCCGCGACGCCGGCTGTCGTGGGCGGCGCGGTGTACTTCCCCGACTGGGGCGGCTACCTCCACAAGATCGACGCGAAGACGGGCCAGCAGATCTGGTCGCACAAGGTCTCCGAGTACACCGGCGACGAGGCGTCCGTCTCCCGCTCCAGCCCGACCGTCGTCAACGGCAGGGTCTACATAGCCGACTGGACGAAGGCCGTCCTGATGGCGGTCGACGCGCAGACCGGCAACAAGATCTGGACCCGCGAGATCGACAAGCAGTACAAGGCCGTGCTGACCCAGTCGCCGGTCGTCCACAACGGCGTCATCTACCAGGGCGTCTCCTCGCGCGAGTCCGAGGGCGCCTACGACCCCACGTACCCCTGCTGCACCTTCCGCGGCAGCGTGAACGCCATCTCGGCGACCACCGGCAGGGTCCTGTGGCGGCAGTTCACGACCCCGGACAACGGCGGACAGCCGGGCGGCTACAGCGGCGTCGCCGTGTGGGGCACCCCGGCGCTGGACCCGGCGACCAACACGGTGTACTTCACCACCGGCAACAACTACACCGTCCCGAAGGAGGTCTCCGACTGCCAGACGGCCGGCGGCACCCCCGCCGAGTGCTACCAGGAGGACAACTACGTCGACACGGTCCTGGCCCTGGACATGACCACGGGCCGGATCAAGTGGCACACCGGCGCCAAGCGGTTCGACGCCTGGAACACCGGTTGTATCCCGGGCCTCCCGCCGAACAACTGCCCGCCGAACCCGGGCTACGACTACGACTTCGGTGACGGCGCCCACCTGTTCACCATCAAGGGCGCGGACGGCCGCGCGCGCAAGGTCATCGGCGCGGGCGAGAAGAGCGGCGAGTACTGGCTGATGGACGCCGCCAACGGTGAGGTCGTCTGGAGCGCCGCGGCCGGCCCCGGCGGACACGTCGGCGGCATCGAGTGGGGCACCGCCAACGACGACAAGCGGATCTACATCGCCGAGGCCAACTTCAACAAGCTGGACTACCAGCTGGCCGACGGCACCACCACCAACCGCAGCTCCTTCGCCGCGCTCGACCCGCAGACCGGCAAGATCATCTGGCAGGTCGCGGACCGTACCGACGGATTCGCCTGGGGCGCCCTGACCGTCGCGAACGGCGTCGTCTTCGGCGGCTCCACCAGCGGCCACATGTACGCGTTCGACGCGGCCACCGGCGCGTACCTGTGGGAGTTCGCCGCCCCGTACTCCTCCAACGCGGGCCCGGCGGTCGTCGACGGCACGGTCTACTGGGGCAACGGCTACGCCCGGTTCGCCGACGGCGCCGGCACCACCGGCAGCAGCACCGAGGGCACCTTCTACGCCTTCACGGTGGACGGCAGGTAACCGGCACACGAGGGAAAGGGAAGGGGCCGGTGCCTTCGCACCGGCCCCTTCCGCCGTCGTACAGCGGCTCTCAGGCCGCCACCGGCATCCGGCGCCGGACCGGCCGCATCGCGGACCGGGGCGTCACCGGCATCACCCGGAAGTTCCGCGTGGTGCACGCGACCCGGGTGAACAGCCCGTCCGCGCCGGACACACAGAGCCGGCCCACGCCCGCCGCCTTCAGCGAGGCCACCACGTCCGGCCAGCGCACCGTGCGTACGAAGCCGTCGAGCAGCATCCCGCGCACGCCCGCGCCCGTCGTCACCGTGCGGCCGTCCTGGTCGGCGATCACCGGCAGCCGCGGGTCCGACCAGGTCATCCCCGCGAAGATCTCCTCGTCGACCCGGTCGCGCAACCCGTCGAAGAGGTACGAGTGCATCGGCGGCTTCATCGTGTACATCGCCATCCCGCCGAGCGCGCGGATACGGCGCTGGAGCCAGTCCAGGACCGATTCGTGGACGGTGAGCATCGTGAAGTCGTGGTCGACGACACAGGCGATGTCGCTCCACTCGCCGCGCTCCTCGAGCTCCCGGCGCAGCTCCTCGACGCCCTCCTGGGGCACCCGGGCCATCGACTGCGTGACCAGCGCGGGGTGCTCCCGGGCGAAGTAGTCCTCCATCGTGTCCGCCAACCGGGCGGTCATCGTCACGGCGTCGGTGAAGTCCAGTACCCCGGAGTACACGGCGGCGGCGCGGGCGCCGAAGCTCGGGCCCGTCACATGGGACGGGACGACCTCCAGCCGTTCACCGGCGAAGCGCGCCAGGGCCAGGCAGTTCACCACGAAGGAGATCTGCCCGTAGAGCGAGTAGTCGCCCTCGGTCCGCTGGTAGCGGTCGGCCAGCCGGTAGCCGAGGGCGTCGTCGGCGAGCGCGTAGAGCTCGCGCGCGTACGGGTTGACCAGCATGAACCGGGAGACCTCGGAGAAGGCCGTCGGCTGCATGCCGGGGAAGACGATCGCCGTCCGCGTCGCCTCTGCGGGTTCGGTGTGAGTGTCCATGGGCCGAGCGTCACCCGTACCCCCTCCCTCGGTGCACCCCTGCCGCCCCCTGATTCGGCGGCGCGCGCCGGGGCGCGCAAGCGAGCCGCAAGGACGTTTGCGGAGGATCGGCGGGAACGAGGGCCGCACATCCACGGGCCCGCAGACGCGAGGGGATGCCGCGGATGACAGAGTCACGCTTCGCCACCTTCACCGAACTGCTCCGCGCCCGGACGGCCGAACTCGCCGACGAGGACGTCCACGTCTTCCTCCGTGACACCGCGGACGGTCCGGTGGCCGAGCACCTCACCTACGGAGAACTGGACCGGGAGGCCAGACGGATCGCCGCCTGCCTCCAGAGCTACGGGGTGGCGGAGCAGCCCGTGCTGCTCGCCTACTCCTCGACCGTGGAGTTCCTCAAGGGCTTCGCGGGCTGCCTGTACGCGGGAGCCGTCGCGGTCCCCGTACCGCTGCCCGGGGAGGCCGGCCGCGACAAGCGGCTCAACCGGACCACGGCCGTGCTCAAGGACACCGGTGCCGCCGTCGTCCTCACCGAGACCGACGCCGCGCCCGAGGTCGCGCTCTGGCTCGCCCGCAACACCCGGTCCACCGCCGAGTGCCTGGTCACCGACGTGCCCGAGATCGGCGACCCGGAGGTCTGGCGGCCGGTCGCGGCCCGCGCGGACGACCTGGTCTTCCTCCAGTACACCTCCGGCTCGGTCTCCGAGCCGCGCGGCGTGACCGTCTCGCACCGCAACCTCCTCGCCAACCAGGGCAGCCTGCAGAAGCTGCTGCACACCACCCGCGAGGACGTCTTCGGCAGCTGGCTGCCCTACTTCCACGACATGGGCCTGGTCGCGCACCTGCTGCACCCGGTCTACCTCGGCAGCCACAGCGTCCAGGTCACCCCGCTCTCCTTCGTCAAGCGCCCGCTGCGCTGGCTGCAGGCCATCGACGAGTACGGCGTCACCGTCGGCGGCGGCCCCAACTTCTGCTACGACCTGTGCGTCCACCGCGTCAAGGACGAGCAGATCGCCGCGCTCGACCTGTCCCGCTGGCGGCTCGCCCTCAACGGCGCCGAGCCCGTGCGCGCCGAGAGCCTGGACGCCTTCGCGGAGCGGTTCGCGCCCGCCGGTTTCCGGCCGGAGGCACTGCGCCCCTGCTACGGCCTCGCGGAGGCCACGCTCGTCGTCTCCGGCGGCGAGCCCGGCACCCCGTACGTCCGCACGGAGTTCGACCAGGCGGAACTGGAGCAGGACCGGGCCGCGGTCGCGGGTACGGAGACCCGCCGGCGGACCCTCGTGGGCTGCGGCGTCCCCGTGGACGCCGACGTACGGATCGTGGACCCGCTGACCCACCACGAGCTGCCGCCCGGCGCGGTCGGCGAGATCTGGATACGCGGCTACAGCGTCGCCCGGGGCTACTGGCGGCGGCCCGCCGAGACCGTGCGGACCTTCCGCGCCAGCCTCAACGACGAGGAGAGCAACTTCCTGCGCACCGGCGACCTCGGCATGCTGGTCGACGGGGAGCTGTTCGTCACCGGGCGGCTCAAGGAAGTCATCATCATCAACGGCCGCAACGTCTACCCGCAGGACGTCGAGTGGGCCGCCCGGACCGTCAGCCCCGCCCTGACCTTCGGCGCCGGAGCCGCGTTCTCCGTGGACGCGGGACGTGAGCACCTGGTCCTCGTCCAGGAGGTGCGAGGCGTCGCGAGCAGCACCGAACTGCGCACGGTCGCCCAGAAGATCCAGGCCCTGATCGGCCAGGAATTCGAGATCCCGGCCGGCAACGTCCTGCTGGTGCGCCCGGGCGCCGTCCGCCGCACCAGCAGCGGCAAGGTCCAGCGCACCCTGATGCGCACGCTGTTCCTGGACGGTGTGGTGCGCGGCGAGTACGAGGTGCTGACCCCGGACGTGTGGGCGCTGGCCCGCGCCGAGGACGTGCTGTTCGGAGGCGACCTGCTGCGGCCGGAGGGAGCCGACGGAGGAAGGCGGTGGTGACGACCCTGTCCACCGCTCCCGCGCACCCCTCCGAAACGGCCGCACGGCGGCGCGAGAGCGCCGCCCGGGCCCGGGTCGCGGAACTGGAGGACCTGTTCGGCGACCCCTCCGACCCGGCCAACCCGGCCGGCTACACCGCGCTCCTCGAAGCCGACCGGGCCGCGGTGCCCTTCGCCGCGGGGGAGGCGCTGCTCGACGAGTTCGGCATCGTCGACGAGTACGTGCCGCGCTCGCTGGGCGGCCGCCTCGACGCGATGGACACCCTGGTCCGGGTCATGCGCCCGGTGATGCGCCGCGACGTGGGCCTGGCCATCGGGCACGGCATGACCACCTTCATGGCCGCGTCCGACGTCTGGGCGACGGGCAGCGACCGGCAGCGGGAATGGCTGGCCGGGCTGCTCCGCGCGGGCGGCCGGGCGGCCATCGCCCAGCACGAGACCGCGCACAGCAACGACTTCGTACGCAGCCAGGTCACCGCCCGGCGCGGCCCCGGCGGCTATCTGATCAGTGGGGGGAAGCCGCTGGTCAACAACCTGGAACGGGCCGGGGCGCTCGTCCTGTTCTGCCGCACCGACCCGGCCCCGGGCAGCCGCAGCCACTCCGTGCTGCTGCTGGAACCGGAGCAGCTGTCGGACGCCCGCGCGGCGGTCACCGCGCGCAGGACCCCGGTCGGGCTGCGCGGATGCCGGTTCGCCGGGGTGGAGTTCGACGACTGCCCGGTGCCCGGGAGCGCGCTCCTCGGGCCGGAGGGCAGCGGCATCGAGACCGCGCTGCGCTCCTTCCAGATCAGCCGGACCTTGATCGCCGCGACCGCCGTCGCCGCCCTGGACACCAGCCTGCGCACCGCCGTCCGCATCGACCGCGAGCGGTCCGGCGGCTGGCAGGGCCGGGGCACCGACAACACCCGCACCGGCGCGGCCCTCACCAACGCCTTCGTGAGCCTGCTGCTCTACGACGCCCTCGCGGTGGTCGCCGCCCGCGCCCTGCACCTGCTGCCCGCCGAGACGAGCGTCACCTCGGCGGCGCTCAAGTACCTGATGCCGCGCGTCCTCGGCGAGACGATGTACGACCTGTCGATCGTCCTGGGCTCCGACTTCTACACCCGCGAGGGCACCCGGGGCATCTTCCAGAAGCACGTCCGGGACGTGCCCGTGCTCAGCCTCGGGCACGCCGGGACCGTCGCCTGCCAGGCCACCGTCATCCCGCAGATGCCCCGGCTCGCCCGCCGCTCCTGGTTCACCGAGGACGAGGCGCCCGCCGGGCTCTTCCGGCTGGACGGGGACCTGCCGCCGCTGCGCACCGACCGGCTCGCCCTGGCCTGTGGCCGGGACTCGCTCAGCGCCTCGCTGCTCGCGGTCGCCGCGCGCATCGAGGGGCACGGCCCCGTGGAGCGTGCCCTGCGCGCTCTCGCGGGGCTGCTCGTCGAGGAGTTCCGGGACGTGCGGGGGCGGGTGCTCCGGCTGGAGGCGGCCGGACCGGCCACCAGCGCCCAGCCCGCCAGGTTCGCCCTGATGGACCGGTACACGCTGCTGCTCGCCGGGGCCGCCGTGCTCGGTGTCTGGGACCAGGCCCGCTACGGCCCCGACCCGTTCCTCGCCGACCCGTCCTGGGCCGCCGCCGCACTGCACCGCATCTGCGGGCGGCTCGGCACGCGGGTCGCCGCCCTCCCCCCGGAGTGCGAGACGCGCCTGAGGCACGAGGTTCAGCTCCGCTTCTCCACCCGGACCAGCTACGACCTCTACTCGACCCCGATCCCGGGTTGACCGAAGGAGTCCGCCATGACCATCCCCACCGGCCGGTACACCCTTGCCGCCGACACCGCGAAGGCCGACGGCGTGTACGAGTGGCTGTCGGCCCGCCTCTCGCTCTACCTGCGGCGGGCGCCCGAGACGATCGACCCGGCCGTGCCGCTCGCCGAGTACGGCATGGACTCGGTGGCGGCGCTCAGCCTCTGCGGCGACCTGGAGGAGGAGTTCGGCCTGGAGGTCGAGCCGACCCTGCTGTGGGACTTCCCGACCGTCACCAGCCTCGTCCGCCACCTGACCGCCGTGCTGCCGGACGCCCCGGCGGACGCGGCCCCCGTGCGGGACCAGGGCTGATGGGGGACATCGCCGTCGTCGGGATCGACTGCACGTTCCCCGGAGCGGCGGGCGTACAGGCGTACTGGGACCTGCTGGTGGGGGGCAGGGCCGGCATCGGGCCCGTCCCCGGACAGCGCTGGGAGGCGCGGGACTTCCCCGCGGTCGGCGACAGCGGCGGTTTCATCGACGACGCCGATGTCTTCGACAGCGACTTCTTCTCCATCACCCCGCGCGAGGCGGCCGCGATGGACCCGCACCAGCGGCTGCTGCTGCCCTGCGCCTGGCGGGCCCTGGAGGACGCGGGGTGCGCGCCCGGCGGACTCGCGGGCACCGGGACCGGTGTGTTCGTCGGCGTGATGGGCGGTGAGTGGGGGCGCATGACCATGAGCGACCTCGCCCAGGTCACCCCGCTGCTCGGCTCGGGCAGCAGCGCCGGTATGGCCGCCAACCGGATCTCGTACCACTTCGACCTCAACGGTCCGAGCCTCGCCGTCGACACGGCCTGCTCCTCCTCGCTGGTCGCCGTCCACCTGGCCGCGAACTCGCTGCTCGCCGGGGAGTGCGACACCGCGCTCGCCGGCGGGGTCAACGTCGTGCTCTCGCCCTCGCTCGGCCTGGTCTACGGGCAGCTCGGCCTGGCCGCGGCCGACGGGCGCTGCAAGCCGTTCAGCGCCGACGCGGACGGCATCGGCCGCAGCGACGGCGTCGGCCTGGTCGTGCTGCGCCGGCTGGAGGACGCGCTCGCCGAGGGCGCCCGGATCTACGCCGTGCTGCGCGGCAGCGCCGTCAACCAGGACGGCCGCAGCAACGGGATGATCGCCCCCAACCGCTGGTCCCAGGAGCGCGTCCTGAACGCCGCCTACCGGCGCGCCGGTGTCAGCCCCGCCGAGGTCGCCTTCGTCGAGGCCCACGGCACCGGGACCGTGCTCGGGGACGCCATCGAGTGCGCGGCCCTCGGCTCGGTGCACGGTGTCCCGCGCGAGACCCCCTGCGCGATCGGCTCGGTCAAGGGAAACCTGGGCCACACCGAGGGCGCGGCCGGGATCGCCGGGTTCATCAAGACCGCGCTGGCCCTGCACCACCGCATCGTCCCCGCCAGCCTCTACGCGGAGCGCGAGAACTCCCGGCTGCGGCTGGGCGAGCGCGGTCTGCGCCTGCTGAAGTCCCCGGCCCGGCTGCCGCGCGGCGAGAACATCGCCGGGGTCAGCAGCTTCGGCATGGGCGGTACGAACGCCCACGCCGTCCTCGCGAGCGCCCCCCGGTCCCTGCGCGCCGTCCCCGCGCGGGCCCGCGCGGACGCCGGTGCGGCGGGCGTGTTCACCCTCAGCGCCGACACCCCGGAGGCGCTGTGCCGCAACCTCGCCGCCCAGGCCGACGCGATCGCCGCGCGGCCGAAGGGCGGGGCGGCGGCCCTGTGCCGGAGCAGCAACCGGGTCAAGACCGGTCTGCCGCACCGCTTCGCGCTGACCGCCCGCGACACGGGGGAACTCGTGGAGGGGCTGCGCCGGGCGGTCGCGCTGCGCACCCCCGCCCCGGGGGAGATGCGGCCCGCCGCCGACCGGCCCTGGGGGCGCCCGGTGGTGGCGTTCCTCTTCACCGGCCAGGGCAGCGAGTACCCCGCGATGACGGCGGGCCTGTACCGCGAGTCCCCGGCCTACCGCCGCCACTTCGACGCGGCCGACGAGGCGCTGGCCGCGCACCTGGGCGCCTCGGTGCGCGAGGCGGTGCTCGGCGGTGAGGAGTGGGGCGGCCGGCCCGAGCTGGTCCAGCCCGCCCTGTTCGCCGTCGGCCACGCGCTGGCCCGCACCCTGACGGAGCTGGGCGTCATTCCGGCCGCCGTGCTCGGCCACAGCCTCGGCGAGTACGCGGCCGCCGTCACGGCCGGGGTCCTCGCGCTCGACGAGGCCGCCGGTCTCGTGGTCCGGCGGGCCCGGCTCACGGCCGCGCTGCCCCCGGGCGGCGGGATGATCACCGCGGCGGCCGGTCCGGATGTGCTCGCCCCGGCCCTGGCGGCGGAGCCCGAGGTGGTGGCCGCCGCGCTCAACGGGCCCGCCGACACCGTGCTCTCGGGCCCGCTGGACGCCCTGGCCCGGATCGGCGAGGAGCTGGCCGGCCTCGGCATCCGGACCCGGGAGCTGGCCTCCCCGTACGCCTTCCACTCCGCCCTGATGGCCCCGGTCGCCGCCGGACTGCGCACCGCCCCCGTGCGATGCGCGCCCGCCGCGCTGCCGGTGGCGTCGACCCGGTACGGGCGGATGCTGCGCGACGAGCCGATGGACGCCGGTTACTGGGCGGACCAGACCGGGGAGCCCGTGCTGTTCGACGCGGCGCTCGGCGCCCTCGTGCGCGACATCGCCCCGACCCACCTGATCGAGATCGGTCCGCAGCCCCAGCTCACCCGGATCGCCGCCCGCGCCGGCAGCCTGGGCGGCGCCGAGCTCCTGCACCCGGCGCCCGGCCCCGAGGGCACCGGCCGGGACCTGGCGGAGACGGTCGCCGCGCTGTACCGCTGCGGACTCGACCCGGAGTGGGAGGAGCTGTACGCGCCGGAGCACCGGGTGCCCGAACCGCTCGGCCCGTACCTCTTCTCGTCCGCCCAGCGCTACTGGGACCGGCCGCCGGCCCCGGCCGAGCCGGTGGCCGCCGGGCGGCCCGACGCTCCACGGCGGTCCGAGGCCGCCCCCGGCCCCGTCGTTTCACGTGAAACAGAGAGTGACGAACCGGCTCGCGGGACCGGGGGCGAGGACCCCGTGCTCGTCGCGGTCGTCGAAGCCGTCACCGAGGTCGGCGGCTACCCCACGGAACGCGTGGTGCGCGAGGCCCGCTTCCACGAGGACCTGGGCTTCGACTCGGTGATGATCATGCAGCTCAAGAACCGGGTCGAGGCCCGGCTCCCGAGAGTCGGTGAGGTATCCGTGCAGCAGATGCTGCCCGCACTGCGCTCGGTCGGTTCGCTGGCCGAGTTCCTGGACGGCGTGATCATGGCGAGGTCGGCATGACCGACGTGCACATCGCCGCGACCGGCACGGCACTGCCCGGCGACCCGGTCGACAACACCACGCTCGCCAAGATGCTCGGTGCCAGCAAGGAGTGGATCGACCTCTTCGTCGGCACCCGGACCCGCTACTTCGGCTGGGACCCGGCCACCGGCGAGGTGCACGGCTCGCTGGCCGACCTGTGCGCCGAGGCCGGGGCGCAGGCCGTGCGGGCCTCGGGGATCGGGCTCGCGGACATCGAGTTCCTGGTGCTCGCGACCGCGACCCCGGACACCCTGCTGCCCACCACCGCGACCGAGGTGGCCGACCGGCTCGGCCTCGACCATCTGCCCGTCTACCAGATCCAGGCCGGCTGCTCCGGCGCCGTACAGGCCCTCGATCTGGGCCGCAGCCTGATCGCGGGCGGCCGGCACGCCGGGCTCGTCATCGGCGGTGACGTCACGCACCGCTTCCTGTCGCCCCGGCAGGACGCCGCGAAGATCCCCACCAACGAGCTCGTCAACTACGTCCTGTTCGGGGACGGGGCCGGCGCCGCCGTCCTCACCGCCGAACCCGAGGGCGAGCGGATCGCCGTGCGGTCCGTGCTCAACTCCTGGACCGGACGCGGCCGGCGGCCCGGCCAGCTGCTCGACTGGTACGGCACCACCGACCGCGACTCCGACCGGCCGATGCTCGCCGAGGACTACAAGGCGATCGAGGAGCATGTGCCGCCGATCGCCTCGGAGATCCTGTGGGACCTGCTCGGCGGCCTCGGCTGGAGCCTGGACGACATCGGATTCCTGCTGCCGCCCCAGCTCTCCGAGCGGATGACCGCCCGGATCGTGGAGCGGCTGCCCGACTGCGCCGCCCGGAAGGTCTCCTGCGTCGCCGACACCGGCAACACCGGCAACGCCCTGCCGTTCCTCCAGCTCGACCGGCTGGTGCCCGAACTCGCCGAGGGCGACCGGGCGCTCGGCCTGTGCGTGGAGTCCAGCCGGTGGATCCGAGCCGGGTTCGCCCTGGAGAAGGTGTGAGGTGGCGATGACCACGGGACTGGACCACCTCCGCGACCTGCGCAGGCGCGGGCTGCTGGAGAAGGCGTACGACCAGGTCGCCGCCGCCCTCGCCGAGGAGGAGCCCGGCTGTGTGCGGGCGGACACCGCCGCGGCCGGCCGGCTGCTCGACGGCATCGACCCCGAGGCCGTGCTGGCCCACCATCCGGCGACCCCGGTCGTCACGGTCGCCGTCACCGGCCAGTCCACCGTCGGCCAGGTCCTCGACCCGCTCCGGGGCGAACTGGCCCGCCACGGGCTGCTCCTGCGCCCCGTCCTCGGCGAGCACGGCACGTACCTGCGCGACCTGACCGACCCCATGAGCGAGCTGCACACGGCCGCCCCCGACCTCACCCTGTGCCTGCTGGACGCCGAGACGGTCTTCGAGCAGGTCCCCGGCGTGTGGCGGCCCGAGGACGTCGAAGCCGCGGCCGGCGACGTGCTGGACCGGTGCGCCGCGCTGGCCGGCGCCGCGCCGGGCACCCTGGTCCTCAACACCCTGCCGCTGCCCCTCGCGTACAGCAGACAGCTCATCGACCACCGCTCCCGGGCCCGGCTCGGGGCGGTGTGGCGGGAGTTCAACGCCCGGCTGCTGCGGCTCACCGAGTGCTCACCGGCCCTGGTGGTCATCGACCTCGACCCGCTGACGGCCGACGGCGGCCCGGTCACCGACGCCCGCCTGGCCCGGTACGCCAAGGTGCGGCTCGGCGCCGAACTGCTGGCCGGGTACGCCAGGGAAGTCGCCCACCTGGCACGGTCCCTGCGCGGCGCCACCCGCAAATGCCTGGTGCTCGACCTCGACCGGACGCTGTGGGACGGGGTGCTCGCCGAGGAGGGGCCCGACGGCATCGCCGCCGCGGGCACCCTGCGCGGGGAGGCCTTCGGCGCCTTCCAGACCTGCGTCAAGCAGCTCGGCTCCCAGGGCGTCCTGCTCGCGGTGAGCAGCAAGAACGACGCGGCGGAGGTGGCCCGGGTGCTGGCGGACCACCCCGATCTGGTGCTGCGCGAGCGGGACTTCGTGGCGGTCAACGCCAACTGGGACCCGAAGGACGGCAACCTCGCGGACATCGCGGCGCAGCTGGACCTGGCGACCGACGCCCTGGTCTTCGCGGACGACTCGGCGGCCGAGCGGGCGCAGGTGCGCCACGGCCTGCCCGGGGTCGCCGTGGTGCCGCTCGACGGGGAGCCCGCGACGCACATCGCGCGGCTGCTCGCGGACGGCTGGTTCGACACGGTGAGCCTGACCGAGGAGGACCGGGCCCGGACCGGTGAGTACCGGGCCCGCCGCGAGCGCCGGGAACTGCACGCCGGATCGGGCTCGCACGAGGAGTTCCTGCGCGCCCTGGACGTACGGCTGGAGGTCGGCCCGCCGCGCCCGCACGAGGCGGCCCGGATCTCGCAGCTGACCTTGCGGACCAACCAGTTCAACCTCGCCGGGGGCGGTCTCACCGAGGCGGCCGTGACGGACCTGGCCGCCGACGCGGAACGGGAGGTGCTGGTGGCCCGCACCGCCGACCGGTTCGGGGACAACGGGCTGGTCGGCGCGGTGCTGATCAGCCGGTCCGCGGCGCACTGGCGGCTGGACAACCTGTGGCTCAGCTGCCGGGTGCTCGGCCGCGGCGTCGAACGCGCCTTCCTCGCCGTACTGTTGAGCAGAGCCCGGCGCCTCGGACTGCGCGCCGTGGACGCCCGCTACGCACCCACCGCCCGCAATCACCGGGCCCGGGACCTCTATCCGTCCTGTGGGTTCGTCGCCCGTCGGCTTCCCGGGGCCGGGGAGCGCGGGGACGGGGCTTCGGAGTACCGCCACGATCTGACGGTGCTGCCGGAGGTCCCCGGCCACATACGTGTCACCGAGTCCGGAAAGGCACCCCGATGAGCGCCGACGACCTGACGGGCCTCGACGCGTTCCTGCGGATCGTGGGCGACGACCTGGGCCTGGACGTGGAGCACCCCGCCGGCGCCGACCTCGCCCTCACCGAGGTGCCCGGCTGGGACTCGCTGAACCTGCTCCGGCTGCTGGTGCTCCTGGAGGAGTCCGGCCACCAGGTACCGGTGCACCGTCTGCTGGAGGCGCAGAGCCTCCGGGACATTCACACCCTCGTGAAGGAGTACGGATGACCGCCCCGGGCAGTGTCACGCTCGGCTCACCGCTCGGAGAGCCCGTCGCCGTGGTTCCCGGGGGTGACTCGTGGAACAGGGTCAGGGACGACCTCGCCGCGCACGGCAGCGCCCTGGCCTACGCGTGGCTGAAGGACCTGGAGCCCGCCGTGCCCGCGGGCGACGACCTGCGCGAGCTGCTCGGCCGTGACTGGACGCGCTATCTGGACCTGACCCACTCCGACGTACGCAACCGGTACGTGGCCTCCCGGATGCTGCTCAAGCACGCGGCGGGAGCGGTGCTCGCCAGTGAGCCGGCCGACCTGGAGCTGGCGTACGGACCGACCGGGCGCCCGTATCTGCGCGGCTGCGACCAGATCGACATCAGCCTCAGCCACACCGAGGACCTGCTGCTCGTGGGGCTGACCACCTGCGGGCTGATCGGCGTGGACGCCGAGCGGGCCGACCGCGACATGTACGGCGGCGGGCTCGTCCGGCACATCTGTACGCCGTACGAGGCGGTGCTGCTGTCCGGGATGCCGGAGAAGGAGCGCAACGGCGCGCTGGTGAGGCTGTGGACGCTGAAGGAGGCGTACAGCAAGGCGATCGGGCAGGGCATGCAGTTCCGCTTCACCGAGTTCGGCTTCGGCCCGGACGGCCGGCCGGTGCGCGTGCAGCGGCCCGACGGTACTCCGGGCACCGGCGAGGAGTGGACCTTCCGCACCTTCCCGCTGGAGGACGGTTACGTGGTCAGCGCGGCGGTGTACGACGCGGGCTTCGGCAAGCTGCAGGACGCCCATGTCACGACGATGCTCGACCAGGACTGCGTGGACGCGATCACGGAGGCGCTGGACGAGGAGGGCGGGGACGGGGGCGCCGGCGCGTGAGGCGCGGGGCGGCGGTGCCCCCGTCAGAGCGGCCGGGTGGCCGAGTCGTCGGAGAGCATCTCCTGACGGGCGGCGTTGTAGCCGGCCTGGAACCGGCTGGTGGCCTCCAACTGCTCGGTGATCTCCGCTATGTGGCGCCGGCAGGTGCGCACGGACATGCCGAGCCGGCGGGCGACCATCTCGTCCTTGTAGCCCTTGGTCATCAGCCGGATGATCGACCACTTCAGCTCGTCGGTCGAGGACGAGGGGCGCTGGGACTCCACCATGTACGGGGTCGAGCCCTCCCACAGGTACTCGAAGACGGAGCACAGGAACGCCACGAGCGCGGGCTCGCGGACGACGGCCGCACCCGGGAAGCCGCCCGCGCGGGCGGACCGCGCCGGCAGGAAGGCCACCTCCCTGTCGTAGATGATCAGCCGGTCGATCACCTCGTCCGCGGTCCGGACCTCCGCGCCCCGTGCGGTGACGTCGCGGACGTAGGAGCGGGTGGGCAGGTCGTTGCGCGCGGTGTGCTGGTAGATGGTCCGGATGTGCACCCCGCGCGACAGGATGGACAGCGCGCTCTCCCGGGCGTCGTCGAGGAGGTCCGCCGGGCGCGCGCCGCCGGGCTGGACGGTGATCAGCTCGCTCTTGCAGGTCTGCCCGAGATGGTCCAGGAGGGCCTGGATGCGGGCGGGGTCGCTGATGATGTCGATGGCTTCCAGGTGGTTGCGCACCCGGCGGCCCTCGAAGTACAGGGGGGTCAGCGACATCAGCTTCGCCCGGACCTCCGTGACGGCCTGCTGGAGGTCGCGGATCTGCCGTTCGGCGGGGCCCACCAGGGAGGCGGCGGCGGCGTCGGGTGTGACGGGGGTCAGCTGGTGCGAGTGACCGGGCACCGACTGGAGCAGCCGGACACCGACCAGCACGCTTTCGACCCGGGCGACCTCGTCGTGCGTGAGGGACAGGTCCTTGGCAATCCGTTCCCGGTCGAAACGGCCGCACTCGACGGCGATGCCGTATGCCGCAGCGCTCACGTCATCCAGTTCGGCAAAGCCTGAATCCGCGTACTCCCCTTGGAACACGCCAGCCCCCACTGGTCGGTGTAATTGCTGCCACGTAACTTTACGCCAACGTGAAGCTCTTGGCGCGAATGATCGGTGTCCGAGACTCTTTTCCCGTCGCCCGGGAGCACCGAAGCCGGAGGTTCCGGGCGACGGAGTAGCCGGAGGTAAGGCTCATTCGTCGACCTAGGGGAGTCGCAATGGCAAGTTACGGTAAAGAATCTTTGGTTCGCTTGACTTTGCTGATGGGTGTACTTCTGGCCGTTCTCGGGGGACAGTTCATGGTGGGGCTCTCGCAGGGGACGTCCGCTCGCAGCGCGGTCTCCGTGGGGCTCGGGGAGACCGGCGGGGACCGGCCGGCGGACGACCGCTGGGGCCCGCTGACCTGACCGTCCCGCCCGTACCGACTCGACTCAGCCGATGCTCCCCGCAGCGCACATGCGGGGAGCATCGCCGTGTGCGGCCCCCGCCGGCCTGCGCGCGGGTACGGCGATGGCGCTCAGCAGCACCCCGTCCCGCGCGGACCAGCGCCCGCTGAACGAGGTGGGCCCCGCCGGGGACAACGTGTCCGGGTCCGGCAGCAGCCGGGCGGTGAACGTCTCCTGCACCGCGTCCACGCTCACCAGCGCGTCGGTGAAGTCGAGTTCCTGGCCGGTGAGCGGGAACCACGTCTTGTACACCGCTTCCTTGACGGAGAACAGCAGCCGGTCCCAGGCGACTTCCGGCATCGCCCACGCCAGTTCACGGGTCCGGCGCAGCTCCTGGGGCAGCGCGATCGACTCCAGCACTCCCGGCCGCAGCGGGGCGTTGGGCTCCGCGTCGATCCCCACCGCCAGGAAGTCCTCCCTGCGGGCGAGCGCCACGCCCCGGAAGCCCGCGCAGTGCGTCATCGACCCCACGACCGAGGGCGCCCACTGCGGCACCCCCCGCCGGCCCGGCAGCACGGCCGCCGGCGCCACCCCGAGCGCCCCCATCGCCCGCCGGGCGCACCACCGCACGGTGGAGAACTCCAGCCGGCGCTTCGGGACGGCGTTGCCGATCAGGGACTCCTCCTCCGGGAAGAGGAACACGTCGGCCGGGTCGACGGTGGCCTCGGCGGTGGCGACGGTCGAAGGCAGGAGCTTGGTGAGCACGGCAGTCCTTCAGGTCGGGGCGTCGGGTGGACGCTTCCCACGCTCCCGCCGCCGCCCCGCGGCGGCCAGCGCGGCGGCCTTTGGCCGGACGGCCCGGACCTCTCCCGCCGCCGTTCCTGCCAGCCCGCTGCCATCCGCAGGGACCCGCCCACCCCGCCTGCGGCCGGACTGCCACCACCCGGCGACGCCCTTGCCATGCCCCTGCTATACCCGGGCGGGACCCTCCGTGTTCAGGTCACACACCGTCAACTGAGGGGTCGGGAAGGGGTGTTCTCCCTCGCGTCGGGCGTCCAGCCTGGGGGAATGGCGCACGGAAACCTCATGGGCATCAGCGACCTCCATGTCGCATTCCCGGAGAACCGCCGGATCGTCGAGGAGCTGTATCCCGACAGCCCCGCCGACTGGCTCATCGTCGCCGGTGACGTCGGGGAGTCCCCCGACGATCTGAGCTGGGTGCTCGATTTGCTCACCCGCCGCTATGCCACCGTCATCTGGGCTCCCGGAAACCATGATCTGTGGACTCTTCGCGATGATCCTGTGCCGCTGCGTGGAGACGCCCGGTACCGGCGATTGATCGAAATCTGCCGCTCGTACGGAGTGCACACGCCGGAGGATCCGTACCCGGTCTGGTCCGGACCGGGCGGCCCGCTGGTCGTGGCCCCCCTCTTCCTGCTGTACGACTACACCTTCCGCACGCCCACGGCCGCCACCCGGGAACAGGCGCTGGAGCAGGCGTACGAGGCCGGCGTGGTGTGCACCGACGAGTTCATGCTGCACCCCGACCCCTACCCCTCCCGCGAGGCCTGGTGCCGGGCCCGGGTCGCCGCCACCGAACAGCGCCTGGCCGCCTGCGACCCCGAGCTGCGCACCGTGCTGGTCAACCACTTCCCGCTGGTCCGTACGCCCACCCGCATCCTGCGCCACCCCGAGTTCGCCCAGTGGTGCGGCACCGAGCTGACGGCCGACTGGCACACCCGCTTCCGCGCCGCCGCCGTCGTGTACGGACACCTCCACATCCCGCGCACCACGTGGTACGACGGTGTGCGCTTCGAGGAGGTCTCGGTCGGCTACCCCAGGGAGCGGCGCCACCGGGGGCAGACAGGGGTGGCGCCCCGCCGCATCTTTCCGGCCGTCCCCGGGGATTGCTGACTGGCAGGTTCCGGCCATCGTGGCAGCGGCGGACCCACCCCTATGCTGAAACCCGATTGCTTCTCAAGCGCTGCTCGATCGGTCCTGTATCCGGTTCGCATTCCCGTTTCTTTACCATGGACCGGAACATGGGCATGGGGGATCTCATGGTTTTGTTCCGTCGCGCCGAAGAACTTTCTCTTCTGGAAAAGCTGATCGAAGGCTGCGGGGAAGGGAATTCCGGACTGCTTCTCATCGAAGGGGCGGTCGGCTGTGGAAAAAGTGAATTCCTGGAGACCGTTGCCGTAAATTCGGAGAAACGCGGCGCCCTGGTGCTGCGGGGAATGGCCACCGCCGCCGAGCGGCGCCATCCGCTCGGCGTGCTGCGCCAGCTGACCGCCGACGCGCCGCCCGGCGCGCTCCCGCCCCTGCCCCCGTCGCCCGCCGAGGCCGGCCGGGTCGGGACCATGCGGCAGTTCGCCTCCGCCGTACGGGAGCTGAGCGCCACCGCGCCCGTGGTGATCTGCGTGGACGACCTGCACCACGTCGACGAGCTCTCCGGCCGCTACCTGCTCCAGCTCGCCCGCGGCACCCGCGAGGCCAAGGTGCTCCTCGCCCTCACCGAGTCCGTCCACGAGCACGGCGACGACCCGCTGCTGCGCACCGAACTGCTGCGGCTGCCCCACTTCTCGCGCCTGCGCCTCGAACGCTTCACGCCCGACGCGGTCCGGGCCATGCTCCCCGACCGCACCGAGGCCGAGACCGCCCGGCTGCACCGGGCCGGCGGCGGCAACCCGCTGCTGCTGCGCGCCCTGCTCCAGGACCCCGGCGCCCGCCCCGGCGACGCCTACACCCAGGCCGTGCTGGCCTGCCTGCACCGCTGCGGGCCCGCCACCACCGCGCTGACCGAGGCCATCGCCGTACTCGACCCCCTGGCGACCGCCCCGCACGTCGCCCGCCTCGCCGGCACCCCCGAACCCGCCGCCGCCCGCGCGCTCTCCGCCCTGGAGGACGCGGGGCTGCTGACCCGGGAGCGCGGCTTCTGCCACCCCGCCGCCCGGGCCGCCGTGCTCGACCGGATGGAGCCGGACGCCCGCCGCGGCCTGCACCGGGAGGCCGCCCTGCTGGCCCGTGCCGCCGGCGCCCCCGACACCGTGGTCGCCGCCCAGCTCCTCGCCGCCCGGCACACCGGGGAGGACTGGGCGCTGCCCGTGCTGCGCGCCGCCGCCGACCAGTACGCCGCCGACGCCGCGCTCGACCAGGCGGCCGCCCTGCTGGCGCTCGCCCGGGAGGCGTGCCCGGACGAGGCCCGCCGCGCCGAACTGAGCGTCCGGCTCGCCGTCGTCACGGGGCGCACCGACCCGGTCGGCGCCGAACGCCACCTCGCCGAACCCCTGGCCGCCCTCGCCGCCGGACGGCTGGACGCCCTCGCCCTCGGCCCGCTCGCCCGGGTCCTGGCCGCGCAGGGCCGCATCGACGAGTCGACGGACGTGCTGGAACGGCTCGCCGCCGGTGAGGGCCGCCACCCCGGCGCCGACCGCAGGCACGGCGAGATCCCCGGCGACGACCCGCTCGACGGGCTCTCGGCGTTCCCGCAGTGGGGCGCCGTCGGTCGCCGCGGCCCGGGCGCGCCCGCACCGCACCCGGGCCGCGCCGTCCGGGGGGCCGTCCACCCGGCCGCCCTGTGGGCGCTGCCGGCCGAGGTGGAGGAGGGGGTCGCCGCGCAGGCCGCCGAACTCTTCCTGCGCGGGGCCACTCTGGCCGAGGGCATGGTGGAACCGGCCGTGCAGGCCCTGCGCACCCTGCTCTTCCTGGACGGCGCCGAGCGGGCGGTGCCGTGGTGCGAGAGGTTCGCCGGGCAGGCGGCGGAGCGCGGTGCGACCGGCTGGCAGGCCGTGTTCGCCGGGCTCCTGGCCGAGGCCCGGCTGCGCCTGGGCGACCTGAGCGGCGCCGCGGAGACGGCCGAGGACGCCCTGCGCGTGGTGCCCGCCCGGGGCGGCGGCGTCCAGCTGTGCGGGCTCATGGCCACCCTGGTGCGGGCCCGGACCGCCATGGGGCAGCCCGAGGCGGCGGCCGCCGTGCTCAGCAGGCCCGTCCCCGAGCGGCTGACCGGCAGCGTCCACGGTCTGGCCTACCTGCGGGCCCGGGGGCACTACGCGCTGGCCACGAGCCGGTTCCACGCGGCGCTCGGCGACTTCCTGGACATCGGCCGCCACATGAAGCGCTGGGGCCTGGACCGGCCGAGGGTCCTGCCGTGGCGGGCCGACGCGGCGGAGGCGCTGCTGCGGCTCGGCGAGAGCCAGCAGGCCGACCGCTTCCTGGCCGACCAGCTGACCACCCGGGACGCGGGCGACCCCTGGGTGCGCGGGATGACGCTGCGGCTGCGGGCCTCGCTGCGCGAGCCGAAGGAGCGGCAGGCGATGCTCACCAAGGCCGTGGACGACCTGCACCGGTCCGGCGACAACTACGAACTGGCCCGCGCCATGAGCGACTTCGGCCAGGTGCTGCGCGTCCTGGGCGAGCCGGCCCGCGCCGCCATGGTCAACCGCCGGGCCTGGCACGTGGCGAAGGAGTGCGGGGCGGAAGCGCTGTGCGTGAAGATCCTGCCCGGTCACACCGGTGAGGCCCCGCAGGCGGCGTCGGCCGCCGAGGCCCCGCACGCCGACCTGGTGGCGAGCCTCAGCGAGTCGGAGAAACGGGTCGCCCTGCTGGCCGTGCACGGCCACACCAACCGGGAGATCGCCCAGAAGCTGTACATCACGGTGAGCACCGTCGAGCAGCACCTGACCCGCGTCTACCGCAAGCTGGAGATCCCCGGCCGGCAGGCCCTCCCGGTCGACTTCCACCTGGGGGTCGCCGAGTTCATCCGATGACAGCCCATAGCAAGGTCATGGCAAGCCCGCGCCGGGTCCGCCCGGCCATGGCAGGCGACTGGTGTCCTCCCGCCCCCTCCCCGGCCGGACACGCCCGCGCCACTGGTCCCGGGTGGTCCTGCCGCGGCGCGTCCTGGAAGGTCGGTCCCGAGGCCGTAGCCCACCAGGGAGGGCACCATGACCACCACACCGACGTACGAGCAGCCGGGGAGCGCGGGGAGTCCCGGACAGGTGCGCGACGCCATGCTCGACCGGGTCGAGGAGCGGCTCGCCCGCCTCCTCGCCGACGAGACCCGGAGCCGCCGCACGGCCGATCCGCGCAGCGCGGTGCTGGTGGCGGGCGTGGCCGAACTCGTCCAGGCCGGGGCCGAGCGGGCCCATCCGGTCATCTGCCTCACCGGCTACCTCGCGGCCGGCGGCGACCCGGCCGGCGAGGACGTGGTGTCCGCCTGCGCCGCGCTCGAACTCCTCGACACCTGCCTGATGATCCGGGACGACGTCCGCCGGAACGCCACCCTGCGCCGGGGCATCCCCACCCTGCACATCAGCCATGCCGCCGAGCACGAGCGCAACGGCTGGCGCGGCGAGTCCCGCCGCTTCGGCGAGGACACCGCCGTACTCGCGGGCGACCTCGCGACGGCGTACGGGGACCGCCTCGCGGCCCGGCTGCCCCTGACCGCCCGGGAGCTGTGGGACGGCCTGCGCACGGAACGCACCATCGGCGCGCATGCCGAGGCCGCGGCGGCGACGGAGTACCTCGACGACGCCTGGCCCGGTCAGTGCCTCGACGGCTGCGGCGACGGCTGCGGCGCCGGCTGGTACGGGCTGCGCCACGCCCTGCTGATCGGCGCCGCGCTCGCGGGCCGCGACGACCTGCGCGAGACGTACGAGGAGTACGCGCGCGCCCTGCACGCCGCCTGGCGGATCCGCGGGTTCCTGCGCGGTGGGCCGGGGTTCGACGGCGACGCCCAGTTCCTGCGGGACGTCTTCTTCGACGCGCAGGCCCGCGAGAAGGCCGAGGAGACCATCGCCGGGCTGCTCGACGGCGCCGACGCGCTGGTGGCGACCGCCCCTGTCACCCCTCGCTGGCGCACCGAACTGATGGCCTTCGCCCGCCGGGTGGCGGGCTGCGAGTGAGCGGTGCGGCCGGGCCGTCAGCCCGTTACGCCGGGGCCGGCTTGGGGCTCCCCGGCCGGCCGCGCAGCAGCCACGCGCGCAGGGCTACCCGTCGCAGGCGGCCGTCCTCGTCGCGGGGCAGCGCGCCCACGATCTCCAGCCGCGTCGGCAGGAACGCCTCGGCGACCCCCCGCGCGGTGAGGTGCTCGCGCAGCTCGGCGGCTCCGGGCGGCCGGTCCCACGCGACCGGGACCACCACCGCGCACGGCAGCTCCCCGTGCTCCGGGTCGGTGTAGGCGACCACCGCCGCCTCGCCCACCCGGGGATGGGACAGCAGGCCCTCCTCCACCTCCGCGACCGGCACCATGAAGATCGCCCCGGTCCGGGTGCCCGCCCGGGCCCGGACCCGGATGCCGCCCCCGGCGTCCGTCGTCGCGAGGTCCCCGGTGTCCAGCCAGCCGTCCCCGTCCTCCCAGGTCGACACGGGCACCGCCACCCCGTGCCGCCAGGTCGCCAGGGCCACCGACGGCCCGCGCACCCGGAGCGGGGCGGGGCCGGGACCGTCCCCGGCCGGCACCTCCAGTCCCCGCAGCAGCCGCGCCTGACCGGCCGCCGCCGACAGCGCGCCCATGCCGAGCTCCGGCGCCCCCCACGCCGACAGCACCGGCACCCCGAACACCTCCCGCAGCTCGGCCGCCAGCGGCTCCGGGGTGCTGGTGCGCCCGCCGGACAGGACCAGCCGCAGCCGCCCCAGGTCCCGCGGCCGCTGCCGCTGGGTCGTCAGCAGCTCCGCGAAGTACGCGGGCTCCGCGTACACCTGGTCCACCCCGGCGTACGCCATCAGGTCCAGGCAGCGGCCCGGGTCCCACACGTCCTGCCAGACGCCGGTGCCGCCGACCGCGAGCGGCCAGCACACGGTGTAGATCAGCGAGGCCAGCGAGGTCAGCGGCAGGGTGCTCAGGAAGACCTCGCCGGGCCGCCGCCCCGGGCCCTCGGGATGGTGCTGGGCCGCGATGTTGGCGTACAGCGTGTCGGGGGAGTGCACCACCGAGGTGTACGCGTCGCGCAGCCCCATCACGCTGATCAGCAGCGCCGGCCGGTCCGCGCGCCCCGGCAGCGGCCCGGGGCGCCGGCCCGCCCCGGCCCTCTCGTGCGGGGTGCGGGCGAAGTACGCCGTGAAGTCGACCGCCCCGGTCGCCGCCGCGTCCCCCACCACCACGCGGTGCCGCAGCCACGGCAGCCCCGGTGCCAGATCGGCCAGGGCCTCGGCGTGCGGGAAGCCCTCCCAGGTGTCCGGGACCACGCACACGCGGGCCCGGGTGCCGTCCAGGATGTGCCGCAGCCCGTGGGCCCGCACGGTCGGCAGCACGGGCACCGCGACCGCCCCGGCCCGCCAGCAGGCCAGGGTGAGGGCGGCCGTCTCCCACCAGTTCGGCAGCTGGTAGGCGACCGGATCGCCCGGAGCCACCCCGAGCGAGACCAGGGCCGCCGCGAACCGGTCGACGTACAGAGCGAGTTGCCCGTACGTGACGGTGACCCGGCGTTCGCCCTCGGGCCGCAGCACGCGCTCCGCGACGATCGCGGGCCGCTGCGGCGCACCGGCCGCCGTGCGGCGCAGATCGTCCAGGAAGGTCTCCTCCCGCCACCACCCGGCCGCCCGGAACCGCCGGACGACCTCGTCGGGCGCGGTCAGCTCCAGCAGGCGGCGCTCCGCCGTGCCGGTGCCCCGGGTCATCCCCATCGCCCCACCGCCCCGGCCACCTGCACCCGCGAGGTGCACCCGAGCCGCCGCATCACCTGGCGGACGTGGTTGACGACGGTCCACTCGGAGATGTCGAGGCGGGCGGCGATGTGCCGGTTGGTCAGCCCCTCCGCGACCAGGAGCGCCACCTGCGCCTGGCGCGGGGTGAGCGACTGCGCCTCGGCCGCGGCCCCGGCCGCCGGGCGCCGCGACGGCACGGGTGACGACAGCGCCTCGGCCACCGCCGTCGGCGCGGACATCCGTACGCCCTCCGCCCACGCGGTCGCGAAGTCGGGCCAGTCCAGCCGGGCGCCCAGCTCCGTACGGGCCCGCTCGGCCCGGGAGCGCCACTCCTGCGGGACCTCGGCGCGCGTGCGCTGCCGCAGCACGTCCGCCGCCGCGAGCAGCCGCACCGCGCGCGGCCGTTGCGCGGGCTGGGAGCGGAGCAGCAGAAGCGCGAACTCCTCAAGCGAACCGGGGAGTTCGGTGCGCTCGTCGATCGCCTCGTACAGTCGCAGGGCCTCCCGCAGCGCGGCCTCGGCCGGCTCCGGCTCATCGCCCTCCAGGTCCAGCCCGGCCAGGGCCCGCAGCGCGCCGGCGAGGCCGCGTCCGTCGCGGCTGCGGCGGAACGTCTCCTCGGCCCTGACCAGCATGTCCCGCGCCTTGCGCCGGTCGCCCTCGGCGTGCAGGGCGGCGGCGAGCGCGACCGCCGCCTCGGCGGTGCCCCCGGTGACGCCCATCGTGGACAGGGCGCTGTGCGCGGTGACCAGCACGCTGCGGGCCGCCGCCGCGTCACCGGACCTGAGCAGGGCGGTGCCGAGCCGGAGCGAGGCGAGGGCGTTCTGCCGGCGGTCCCCCACGCTCTTGCCGAGGGCCAGCGCCCGCCGGTGGCGGCGTACGGCCTCCTGCGGATCGCCCAGCGCCAGCGCGAACACCCCGGACAGGTCGGTGAGCCGGGCCCGCAGCGCCTCCGCGAGCGGCCCGCCCTCGGCGACCGCGTCGCACCACTCCAGACCCTCCCGCAGCCGCCCCTGCGCCAGCCACGGCAGGTGGCAGCCGAGCACCATCGCCGCAGCGGCCTCCCCGTCGCCCCGCTCGTGCAGGCGCCGCAGGGCCGCGAGGACGTTGGGGCTCTCGGCCGCCGCCTCCCGCAGCAGCCGGTCCTGGCCGGTCCCGGCGAGCCCCGGCAGCACGGCCGCCACCAGCCGGCGGTAGCGCTCCGCGTGCGCGTCCGCGACCGCGCCGGCACCGTCCGCCCCGGCCGCCCGGGCGCGTGCGTGGGACCGTACGGGCTCGGGCACCGCGAGCCGCAGCCCGTCCCGCTCCTCACCGACGACGGTGAGCAGCCCCCGGTCCATCAGGGGTTCGAGGCCCTCCTCGTCGGCGAGCCCGGCGGCGGCGAGCCCGAAGCCCGGCTCGTACACCGCGAGCCGTTCCAGCAGAGCGAGGGCCGCCGGTTCCAGGCCGTGGCAGCTCCACTCGGCGAGCGCGGTGAGCGAGCGGTGCCGGGCGGGCGCGTTCACCGGGCCGCCCGCCAGCACGGTCGTACGTCCGCGCAGCCGGGCCGCCAGCAGGTGCGGGGGCAGCAACCGCAGCCGCAGGGCGGCGAGTTCGAGCGCGAGGGGCAGACCGCCGAGCAGGGTGCAGATCTCCGCCACGGCCGCGCTGTTCTCCAGGGTCAGCGCGAACGACGGATCGGCGTCCCGGGCCCGCCGCACGAACAGCGCCACGGACGCCACGGACGCCACGGCGTGCGGTTCCTCACCGTCGTCCTCACCGGGCACGGGCAGCGGGCCGAGGGGCAGCAGCTGCTCCCCGTACACCCCGAGCGGCTCCACGGCGGTGACCAGCACCACCACGCGCGGGTCGCCGGCCAGGGCCACGGCGGCCTCGGCGGCGGGCTCCCGGGCCTCGTGGTCGCAGCCGTCGAGCAGCAGCAGGACGCGGCGGCCGGCGGTGTCCCCGGGCAACGCCGGCCCGAGCCCCCGCAGCGCGCCCGGGACCGTCGCGTCGACGGCCTCCACGTGGGCGAACGCACCGCCGAGTTCCCGTACGGCCTGCCGGGCGAGGCGGGTCTTGCCGACGCCGGCCCGCCCGGTCAGCGTGACCAGCCGCACCCCGGGGGAGAGCAGGCGTTCCCGCAGGGCGGCGGTCTCGGTCTCCCTGCCGACCAGTTCCGTGTCCGGGCCGAGCGCTACCGACATGGTTCCCCCACCGTGCGGGACGCCCCGGCGAACGGGCCGCCCTGATGAATCCGCCAGAGCCCCGGCCGTATCTCCACCGCCCCGAAACCCGCCCCCGACGCGTCGGTGCCCGCGTCCAGGGCCCGCAGCGAGCGCCGTGCGTACATCCGCAGCGCGGGGTCGTCCAGCGCCCCCGCCAGCGTCAGGCACTCGTCGAACCAGACCCGGGCGGCCTCCGGTCCCTCCTGGGCCAGCGCCACCAGCGCCCGCACCCGCGCCGCCTCGTAGCGGCCCCTGGCCCGGCCGGGCGCGGCCAGCACCGGTTCCAGCAGCTCCGCCGCCTCCCCGGCCGCACCGCCGTCCAGCAGGAGTTCGGCCAGACCGACCAGCGCCTGCCCCGCCTCCTCCTCGTCACCGCACTCCCGGGCCAGTACCAGCGCCCGCCCCCACAGCTTCCGGGCGTACTCGAAGCGCCGGTAGCGCCAGGCGAGTTCGGCGCGGAGCCGCAGCATCCGGGCCTCGGCGGACCGGTCCGCGCACCTCCGCGCGGCGTCCAGGGCCAGCGCGTAGCACGCCTCCTCGGCCTCCGCGTCGGGCCGCGCGCACCGGGCGAGCCCGTCCGTCAGGCGTACGGTCAGCTCCCACAGCCCCGCGTCGTACGCGGACCGGGCCAGCCGGGCGAGCGCCGGCGCGTCCGGGTCCGTCGCGCGCCGGGGCCCCGCCGCGCCCGGCGCGTACGCCAGGCACACGCGCCGCACGGCGGCCCGGACGGATCCCCCGTCCTCCTCGTCGGCCAGCCGTTCGGCGGCGAGCAGCCGCAGCAGCTCCGGCAGCCGCCACGCGTCCCGGTCCGCCTCCACCAGCCGGTCGTCGGCCAGCCCTTCCAGCGCGGCGAGCGCCCGGGCCTCGGTGAGGTCCAGGGCGACGGCCGCCCGCGAGGCGTCGAAGGGGCCCGGCGGCAGCAGGGACAGCAGCCGGAACTGCCGGCGCCGCCCGTCGTCGCAGGCCTCGTACGCCGCCAGCAGCCGGGCCCGTACGTCCATGTCGCCGGTGCGCAGCGCGTCGAGCCGGCCGTCCTCCGCGCGCAGCCGGTCGACGAGCGTGGCGGGCGTCCAGTGCGGCCGGGCGGCGAGCTGGGCGGCGGCGGCCCGCACGGCGAGCGGCAGCCGCCCGCACAGTTCGGCGATCTCACCGGTCCTGTCCGCGGTCATCGGGCCGTCCTCGCGGTGCCCGTCGAACAGCCGCGCCAGCTGCCGGGTCTCCTCCGGGCGCCACGGTCCGAGAAGCAGCGTCCGCAGCCCCGGCAGCCCGGCCGGCACCCGGCGGGCGGTGAGCAGCAGGGTGTACCCGAGCGGCAGCAGCGGCCGTACGTCGGCCTCCGAGGCCACCCCGTCCACCACCAGCAGCGCCCCCCGCGCGGGGGCGGGGCGCGGCGGGCGTCCGCCGTCGTGCGGATCCAGCAGGCGCAGCCCGCCGGGGAACGCGTCGGCGGCCCGGTGCGCGGCCTCGACCGCCAGGGCCGACTTCCCGGCCCCCGGCATTCCCGTCACGGCGATCACCCCGCCCCCGGTGCAGGACCGCAACAGGCCTTCGAGCGCGGCGAGTTCCCCCGTACGGCCCACGAACGACGGGTCGGGAGCGGGCAGCGGGCGGTCGCCACCGCCGCCGCCACCGGCCCCCGGGCTCACGGCCGGGGCCGGTTCGGGGCGGGCCAGGCCGGGGTCGCCCTCCAGGATGAGCCGCTGGAGCCGGCGGGACCTCGGGCCGGGTTCGATGCCCAGCTCGTCCACCAGGGTCTGCCGCAGCAGCGTGAACACCCGCAGCGCCTCGGCCTGCCGCCCGCACCGGTACAGCGCCACCATCAGATGCGCGTGGAACTCCTCGCGCAGCGGGTACTCCGCCGCCAGTTCGTGCAGTTCGGGGACGAGTTCGCGGTGCATGCCGAGGTGCAGCTCGGCCCGGACGCGCTCGTCGAGCGCCGTGGTGCGGGCCTCGTCCATGCGGACGGCGGCGCCCTCCAGGAGCGGCCCGTGCGGGATGTCCGAGAGCAGCGGCCCCCGCCACAGGGCGAGCGCCCGGCGCTGGAGATCCGCGGCGGCGGCGAAGTCCCCGTCGTGCAGGGCCCGGTGGCCGCGCCGGGACAGATCGAGGAAGGCCGTGCTGTCGAGCTCGTCCGGGGTGACCCGCACCAGGTAGCCGGGGCGGCGGGTGAGCAGCGTCTCCCGGCCGTGGTGCGGGTCGGCGGTGCGCAGGGCCTTGCGCAGGTGGGACACGTACACCTGGAGGGTGGTGGGGGCGGTGCGCGGCGGGGAGTCGGGCCACAGCTCGTCGATGAGGCCGTCCACCGACACGACCTCGTTCGCGCGGACCAGCAGCGTCCCGAGGACACCCCGCAGCTTGGCGGCCGCCGGCGCGCCGCCGCTGACCTCCAGGGGGCCCAGGATGCCGAAACGCACCGCGTCCACCGGTCAGTAGTCCTGGACCACGCAGGTGCGGGCCTCGGCGACCGCCCACCGCTGCTGCGTCAGGGTCAGGGTCACCGGCACCGAGGGCCGGCCCTCGGCGTCCCGGCCCAGCGGACCGGCCACCGCCACGCAGCGCAGCGGCAGCGCGCGCTCCGCCTGCCCCCGGAAGTGCACCTCGCAGGCGCCCAGGGTGCTGCGCTCCGGGTCCAGGCCGTGGGCGCGGGCGGCGGTGAGCAGCGAGCTCTGGCGCAGCGACTCCAGCAGGTGCAGCCCGGAGAACTGCCCCTGCTGCCGCCCGTCCGTCACGTCGAACACCGGGCTGACCGGCGCGGACAGCACCCAGGTGCTGATCCGGCCGCGCGAGGCGTCCACGGGCTCGCTGATCACCACGTTCTCCCCGGCGCACCGGCTCACCTCGGCGGCGCCGGCCGGGCGCGGCGGGGCGTCGGGGGTGTCGTTCAGCTCGGGCACGGCGCGCATCGCCTGCCGGGCGTGCGCGACGTGCTTGCGGTACAGCTTCGGCATCAGGAAGACCATCCCGGCCGACCCGACGGCGCACGGCCGCCCGTCGATCCGCACGTCGAGGTGGAAGTCGAGTCCGCGCGGCACATCGGCGACCACGTTCGCGGGCCGGGCCCTGATCTGCGTCTCCATCACCACGCCCCGGCCGCCGGCCGGGTTCGCGCGCCAGGCGGAGAGATCCGTGAGGTCGAGCGAGAAGCGGTAGAAGAGGCCGGGGCGGTCCTCGGGCACGCCGAAGTAGCGGTGGCCGACGAGCTCGCCGACGTCGCGCACGCCCGCGGTGGCGATCTGGAGGTCGTGGAAGCGGCCGGGGCCGTCGTTGAAGAGCGGATGGGCCACGGGGGTGTCGCCGACGAGAGTGAAGTACTCCTCGCCCAGACTCGGCGCGTCCAGACCGTAGTAGGACCGGGCGGCCGGGCGGTGGATCAGGTGCTGGGCGATCCCCGCGCTCCCCGCCGTCACCGGTCCGTGGATGGCGGGAGCCGAGGCCGTGCGGTTGTCGACTGTCATGTCCCTCCCCTTCTCTCAGCACATGGTGAAGCCCTCGGCAAGCCCCGGCCACCTGCCGCCGGTGGCCACAAAATGCATGGCAGGAAGGTGCGTTCGGGGAGGAGCCGTACTTAAGCGGCATCCA
Organism: Streptomyces sp. NPDC019224; assembly: GCF_040632605.1. Taxonomy (NCBI): domain Bacteria; kingdom Bacillati; phylum Actinomycetota; class Actinomycetes; order Kitasatosporales; family Streptomycetaceae; genus Streptomyces; species Streptomyces sp. NPDC019224. The sequence goes on along the minus strand of NZ_JBEYCF010000004.1, from coordinate 163,077 downwards.
TGGTCGCTGGGCGATGCTGTGCCCCGACAGCCCCGCCGAGGGACATCCCCCGCGCCCTCGGCGGGGCTTTCCAGGGAGGCACCGCGATGGCCATCACCGACACCGGCGGCGACCGTTCCGCCCCGTCCGTACCCGCGCGCACCGGCGGGCCGACCCGCCGCGTGCGGTTCGGCTACGCCTCGGGGTCGCTCGTCACGGGCACGTTCACCACGCTCCCGGGTCTCCTCCTGCTCCCGTACCTCACCGACACGCTCGGGGTCGGTGCCGCGCTGGCCGGGGCGGTCGTCTTCCTGCCGAAGGCGTGGGACGTCGTCCTCAACCCGTTCGTGGGCCGCGCCAGCGACCGTACGCGCACCCGCTGGGGCTCCCGCCGCCCGTACGTGCTGGTGGGCGGGCTCGTCATGGCGCTGGGCTTCGCCCTGACCTTCGCGGGCCCGCTGCCCGGCTCGGCCGGAGCCTGGTTCACCGCCGCCGGTTACCTGCTCACCGCGACCGCCTTCGCCTTCTTCCAGGTCCCGTACGCCGCCATGCCCGCCGAGCTCGCGGACCGCGAGGAGGACCGGATGCGCCTGGTGGCGGGCCGGGTCGCGGTCATCGGCGTGGCGGCCCTGGTGACGGGGGCGGCCGCGCCCGCGCTGGTGGACGCGGGGGGCGGCGGCCTGCCGGGCCACCGCTGGGCCGGGGCGTTCGGCGCGGTGGTGGTGGCGGTGGGCGCGGTGTGGGTCTTCGCGGGCACGCGTACGCCGGGAGCCGGAGGCCGTACGCCGGGAACCGGGGCCCGTACGCCGGAAGCAGGAGCCCGTACGCCGGAAGCAGGAGCCCGTACGCCGGGAGCCGGGGCCCGTGCGGCGAAGAGCACCGCACCCGCCGACGCGGCCCAGCCCACCCTCCGCGAACAGTTCGCCGCCGCCCGCGCCAACCCGCCCTTCATGGCGCTGCTGCGCTGCGTGGTCCTCCAGTCCGTCGCCACCGGCGTCCTCCTCGCGGGCGCCCCGTACTTCGCCGACCACGTGCTGCACGACTCCTCCGGGGTCGGCCCGCTGGTGGCCGCGTTCGTCGCGCCGAACCTGCTGACCATGCCGCTGTGGTCCCGGCTGCGCGGCCCGCGCGGATACGCCCTGGCCTCCGCGCTGTTCACCGCCGGCTGCCTGCTCTTCCTGGCCTCGCCGCTCCTGCCGCAGGGCGCGGTGCTGGTCACGATGGCCCTGGCCGGCACCGGCCACGCCGGCCAGCTGCTCTTCCTGTACGCGATGCTGCCGGACTGCATCGCCCGCGACACGGCCCGGACCGGCCGCCACCAAGGGGGCGTGCTCTCCGGGGTGTTCACGACCGCCGAGGGCCTGGGCGTGGCCGTCGGCCCGTTCCTCTACGGCCTGGTCCTCCAGCTCACCGGATACGTCTCCTCAGGCACCGGTGACGCCGCCGGACAGTCCCTCACGGCCCGTGTCGGCATCCTGGCCGGCTTCGGCGCCCTCCCCGCCCTGGCCGCCGTCGCGGCGGTCCTCCTCCTGCGCGCGTACGACCGCCCCTAGCGAATCCCGTTGCTTTGAATATCAGTGGATCTCAGCAATTCCGGCGTTTCTGCCGGAACGGTCCGTGACGGTGTCACCAGAGTGCGAGTTGCGTTCTGGTGTCCTGTTGACGGTCTCCCGTTTCTGTCCCGGCTCTGGGGCCGGGGATTGTGCCACCTGCCCGCCCCGTCCCGGCCGGGTGGCCGGATGGGGTCTCCCCTGCTCGAACGAAGTTGAGAGCTTGGGGAAGGGTGGTGCGGGTCTTGCGGTCGGCTCCACGGGGCTTCGACCCCACCACGACGGTGGGGTCCAGGTCTCCGGCCACTCCGGTACCTGTACTGCGGGTGGTGCGGGTGGTGCGGTTCGCGAGGGCGAGCAGGTTGTGTCCGGCGTTCTCGTCCCGGTCCAGGACGAGCCCGCAGGCGTCACACTCGAAGACACGCACGTGCAGGGGCAGTTTGGCTTTCACCGCACCACAGCGCGAGCAGGTCTTCGAGGAGGGGAGCCACCGGTCGGCCACGACCAGCCGTGTGCCGTGCCGGCGGGGCTTGTAGGTGAGCTGGCGGCGGATCTCGCCGAACGCGGCGTCCGCGACCCGGCGGGACAGCCGCCGGTTGCGGCCCATCCCGGCTACGTTCAGGTCTTCGACCACGAGGGTGCCGTACTCGGCGGTGAGGCGGGTGGTCAGCTTGTGGAGGGAGTCCTCGCGCAGGTTCGCCACCCGGTGATGCACCTTGTTCCGGGCCCGGTTCGCCTTCTCCCACCGACGCGAGGGCTTCTGTCCGGTGCGCCGGTCGGGGCCCCGGCGGCGTGAGACGACACGGCCGGCCCGGCGCAACTGCTTCTGCGCGCGGTCGAGGTGGCGCGGGTTGGGCACCCCGGTCACGGCGCCGTCGCTGTCGGCGAGGACGGCGAGGGTTTTGATGCCCAGGTCGATCCCGACCCCAGCGTCCGGGCGCGCGACCCGTACCAGTTCGTTTCGCTGTTCGACCTGGAAGGAGACGAACCAGCGCCCCCGGTCCAGACGCACCGTCGCGGACAGGATCCGCAGGTGACCTGCGTCGATCCGGGCACGCAGGTCGGGACGCGGCTCATGGAGGCGGATCGTGCCGATCCGGGGCAGGGTGAGGTGCCTGCCGTCCGCCTCGATACGGATCGCCCCGGTCGTGAACCGGCACGCCGCACGGGCCTTCCGTTTCGACTTGAAACGCGGCACACCCACCCGCGCACCCCTGCGTTTCCCGTTCCTGGACTTCGCGTAGTTGTCGAACGCGGCCGACGCGTTGCCGAGACCGGTGTTGTAGGCCTCCTTGGAGTTCTCCTCCCACCACCCCGCGGTGACATGAGCGACCGCCCAGTTGTACGCGGCCCGCGCCGCACCCGCATGCGAGTGCAACCGGGCCACAGCCGCAGCACCCGGGTCCAGAGCCAGCCTGTGCGCGGACACGGTGAAGCCCGGCTGCGGCACGAACTTCTTCACGCACTCACCCCGCCGGGGCAGCGGCAACCACTACACACCTTCACCACATCGGCATATTCACAGATAACACCGCACAACTACTGAAAGAAATAGGAACAGTTGTTTACCCCTACCGACGACACGGGTAGGCACCGCCGCACCCTCGCAGCATGATGGGCACGGTCATGACGGAGCGCATCGGGGGGCGGCTTTGCCGACGTACACGCGGGACCGGTACACGGCCCAGGTCGGCTTCGGCCCGGAGGTGCGCGAACTGATCACCCGGGCCCTGGCCCCGCGGGAGCCCGACGTCGCCGTCCGGGCGGGCACCTACGTCGTCGATCCGCCGTTCTTCGGCAACGGGGACGTCGGCCGGGTCGCCGTCTGCGGTGCCGTCAACGACCTCGCGGCCACCGGCGCCGACCCCCGCCACCTGGCCCTCGGCATCGTGCTGGAGGCCGGTCTCCCGCTCGACCTGGTCCACCGGCTCACCGCCTCGGTCCGCGACGCCGCCGCCGAGGCCGGGGTCACCGTCGCCGCCGTCGACACCCAGGTCGTGCGCGCCGGCGAGGCCGACCGGGTCTACGTCACCGCCACCGCCTTCGGGGAGCGCGGCGGGCCCGCGCTCGGCCCGGACCGCGTCCGCCCCGGCGACCGCATCGTGGTGACGGGCCCCCTCGGCGACCACGCCGCCCACCTGGTCTCCCTGCGCGACGGCCTCGGCTACGAGCACCACGTCCCCAGCGACTGCGCCCCCCTCACCGGCCTCCTGCGCGAGGTCCGCGCCGACCTCCACCACGCCCGCCCCGTGGCCGCGGGCGGCCTCGCGGAGGCCCTGCGCCTGAGCGCCGCGGCCCGGGGCCTGACCCTGTGCGTGGACGAGTCCGCGCTGCCCGTGCGCTACGAGGCCCGGGTGGCGCTGGCGACCCGGGGACTCGCCCCGCTGGACGCGGCCTGCGCGGGCTGCCTGTGCCTGTTCGTCCCGGCGGACCGCACGGCCGCCGTGCTCGCCGCCCTCCACGCCCGCCCCGAGGGCCGCCACGCAGCCGTGGTCGGCGAGGTGACGGCCGACCCCCTGGGCGACGTCGAGTACGTCACCCCGGACGGGCCCCGCGCCCGGACACCGAGCGCGGGGCCGCTTCCGGAGCGGCTGCTGTGAGGCCCCCCGGTCGCCTCCCCGGTCACCCCCGCCCGGCCACCACCGGCGCCGCCACTCCGTCCTGCCGCGCCACGACCGGGCGGCGGCGGATCAGGAGACCGGCGGTCGGATGGGCGACGCCCCAGGCGGCACCCTTGCAGACCAGCTCCTTGTAGACGGCGGCGATCCGGCCCGTCAGCGCCGCCCGGACCGCGCGGTCGTCGGCGGTGACGTACTGGATCAGGCCGTCCTTGCGGCCCAGCGAGACGCACTGGTTGAAGTAACGCAGCGGCGTGGACGGGACCTTGGTGCCGGTGAGGCGGGCCGCGATCGCGTCGGCGGCCTGCCAGGCGGTGGGGACGCCCGAGGCGCAGGACATCCGCAGCGGCTTGCCGCCGGGGCCCGCGACGAGGGCCGCGTCACCGATGGCGTACACGTCGGGGTGCGAGACCGAGCGCATGGTCGCGTCGACGACGATCCGCCCGTCGCCGGAGGTCCGCAGGGCGGTGGCCGCCGCGAGCGGGTGGACCGCGAAGCCCGCCGTCCAGACGGTGACCGCCGCCGGGAGCGAGGTGCCCTCGGCCGTGGTGACGTGAGCGGCGCCGACCTCCGCGACGGCGGTGTGCTCGTGGACGGTGATCCCGAGCCGGTCGAAGACCTTGCGGACGTGCCGGCGGCCGGCGGGCGAGAGCCAGTCACCGAGCCCGCCGCGTGCCACGAGGGCGATGTCGAGATCCGGGCGGGCCTCCGCGAACTCGGTCGCCGCCTCCAGACCGGTCAGCCCGCCGCCGACGACGAGCACGGACTGCCCGGGCGCGAGGGCGGCCAGCCGGTCGCGCAGCCGGAGCGCGCCGGGACGGCTCGCGATCTCGTGGGCGTGCTCGGCGGCGCCGGGGACGCCCCGGGTGTCCCAGGTGCTGCCGAGGGCGTGGACGAGGGTGTCGTACGCCAGCTCCTCCGGCCCGTCCACGCCCTGGACGGTGACGGCCTTGCGGTCGACGTCCACGGCGGTGACCCGGCCGACCCTCGGCTCCACCCCGGTGCCGGCGAACATCTCGGAGAAGGGGCGGGGCGTGAGGTCCTGGCCCGCCGCGAGCTGGTGCATGCGGACGCGCTCGACGAAGTCGGGCTCCGCGTTGACGAGGGTGACGGTGACGTCCTCGCGGCGCAGCCGCCTGGCGACGCGGCCCGCGGCGACGGCTCCGGCGTATCCGGCTCCGAGGACGATGATGCGGTGCTGCTGCATGTGCCTGCTCCTGTCTCGCGCGGGTCCGCCCCTGCGGGGTGGTGTCTCGCCCCTTGAACCGGACGGCCCGCGATTTCCTGACAGGAACCTCGTGTGACGTGGGTCACTGCCTGCTCAGAACGCTGTGAGCAGCGGCTTTCCGTGCTCCATGGCCGCCCACCGCCGGGTCGCCCGCTCCAGCTTGTCCGGGTTGACCTGGTTGCGGAACGAGGCGATGCCCTCGGGGGTGACCTCCACGCACATCACGCCGATGACCCGGTCGCCGACGACCGCGAGGACGGCGGTGGAGCCGTTGGCGTGCGTCATGTGCAGCTCGGCGGGACCGCCGGTGACCGCGGTCTTCGCCCTGCCCGGCTTGAGCAGGCCGCGCATGAACGTCGCGACGGCCTTCGCGCCCTCGAACGCCTTGGCGCGGGCGGGCACCTTCCCGCCGCCGTCCCCGAGGGAGAACACGTCCGAGGTCAGCAGCTCCACGAGCGGTTCGGTCCGGCCGCCTGCGGCGGCGAGCAGGAACTCCTCGACGACCCGGCGGGCGGCGGCCTCGTCGACCTCGGTGCGCGTCCTGCCGTCCGCGATGTGCTTCTTCGCCCGGTGGTGGACCTGCTGCACGGCGGACTCGCCGAGGTCCAGGATCTCCGCGATCTCCCGGTGCGGATAGCCGAACGCCTCGCGCAGCACGTAGACCGCCCGCTCGCCCGGCGTCAGCCGCTCCATGAGCGTGAGCACGGCGTACGAGACCGACTCGCGCTGCTCCACGGTGTCGGCGGGCCCGAGCATGGGGTCCCCGGCGAGCAGCGGTTCGGGCAGCCACGCGCCCACGTACGTCTCGCGGCGGGCCCGGGCGGAGGTGAGCCGGTTGAGGCAGAGGTTGGTGAGGACCTTCGTCAGCCACGCCTCGGGAACCTCGATCCGCCCGGTGTCGGCGGCCTGCCAGCGCAGGTACGTGTCCTGCACGGCGTCCTCGGCCTCGCTCGCCGATCCGAGGAGGCGGTAGGCGATGGCCTCCAGCCGGGGCCTGGCCGCCTCGAACCGGTCCACGTCCTGCACGGTCGGGTCCATGCCGGAATCCTAGCCCCGGGCCCGTCGCCGGCGCCCGGCCGTAAGGTGCCCGCATGGACTGGCAGTGCACCGGCCTCCGCTGGCCCGAGGAATCCGCCGGCCCCGCGCTCGGCTGGCGCAAGGGGAGTCGGACGCGGGCGAGCCCCCTGGCGTACGGGACGGAGTTCGGCTTCCGGGCGGCCGGCGAGCGGCGCTGCTCCGGGGCCCGGGGCAACGCCTGCCCGGTGGGTGCCGTGGTCCCGGCGCGGAGCACGGGCGGGCGCTGCCCCGAGTGCGGCCGGCTCGACCGGGCGCACTCGGTGGCCGCCGACACGATCCCGGACGACCCGCGCACGTACCGGGTGTACCTGGCGTGGTTCGGGCCGGGGATGGTGAAGGTCGGGATCACCGCCGAGGAGCGGGGCGCGGCCCGGCTGCGGGAGCAGGGTGCGGTGGTCTTCAGCTGGCTGGGGCGCGGCCCGCTGATGGCGGCGCGCCGGGCCGAGGAGGTGCTGCGGGCGGCGCTCGGGGTCCCGGACCGCATTCCGTACGCGCGCAAGCGGGCGGTGCGGGCGGACCTGCCGGAACCGGCGCTCCGGGCCGCCGAGCTGGCGGAGCTGTACGGGAAGGCGGCGGGCCTGGAGGGCGGCGGGCCGGAGTCGCTGGAGCGGCTGCCGTTCGTGGCGGTGGACCATGCGGGGGTGTTCGGGCTGGGAGCGGTGTCCGGCCCCGGGCCGGTCCGGGCGGTGACCGGCCTGACCGACGGCGGCACGGTCGCCGGCCGGCTGGTCGCGGCGGCCGGCCCCGACCTGCACCTGGACACGGGCGCGCAGGGCCTCGTCATCGTCGACACGCGGCTGATGACCGGATGGACGCTGGCGGCGGCCGGTGCGGGCGCCGCCGGGGTGGGCGTGCCGACCGTCGCGGTGGGGGGCGGCGCCGCGCAGGACGGGCTGTTCTGAGAAGGTCGGCCGTATGGGTGACGATCACGACGACGTGGTGCGGTTGTGGCAGCGGCTCGGGCTGCCCGGACTCATCGACGTCCACACGCACTTCATGCCGGAGCGGGTGCTGCGCAAGGTCTGGGCGTACTTCGACTCGGCGGGCCCGCTGACCGGCATGGAGTGGCCGATCACCTACCGGCACGAGGAGGACGAACGGCTCGCCCTGCTCCGCTCGTTCGGGGTCCTCCGCTTCACATCGATGGTCTACCCGCACAAGCCGTCCATGGCCGCCTGGCTGAACGGCTGGGCGGCGGACTTCGCCGCCCGCACCCCCGACTGCCTGCACACCGCGACCTTCTTCCCCGAACCGGACGCCGAGCGCTACGTGCGGGAGGCCGTCGAGGCCGGGGCCCGGGTCTTCAAGGCGCACCTCCAGGTCGGCGCGTACGATCCCGCCGATCCCCTGCTCGACCCGGTCTGGGGCCTCCTCGCGGAGGCGGGCGTCCCGGTCGTGACGCACTGCGGCTCAGGCCCGGCCCCCGGCAAGCACACCGGCCCGGACCCGGTCGCCCGCGTCCTGGCCCGGCACCCCCGGCTGCCGCTGATCGTGGCGCACATGGGCATGCCGGAGTACCCGGAGTTCCTGAGCCTCGCGGAGACGTACCCGGAGGTCCGGCTCGACACGACGATGGCGTTCACCGACTTCACGGAGGGCTTCACGCCGTTCCCGAAGGCGGAGCACGGCCGCCTCGCGGACCTCGGCGACCGTATCCTGCTGGGCACGGACTTCCCGAACATCCCGTACCCGTACGCGCACCAGCTGCACGCCCTGGAACGGCTGGGACTCGGCGACGACTGGCTGCGGGCGGTCTGCCACGACAACGCGAAGTCGCTGTTCGGCCTCTGAGGATCCGCTCCGGCTTTCTCAGGGAATTCACAGAAACGGACAAGGACTCTCTCAGAGCGGCCCCGGACGGTTGAGGCATGACGACGACGACCTCGCCCCAGGGGCGTACCGAACTGCTCAGGCCGGACCGCACCCCCGTGCGGGTCCTGGTCGTGGACGACGAGGACTCGCTCACGGAGCTGCTGTCGATGGCGCTCCGCTACGAGGGCTGGGAGGTCCGCAGCGCCGGTGACGGCGCCGGTGCCGTGCGGGCGGCCCGCGAGTTCCGGCCGGACGCGGTGATCCTCGACGTGATGCTGCCCGACATGGACGGGCTCACCCTCCTCGGCAGGCTGCGCCGGGAACTGTCGGACGTGCCGGTGCTGTTCCTGACCGCGCGGGACTCCGTGGAGGACCGGATCGCCGGGCTCACGGCGGGCGGCGACGACTACGTCACCAAGCCGTTCAGCCTGGAGGAGGTCGTGGCCCGGCTGCGCGGCCTGATCCGCCGCTCGGGCACGGCGACGGCGCGCGGCGAGTCGCAGCTCGTCGTGGGCGACCTGATGCTGGACGAGGACAGCCACGAGGTGAGCCGGGGCGGGGCGAACATCCACCTCACGGCGACCGAGTTCGAGCTGCTGCGGTTCCTGATGCGCAACCCGCGCCGGGTGCTCAGCAAGGCGCAGATCCTGGACCGGGTCTGGAACTACGACTTCGGCGGCCAGGCCAACGTGGTCGAGCTGTACATCTCCTACCTGCGCAAGAAGATCGACGCGGGCCGCACGCCCATGATCCACACCCGGCGCGGCGCGGGATACCTGATCAAACCCGGTGAGTAGGCGCCCGGGACGGCCGTGGACCCTGCGCACCCGGCTGGTGGTCTCGGCGGTGACGCTGATCGCGGTCGTCGCCGCGGTGATCGGCTCGGTCACGGCCATCGCCTTCCACAGCTACATGTACGGGAAGCTGGACGACCAGCTGCGGGACATCGCGGTCCGGGCCGGGCGGGTGCCGGGCGCACCGGTGCCGGGCGCCCCCCGGGGCCCCAAGGAATCCCCGGACCGCGATCCGCTCGGCTTCATCGGCATGGGCGGCCAGCCGCTGCAGACGTTCGGCGCGCTGGTCGAGGACGGCGGCATCACCGGCTCGGCCGTGGTCAAGGGCGGCGGGTTCGACGCGGGCGAGAACACCGAACCGCTGACCGCCGCCCAGCAGGACGCCCTGGAGGCGGCCGGTGTCACGGCGGACGACCGCGCGCACGACGTGGACCTGCCCGGCCTGGGCGGCTACCGGGTGCGGGCGGTGCCCGCGAGCGACGGCGCGACCGTCCTGGTCGGCATTCCCACGACCGAGGTGAGCCGCGCGCTCAGCACCCTGATCCTGGTCGAGGTCTGCGTGACCGGCGCCGGGCTCGTCGCCGCCGGGATCGCGGGCGCGGTGATGGTCGGGGTCGCCCTGCGTCCCCTGCGCCGGGTGGCCGCCACCGCGACCCGGGTCTCCGAACTCCCCCTGCACAGCGGCGAGGTGGCCCTCCTCGAACGCGTCCCGGACGCCGAGGCGGACCCGCGCACCGAGGTCGGTCAGGTCGGTGCCGCGCTGAACCGGATGCTGGGCCATGTCGGCTCCGCCCTGGACGCACGGCAGCGCAGCGAAACCCGCGTGCGCCAGTTCGTCGCGGACGCCAGCCACGAACTGCGTACCCCGCTCGCCTCGATACGCGGCTACGCCGAACTCACCCGGCGCGGCCGCGAGGACCCCGGCCCGGACACCCGGCACGCGCTCGGCCGCATCGAGTCGGAGGCGCAGCGCATGACGGGCATGGTCGAGGACCTGCTCCTGCTCGCCCGCCTGGACGCGGGCCGCCCGCTCTCGCACGAGAGCACCGATCTCTCTCCGCTGGTCGTGGACGCGGTGAGCGACGCCCGCGCGGCGGATCGCGCCGAACCCGCCCGGCAGTGGCGCCTGGACCTCCCGGACGCCCCCGCCACGGTCCGCGCCGACCCCACCCGCATCCATCAGGTCCTGGTCAACCTCCTGGCCAACGCCCGCACCCACACCCCACCGGGCACCACGGTCACCGCCCGCGTGCTGGCCGACCCGGCCGGCCCCTGGGTCACCCTGGAGGTCCAGGACGACGGCCCCGGCATCCCCCCGGACCTCCTGCCCCACGTCTTCGAGCGCTTCGCCCGGGGCGACGCCTCCCGCTCCCGCCACGCGGGTTCGACGGGCCTGGGCCTCGCGATCGTCCAGGCCGTGGTGACCGCGCACGGCGGCGTCACGGAGGTCCGCTCGGTCCCGGGCGAGACGGTGTTCGCGGTGCGTCTCCCGGCGGACCGGGGTGGGACGGACGGCCCCCGCCGGGGATGACGGGACAGCCCTTCGCGCCGGAGCCGGCACCCGCTGACGGCGGCGGGCGGGCCCACTCACAGGTGGACCACAGCCTCACCACACACCCGTGACAGCCCGGTCGGCGACGGTCGGTGGCATGCGAACTGAGACTCCTTGGAGCACCCTGCCGGCCCGGGACCACCTCCTGGCCGGCGTGAGCGGTGCGGCGGGTGCTCCCGTACTCGATGTGGTGGTGCCCGTCTACAACGAGGAGAAGGACCTCGAACCGTGCGTGCTGCGGCTGCACGATCATCTGGCGCGCACCTTCCCGTACGCCTTCCGGATCACCGTCGCCGACAACGCGAGCACCGACCGGACGCCCGAGGTGGCGGAGCGGCTGGCGCGGTCGCTGCCGGGGGTGCGGTCGTTCCGGCTGGAGGAGAAGGGGCGCGGGCGGGCGCTGCGTACGGTCTGGACCCACTCGGACGCGCCGGTCCTCGCGTACATGGACGTGGACCTGTCCACCGACCTCAACGCGCTGCTCCCGCTGGTGGCGCCGCTGATCTCGGGCCACTCGGACCTCGCCATCGGCTCGCGGCTCGCCCGCAGTTCGCGGGTGGTGCGGGGGACGAAGCGGGAGTTCATCTCGCGGGCGTACAACATCATCCTGCGCTCGTCGCTGGCCGCCCGGTTCAGTGACGCGCAGTGCGGGTTCAAGGCGATCCGCCGCGAGGTCGCGCAGCGGCTGCTGCCGATGGTCGAGGACACCGGCTGGTTCTTCGACACCGAGATGCTGGTGCTCGCCGAGCGGGCCGGGCTGCGCATCCACGAGGTGCCGGTCGACTGGGTCGACGACCCCGACTCCACGGTCCACATCGTGCGCACCGCCACCGAGGACCTGAAGGGCGTGTGGCGGGTGGGGCGGGCGCTGGCCGTCGGCGCGCTGCCGCTGGACCGGCTGGCCCGGCCCTTCGGCGACGACCCGCGCGACCGGGCGATCGGCGGGGTGCCGGGCGGACTGGCCCGGCAGCTGGTCGGGTTCTGTGTCGTGGGGGCCCTGTCCACCCTGTTCTACCTGGCCCTGTACTCCCTCTTCCGGCTCGGCACCGGCCCCCAGCCCGCCAACGGGGCCGCGCTGCTCGTCTCGGCCGTCGCCAACACGTCGGCGAACCGGAGGCTCACCTTCGGGGTGCGCGGCCGGGGCAGCGCCGTCCGTCACCAGGCGCAGGGCCTCGTGGTCTTCGCCATCGGCCTCGCGCTGACCGCCGGTTCGCTGGCGGCCCTGGGCGCCGCGTCCGGCTCGCCCTCGCACACCACCGAACTCGCCGTGCTGATCGCGGCCAACCTCGCGGCGACGGTGCTGCGGTTCCTGCTGTTCCGGGCCTGGGTCTTCCCGGACCGGGACCGGGCAAACCCGCGGACGGCAAACCCCGCCCCCGCCCAGGCAAACCCCACGCACGCCCCGGCAGACCCCGCGCACGCCGCGCACCCCCTCACGCCCCCCGCCGCCGTTCCCGCACCCTCCGGTGCCGAAACCACCCACGACCTGAGGAACGCCCGATGACCACGCTCGACCCCGCCTACGCGCCGGCCCGGCCGGACACGCCCCCGGGGCACGCACGGGCCGCCGCTTCCCTGCCCCGCCGCGTCTGGCGCGGCCGGCCGGGGGACGCCCCCTGGGTGCGGCCCGCCTTCCTCGCCCTGCTGCTGGTCATCACGCTGACGTACCTCTGGAACCTCAGCTCCTCCGGCTACGCCAACTCCTTCTACTCCGCCGCCGTGCAGGCAGGCAGCCGGAGCTGGAAGGCCTTCTTCTTCGGCTCGCTGGACGCGGCCAACGCCATCACCGTCGACAAGCCCCCGGCCACTCTGTGGCCCATGGCCCTGTCGGTGCGGGTCTTCGGGCTCAGCTCCTGGGCGATCCTGGCCCCGCAGGTGCTGATGGGCGCGGCGACGGCCGGAGTGCTGTACGCGGCCGTGCGCCGCCGGTTCAGCGCCGCCGCCGGGCTGATCACCATGGCGGTGTTCGCGCTGACGCCCGTCGCCGCGCTGATGTTCCGCTTCAACAACCCGGACGCGCTGCTCGCCCTGCTGATGACCGTCACGGTCTACTGCGTGCTGCGCGCGATGGAGCACGGCCGCACGAAGTGGCTGGTGTGGGCGGGGGCCGCGGTCGGGCTCGCGTTCCTGTCGAAGACCCTCCAGGCGTTCCTGATCCTGCCGCCGCTGGCGGTGCTGTACGCGGTGTTCGCACCCGTCCCCGTACGCAGGAGGTTCGGGCAGCTGGGGCTTTCCGCGCTCGCCATGGTCGTCGCGGGCGGCTGGTGGGTGGCGATCGTCGAACTGTGGCCCGCCTCCTCGCGCCCGTACATCGGCGGTTCACAGAACAACTCGTTCCTGGAGCTGACCTTCGGCTACAACGGCCTCGGTCGGATCAACGGCGAGGAGACCGGCAGCGTCGGAGGCGGAGGCGGAGGCGGGGGCGGTGGCGGTCAGTGGGGCGAGACCGGCATCGGCCGGATGTTCAACTCCGAGATCGGCGCCCAGATCTCCTGGCTGCTGCCCGCCGCCCTGATCCTGCTCGCCGCCGGCGTCTGGCTGACCTGGCGGGGGAAGCGCACGGACACCGCGCGGGCGGCGTTCCTCGCCTGGGGCAGCTCGCTGCTGATGACGGCGGCCGTGTTCAGCTTCATGGCCGGCATCTTCCACCAGTACTACACGGTGGCCCTGGCCCCCTACCTCGCCGCGCTGATCGGCATGGGCGCCACCGTCCTGTGGGAGGAGCGGGCCCGCTGGTGGGCGGGCGCCGCGCTCGCCGCGACGGTCGCGGTGACGGCGTACTGGGCGTACGTGCTGCTGGGCCGCACGCCGGACTACCAGCCGTGGCTGCGGACCGCCGTGCTCGTCACCGGGCTGGTCGCGGCGCTCGGCCTGCTGCTCGCGGCCCGGCTGGGGCGGCGACTGGCTCTGGCCACGGTGGTGCTGGGATTCGCCGCGTCGCTCGCCGGGCCGACGGCGTACACCGTGAGCACGCTGAACACCGGCCACCAGGGCTCGATCGTCACGGCCGGCCCGTCCTCCGGCGGGATGGGCGGACCGGGCGGCGGCGGCCGGGGCGGCGGCCCCGGCGGAGGCGGCATGCAGCCCCCGGGCCAGGGGACCGGCGGGCAGGGCGCCAACCAGCAGGGCAACGGCATGGGCCGGCCCCCCACCGGCACCCCGCCCGGCCAGGGAACGGGCCAGGGAACCGGCCGGAACCAGGGCCAGGCGCCCACGTGGAACGGTGGCGGCGGCCAGAACGGCCGGCAGCGCGGCACTCCGCCCGGCATGGGCGAAGGCGGGGGCCCCGGCGGCGGTATGGGAGGTCTCCTCAACGGCGCGTCCGTCGGCTCCGAGGCCGAGAAGCTCCTGGAGACGAACGCGGACGACTACACGTGGGCGGCAGCCGCCATCGGCTCGCAGAACGCAGCGAGCTACCAACTCGCCACCGAGAAGCCCGTGATGGCGATCGGCGGCTTCAACGGAAGCGACCCGTCCCCGACGCTCGCGCAGTTCAAGAAGTACGTCGAGGACGGCCGCATCCACTACTTCGTCCCGGGCAGCGGCATGGGCGGCAGCGGCACCTCCGCGCAGATCTCCTCCTGGGTGGAGAAGAACTTCGAGGAGGTGACGGCGGGCAGCGCCACCTTCTACGACCTGACCCGGCCGACGACGAGCAGCTGACGGTTCGGCTGCTCAGCGCCGCAGCAACAGGTCGGCCACGACAGGGCGGTGGTCCGAGGCGAGCGTCTCGGCCACCGCCGCGTCGCGTACCCGGACCGTCTCCTTCGAAACGGCCACGTAGTCGATCCGCTGCACCGGGTTCCGCGCCGGGTAGGTCGGGCCGCCCGGATCGATGTCGGTCAGCTCCTCCCACAGCGGGGCCAGCTCCGGCGCGGCCGGGGGCGCGTTGAAGTCGCCGAGCAGGATCTGCCGTACCGGCCGCCGCTCGTGCGCCTGGTCCTCCGCCATGATCCGCCGTGTGTCCGCGACCTGGGCGATGCGGACGGACGGGTCGCCCCGGTAGTCGAGGTGCGTGGCGTAGACGTGGACGGGCAGCCCGCGCACCTTCAGCACCACCTCGCCGAAGCCGGGCGCGGGCGCCGGGACCGGGTTCGGGTCCTGTGTGGAGAGCCGGGTCAGCTCGTGGTTCTCGGCGCTCACGATCTCGTACCGGGACAGCACGGCCACGCCGAACTCCCGCCGGGGCCCGCCCTCCGCCACCGGGTCGAGGCTGTAGATCGGGGCGAAGGAGACGTGCATCCGCAGCCGTCGGCCCAGCTCGGCCGCCAGGTCGCGCCACTCGCTGCGGCCGCCCCAGTGGACGTCGACCTCCTGGAGCCCGATCACGTCCGCGTCCAGGTCCCGCAGGACGGCCACCTGCCGGTCGAGGTCGAAGACGTTGTCCGTGCCGGACCCGGCATGGATGTTGTACGTGGCGACGCGCAGCGGCACCGACTGCCCGGGCGCCCGCCCGTGCCCCGCGGCCGTTGCCGGAGGCGCGAGCGCGGCCCCCAACAAACCTGCTGCTACCAGGACTTCCACCGTACGACGACGCAGTGACATATCACTCCAGCTTCCGGGGCAGGTCGTATCCGATGCGGCGACCGGCACCGTACCCACGAGAAGACGCTTGTACGCCCCAACCACCCGGCCTCCATGGACGCGGGAGGCACCGCATCGCGCCGAGCAGGACGACCGGCCGGGCCGGCCCGGCCCCGGCAGCGGCATAGCATCAGGCGGGACCCCCGGACCGTACGGCTCCGCTTTCGGGGTAGGCGGTCCGCAGCAGGTCCGTCCGTCCCGTCGGCGAGACGAGGGAGTGCGCCATGGTGTCCGCGGCCGACCGCGTGAAGAGCCCTGTCCGGACCAGCGTGTGGCTGAACACCCGGCCGCCCGCCCGCTCCCGGCGGGCGGACCGGCCGGCCGGGCTCGACCGGGAGCGGATCACCGCCGCCTCGGTCCGGCTGCTGGACGCGGAGGGGCTGGCGAAGTTCTCCATGCGCCGGCTCGCCGCCGGGCTGAACGTCACGGCGATGTCCCTGTACTGGTACGTCGACACCAAGGACGACCTGCTGGAACTGGCCCTGGACGCGGTCCACCGCGAGATCGGGCCGCCGCCCGCCGACGCGCCCTGGCAGGACCGGCTGCGCGCGGTGGCCTCCGCCTACCGGGGGCTGCTCGTCCGGCACGCCTGGGTCTCCCCGCTCGCGGGCAGGTTCCTGAACCTGGGCCCGCACGCGCTGCTGGTGACCCACACCGTCCAGGACGTGATCCGGGCGGCCGGCCTCCCCGCGGAGGGCCGCGGCGGCGCGCTCTCGGCGGTCTTCCAGTTCGTGTACGGATTCGGCACGGTGGAGGGCCGGTTCGCCCAGCGCAGCGCGGAGGCGGGGCTCACCCAGGACCAGTACCTCCGGCAGGCGATGTCCGCGGTCCAGGAGCAGCCCCGGCTCGACGAGTACGCGGCGGACTCGTGGGACCTGATGGCGGCGGGCGGCGGCGCCACCATCGAGGAGAGGCGTGAGCGGGACTTCGCCTTCGCGCTGGACCTGCTGATCGCCGGCATCGAGGCGATGCGCGAGCGGGCCCGCGCGGAACGGTCTCAGTAGCCCCGGGCCGTGTCCACGGTGAGCGCCGGCACCCGGCCCGCCGTCAGTTCCCGCAGGCACGCGGTGAAGTCGGCGACGACGTCCTCGTCCGCCGTGATGCCCGCGGAGTGCGAGGTGACGACCGTACGGGGCAGCCGCCAGCACGGATGGCCGGGCGCGGCCGGCTCGTCGGCCAGCACGTCGAGCACCGCACGCCCCACCGCCCCGGAGCGCAGCGCCGCCTCCAGCGCCCCCAGGTCCACGGTCGCGCCCCGCCCCACGTTGAGGAAGGTCGCCCCGCCCATCGCGGCGAACCGGTCCGCCCCGAAGTAGCCGGTGGTCGCCCCGGTCAGCGGGAGCGCGGCGATCACCCAGCGGGCGGCGACCGGTTCGTCCGCCGGGACCACCGCGTCGAAGCCGGGCGGCACCGCGCGCGGGGTGCGGGCGGCGGCCACGGTCCGGATGGAGCAGGCCCGCAGCAGGGCGGCGACGGCGGAGCCGATGCGGCCGACGCCGTGCACCACGGCGGTCTGTCCGGCGACGAGTTCGGAGTCGATGCGGCGCCACTCGGCGCGGGCGTGCTGGGCGGCGAACTCCGGGACCGACTGGCACTCGGCGAGCACCCAGCCCAGCACGTACTGCGCGATCCGCTCGCCCATCCGGCCCACGGTCCGGGTCAGCAGCACGTGGTCCGGCCAGGGCCGTTCGCGCAGCAGGGCGTCCGTGCCGGCGTTGACGCTGTGGAACCAGACCAGGTCCGGCCCGCGCAGCGCGTCGGGCAGCGAGGCACCCACGTACACGAAGGGCCCGTCGGGGCGGGCACGCTCCACGGGGCGCCCGGTGGCCAGCGACAGGCCCCGCACGGCGGCGTCGCCGACCTCGGGCCCGGCGACGATCCGGGCCCGGTCGAGCAGGGCGGGGGAGATCACGGGGCGAGGCGCGCGGGGAAGCCGCCGGTGGCGACCGGGCCCCAGCGCTCCGGAGTGATCCGGATGATCGACTTGCCCTGCTTCACCATCGCCGCCCGGTACTCGTCCCAGTCGGGGTGCTCGCCGGAGATGTTCCGGAAGTACTCGACCAGCGGCTCGACCGAGTCGGGCGCGTCGATGACCTCGGCGGACCCGTCGATCTGCACCCATGGGCCGTTCCAGTCGTCCGAAAGGACGATCACGCTGACCCGCGCGTCGCGCTTGGCGTTGCGGGTCTTGGCGCGCTCGGGATACGTGGAGACGACGATCCGGCCCGCGTCGTCGACGCCGCAGGTGAGCGGGGAGCCCTGGGGGCGGCCGTCGGCCCGGGTGGTCAGCAGGATCGCCCGGTGCCGGGGCCGTACGAAGTCCAGCAGTGCGTCGAGGTCCACAGCGGTGTTGGTCGCGATGTCGGGTGCCATGGAACCGACCCTACGGCCAGGAGCCGTCAGACGGCGGGCAGGGAGGCGCCCTGCACGGCCTGGATGTCGAGCTCGACGCGGAGCGTGGTGCCGATCGCCGAGATGCCCGCCTGGACCACCTGGTTGTAGTTCATGGCGAAGTCCTCGCGGCGCAGTTCGGCCGTCGCGTGGAACGCCGCGCGCACCCCGCCCCACGGGTCGGGTCCGGTGCCCAGGTAGCTCAGGTCGAGGTCGACGGGCCGCTTCACGCCGCGCATGGTCAGCTCGCCGTGCACGGTCCAGCGGTCGGGCCCGGCCGGGGTCAGCCCGCTGGAGCGGTAGGTGATCTCGGGGAACCGGTCGGTGTCCAGGAAGTCGGGGGAGCGCAGGTGCTTGTCCCGCATGCCGTTGCCGGTGTCGATGCTCGCGGCGTCGATGACCGCCTCGACCCGGGAGCTCTGGAGGTCCTCGGAGATCTCGATGCGCCCGCCGAACTCGGTGAACCGGCCGTGCACGCTGGAGATCCCCAGGTGCTGCGCGACCGCGCCCACCGAGGAGTGCGCCGGGTCCAGCGACCAGGTGCCCGGCGGCGGCAGCTCCACGCCGCCCTGACGGTTCAGCACCACCGTGCCGGCCTCGACGGTGCCGCTCGCCGTGACGAGGGCGGTGGAGGCGGCGGGGGCGTACCCGACCGCCGTCACGATCACCGTGTACGCGCCCGCCGACAGCGGGGTGTCGGCTCGTACCGTCCCGTCCTCGTCGGCGGCGGCCCGCAGCACCTGCGTGCCGGTCATGTCGGTGACCGTCACGACCGCGTGCTGGACGGCCCAGCCGTCCCGCGTCCGTACCTGTGCGCGAAGTCCCATCCCGTTCTCTCTCCTTGCTCATGACCCGCCCGTTCACCGGACCGGTCACTCAATGAGTCGGGCCCCGGGGCGGGGACGGCAGGCCGTCCCCTGCCTGCCGTCCCCGCCGCCGGGGCCCATTTCCACCGGCCGGTGCGGCGCCTCCGCTCGAAGAACGCCGCCCCCGCCAGGGGTCTTGCCGCGGGCCCGGGGTCCACCCCGGCCCGCTGGGGTCACTCGCCCGGGTGGACGAGCTCGATGTCGTGGCCGTCGACCCCGCGACCGGCCACGGTCAGGGCGCCGGCGACCGGCGGGTAGCCGGTCGCGATGACCGTGTACTCGCCCGCGTCCAGGTCGGCGAAGGCGTACGCCCCGTCGTCCCCGGTCGTCGAGGTGGCGACCACGTTGCCGGCCGCGTCGACCAGCGTGACCCGGGCGTCCGGCAGCGGGCGCCGGCTCGCACCGGCCCGCACGACGCCCTGGACCAGCGCACCGGCCTGCAGCGCGACCTCGACCCGGGTGACGCCCTGGCCGCCGACCTCCACCGGGAGGGCCAGCGGGCGGAAGCCGGCCGCGTTGACCGCGACGGTCACCGCGCCGGGGACCAGCTCGCCGAAGGCGAAGTCGCCCGTCTCACCGGACTTGCCGGTGGCCAGCACATCGCCGCGTACGTCGGTCACGATGACCATGGCCTCCGCCACCGGCGTGCCGCCCTCGGCGGCGCGCACGGTACCGGCCAGGCCGCTCGTACCGGAGAGCAGGATGTCGTACGCCAGCGGCTCGTCGCCGACGACCACGGTGGACGCCTGCGGCTGGAAGCCGTCGGCGGACGCGATCAGCACGTACGAACCGGCGCCCGGGGCGTCCAGCGCGTAGCTGCCGTCGGCCTGCGCGGCGGCGATGCCCAGCTGCCGGCCGCCGAGCGAGATCAGCGTGACGGCGGCCCGGGCGACGGGAGCGCCCTCGGCGCCGCGGACCACACCGCGGACGGGGGTGCCGCCCGTGGCGAAGTCCACCGGGGCGTCGGCCGGGGCCACCGCGGCCTCGGCGGTGTCGACCGCGGTGACTCCGGCGGCGCCCTCGGCGACCGCCTCGGTGACGGTGCCGGCGGGGACCTCGGCGGGCGCCTCGGCCCGCGCGGGGGCGTCGTTGCCGGCCCTCGACTTGAGCGCGACCTCCTTGATGAAGATCGTGATCAGGAAGGCGACCAGCGCGGCCGGAGCGGCGTACAGGAAGACGTCACCGACGCCGTGCCCGTAGGCGGACTCCATGACCGTGCGGAACGGGGCGGGCAGCTTGTCCAGGTCGGGGATGCCCCCGCCGCCGGTGCCGCCGTGGCCCAGGGCCGCGCCCTCGGGACCGAGGTCCGCCAGGCCGTCCTTGACGTAGTGGGAGACGCGGTTCGCCATGACGGCGCCCAGCGCCGAGACGCCGATCGCACCACCGAGGGAACGGAAGAAGGTGACGACGGAGCTGGCCGAACCGAGGTCGGACGGGTCCACCTGGTTCTGCGTGGCGAGCACCAGGTTCTGCATCATCATGCCGATGCCGAGACCCATCACGAACATGAAGACCGCGATGTGCCAGTACGTCGTGTCGTAGCGGATCGTGCCGAGCAGGCCGAGCCCGGCGGTGACCAGGAAGCCACCGCTGACCAGCCAGGCCTTCCACCGTCCGGTCTTGGTGATGATCTGACCGGAGATCGTCGAGGAGAGGAACAGGCCGCTGATCATCGGGATGGTCATGACACCGGACATCGTCGGCGACTTGTCGCGCGCCAGCTGGAAGTACTGGCTGAAGAAGACGGTGCCGGCGAACATCGCGATGCCGACGAACAGCGAGGCGAGCGAGGCGAGCGTGATGGTCCGGTTGCGGAAGAGCCGCAGCGGGATGATCGGCTCGCTGGCGCGGGACTCGGTGAAGACGAAGAGCAGCGCGAGGATCACGGAGCCGGCGAGCATCACGCCGGTCTGCCAGGACATCCAGTCGTACTTGTCGCCCGCGAACGTCACCCACAGGAGCAGCAGCGAGACGGCGGCGCTGATGAAGAGGGCGCCGGTCCAGTCGACCTTGACGTCACGCTTGACGACCGGGAGCTTCAGGGTCTTCTGGAGCACGATCAGGGCGATGACCGCGAACGGCACACCCACGTAGAAGCACCAGCGCCAGCCCATCCAGCTGGTGTCGGTGATGACGCCGCCGAGCAGCGGGCCGCCGACGGTGGCGACGGCGAAGACCGCACCGAGGTAGCCGCTGTAACGGCCGCGCTCGCGCGGGGAGATCATGGCGGCCATCACGATCTGGGCGAGGGCGGAGAGACCGCCGACGCCGATGCCCTGCACCACACGGCAGACGATCAGCATCCCGGCGCTGGTCGAGAGCCCGGCGACGACCGAGCCGCCGACGTAGATGACCAGGGCTATCTGGACCAGCAGCTTCTTGCTGAACAGGTCGGCGAGCTTGCCCCACAGCGGGGTGGTCGCCGTCATCGCCAGCAGCGAGGCCGTGACGACCCAGGTGTAGGCGCTCTGACCGCCGCCCAGGTCGGAGATGATCTCCGGCAGGGCGTTGGAGACGACGGTGGACGACAGGATCGCGACGAACATGCCGAGCAGCAGCCCGGTCAGCGCCTCCATGATCTGCCGGTGTGTCATCGGCGTGCCGTCGGAGGCGTCGTGACCTCCGTGCTTGGCGTGGCCGCCCCGCACACCGGTTGGTGTGGTCGTAGCCATTTAAGTCCTTCTCTTTGCTTCTGTTTACACGGGTGTACGGGTGTACGAATCGTTGTGGGTGTCGGTCCGGCGGGAGCGGCAGTCGCCGCTGTGCCTGCCGGGGGCGCACCCTCCGGTGCCGCGACAGGAGAAGCTGTCGCGCAGCCGGGCCAGCAACGCGTTGAGCTGCCCGACCTCGTCGTCGGACCAGTCATGGAGGTGGCAGGCGAACATCTCGGTCGACCGGCGGTAGAGGTCGTCGAGCACCCCGTCCCCCGCGGGGGTCAGCCGCAGGATGCGGGAGCGCTTGTCCACCGGGTCCGGGAACCGTTCGATCCAGCCTCGTTCCGCCACGTGGGCGACGTGTCGGCTGGTTACTGACATGTCGACCGCGAGAAGCTCGGCCAGCCGGCTGATCCGCATCTCCCCGTGCCGGCTCAGCAGAGTCAGCACGGCGGCGGAGCCGCCGGGGCACTCGGCGGGCAGGATGCGGGCGAGACCCCTCTTGACGGCTCCGATGGCGCTCAGTTGCCGGGCCAGTTCTTCGTACTGACTCCGTGCGGCCACGGGACCCCCAGACAATCTCACCGGTCATCTTGTTGCTTAGGGCAACCATAGAAGCCGTTGGTTGCTGCAGGCAAACGAAATGAGGCTTGCATAAGTAAAGGAACACAAAAGGCTGCGTAGGGCACTGGTCAAACCCGTGGGGCCTGGGGTAAAGAAGGGCCGGTGTGGTCCGCGCCACACGGGAGGCGGATCGGGAGGCGGCGCCCAGGGGTTGGGCCGTTCGCCCGAGTTCGCTAGGGTCCTGCGACATGGCACACAATCCCCACGCACCGCAGGGGCCCGAGGGCTCCTACGACCCGGCCGGCAGCACCCAGATGTTCCGCGCCTTCGTCGACGAGGGCGAGCCGCAGCGCCGGCAGCAGCCCGCCGCCGTCTCCTCCGGACCGAGGACCGGGCTGATCGCCGGAATCGTCGCGGTCGTCATCGTGCTCGCCGCGGTCGCCTGGCTCGCGCTCGGCTGACCCCCTACGCGGGCGTGCCGGGGCCGCCGCGCCGGTGGTGCTTGTGACGGCGGCGCCGTACGGGCCGTCCGGGTCCGCCGGCTCTCCGCCGCGGCACCGCGGCCCGTCCCCGCCCGCGCCCGACCCCCATCCGTCTTCGCGCCGCTCCCTCGCCGATCCGTGAGGGGGCGGCGCCGTCGGTTTCACGCCGCCCTCGTACGGGAACGCGCACGGCCGCCGAGGCGGCGCGCGGGGGCCTCGGCGGCCGGTCGGCGAACAGGCCCGGGAGGCGGGCCCTCAGTCGGCGATGAGCCCTTCCCGGAGCTGGGCGAGGGTGCGGGTCAGCAGGCGGGAGACGTGCATCTGCGAGATGCCGACCTCCTCGCCGATCTGCGACTGGGTCATGTTGGCGAAGAACCGCAGCATGATGATCTGGCGCTCGCGCGGCGGGAGTTTGGCCAGCAGCGGCTTGAGCGACTCGCGGTACTCGACGCCTTCCAGCGCCGCGTCCTCGTAACCCAGCCGGTCGGCCAGCGAGCCCTCGCCGCCGTCGTCCTCGGGGGCGGGCGAGTCCAGCGAGGAGGCGGTGTAGGCGTTGCCCACGGCCAGGCCGTCGACGACCTCCTCCTCGGAGACCCCGAGCGCCTTGGCCAGCTCCGGCACGGTCGGCGAGCGGTCGAGCTTCTGCGCGAGCTCGTCGCTGGTCCTCGTCAGGGCGAGCCGCAGCTCCTGGAGCCGGCGCGGCACCCGTACCGACCACGAGGTGTCGCGGAAGAACCGCTTGATCTCGCCGACGACGGTGGGCATCGCGAAGGTCGGGAACTCCACGCCGCGTTCGCAGTCGAAGCGGTCGATCGCCTTGATCAGGCCGATGGTGCCGACCTGGACGATGTCCTCCATGGGTTCGTTACGGCTCCGGAACCGCGCCGCGGCGTAACGCACGAGCGGCAGGTTGAGCTCGATGAGTGTGTCCCGCACATAGGCACGCTCCGGGCTGTCGGTTCCCCCGGGGCCCGGAGCGGGACCCAGCGCGGCGAGCCGCAGGAACAGGGAGCGGGAGAGCGTGCGGGTGTCGATGGCTTCCGGCGAGCTGGTGAGCGCAACGGGTGCGGGTTCGCTCTTGGTGAGCGTGAGCACCTTCGAGCTGCCCTGTTCTACGGACATGCCACCCCCTTGAGGTCGCGGACGGTCGCGGTGGCCACGACCATCGGAGGAACGCAGCCTCCACCTGAATACCGGAGGCGGGACTGCGGCAAACGCGCTTCCCGCAGAATGTCACATGTCGGCAACACGCTGTAGTGACTTGTCGACAAGTCCAGGGGGAGTATGCGCAGTTAACAAGGGGTGTGAGGCCTTTGCTCGCCGGGAAAAGCCTCGGGAACGGTCTACCCGTTTCGGTTACGCCTCGATCCTGTTTGCGGATCGGAGTCTGGCGAAACTTCGGGCCAGGAGTCTTGACACATGCATCTGGGAGACTCCCAGTTCGGCACTGATCTGGGACTGCGTCAGGTTGCTGTAGTACCGCAGGAGCAGGATGCGCTGTTCCCGCTCGGGCAGTTGTACGAGCAGATGCCGGACCAGGTCCCGGTGCTCCACGCCCGCCAGCGCGGGGTCCTCGTAACCGAGCCGGTCGAGCAGTCCGGGCAGCCCGTCGCCCTCCTGCGCGGCCTCCAGCGAGGTCGCGTGGTACGAACGGCCGGCCTCGATGCAGGCCAGCACCTCGTCCTCGGAGATCTTCAGCCGCTCGGCGATCTCCGCGGTGGTGGGCGAGCGGCCGTGCGCGGTCGTCAGGTCCTCGGTGGCGCCGGTGACCTGCACCCAGAGCTCGTGCAGCCGGCGGGGCACGTGGACGGTGCGCACGTTGTCCCGGAAGTACCGCTTGATCTCGCCGACGACGGTGGGCATCGCGAACGTCGGGAACTGGACGCCCCGTTCGGGGTCGAAGCGGTCGATCGCGTTGATCAGGCCGATGGTGCCGACCTGGACGACGTCCTCCATCGGCTCGTTGCGGGAGCGGAAGCGCGCGGCGGCGTACCGCACGAGGGGGAGGTTCGCCTCGATCAGCGCGGTGCGGACCCGGTCGTGCTCCGCGGTGCCCGGCGTCAGGTTCTTGAGCTGCCCGAACAGCACCTGGGTGAGCGCCCTGGTGTCGGCGGCCCGGGACCGGGCGGGTGTGACCGCCTCGTCGGGGGTCTCGTGGATCGTCGTCTGCACCTGGGCCGGCGCCGGGGCGGGCCCGGCGGGCGGGGCGGCCGGTGCCGCCTGGTGGGCCTGGGGAGGCACTTGAGGCGCTGTACTGGCCGGCACGATGACGCCACCCCTTCGCGGTCAACTTCGGTCAATTCGTCCGTCAAAAGCGGTCATAGCATCACAAGACATGACCACTATGCGCAAGCACCCCATAGCGCCGTGTTGACCTTGGCCGGGTTTAAAACGTCCGCCGGGGCCTGGGACAAAGAAAAGCCCCTCACCGGCGCGGTGAGGGGCTCGCAGGGCCGAAGGCGTCAGAACGGATAGTCGGCGATCACCCAGGTGGCGAATTCACGCCACTGACCGGCGGCCGCCTGGTGGTCGGGGTGCTCGATGTACCGCTTCAGCGCGGCCTCGTCGGCCACGGCGGAGTTGATGGCGAAGTCGTACGCGATCGGCCGGTCGGTGATGTTCCAGGCGCACTCCCAGAACTCCAGCTCCGGGACCTTCCCCTCCAGTGCCTGGAACGCCTCGGCACCCGCGACGACCCGCGGGTCGTCCCGCTCGACGCCGTCGTTCAGCTTGAACAGGACCAGATGGCGGATCACGGGTGCTCCTAGTTGACCAGCTCGGACATGAAGTCGCCGACGCCCTGCGCGGCGCTCGCGATGCCCTCGAACCCTACTTGCACCAGGTCCGCGGCCCGGGCGGGGGAGTTGATGATCGTGTAGAGCACGAAGACGACTATCGCGTAGAGGGCTATCTTCTTCGCCTGTGCCATCAGCCCCTGACTCCCCTTCGGTCCCCTGTGCGGTCGGGCGAGTCTATCCGCACGCATGCTCGTATCCGCCTGCTGTTTCCGCGTACGTGCCGGGGGCCCGGCACGCCGCGTCAGGGACCAAAGGCCCGCGGATCGGGGTCCTTGGTCCGCTCGCCCTTTGCCACCGGCGAGGCAGGATGGGAGATGGCCCGGCGGACTTCAGGAGTCCGAGGGGCCGGGAACAGGACCCCTGCCGTGGGACTCATGCCGTGGCCTCCCCCGACCGCGGCAAGGAGCGGCAGGCCCTGTGACCGGGGGAAGCGGCACCTCCCCCCGATGCCGCTTCCCCCTTTTTCCCGTCCCCTACTTCTCCTTGCTCCGCGCGCCCGGCCCGTCGCCCAGCGCGTCGTAGAGGTCGCGCCGGCTGATCCCGAACGGACGCAGCACCGTGCTCAGGGTCCGGGCCGTGACGCCCTGCTCGACCAGCAGGGGAAGCAGCGGGCGCAGATCGACGTTCCAGGAGGCGCGCTGCGGCGGCGCCAGGACGAACACGCCCTCGTCGTCGCCCTCGAGGGCCCCGACCGCCTCGGGCAGCGGCAGCCACCTGGCCCCGTGCCCGACGTCCGGACGCCCGTCCGGCACGGCGATCCGGCGGTCCTCGAAGGACCCGGCCAGCACCTCCGCGAGCACGCCGACATCGGCGGCGGGCGCCCTGAACACCACGGGGACCGGCGCCGTGCGCAGCAGCTCGGCGTGGGGCGGGGCGGTGAGCGCCCGGCGGTCGGCCCTGCCGAGGTGGACCGCCGGCGCGACCGGCAGGCCCGCCGCGAGCAGCGCCGGTACGGTCCCGGTCGCGTCGCCCGGCACCTCGAACCGGGCCCCCTCCCCGGCCGCCTCCGCCAGCCACGCGGCGGCCGCCTGCGAGACGGCCTCCAGCGGGCCGGAGACGGACGCGGCGATCACGCCGCCGTCCGCGAGGGCCGCGCGCGCCTCGTCCGGGACGCGCGCCGCGTCCAGGTCCACCGAGGCGTCCGCCGCACGCCGCAGCAGCCCCAGCCGTCCCGTCGGTTCCGGCAGGTCCCGGCGGTGCACCAGCACGAGCGGCTGGCGCGGCCCGGTCTCGGTGAGGGTCAGGGTCACCTCGTTCGCCGGATCGCCCAGCGCGGCGACGAAGTCCGGGTCGAGCGCGCTCGCCACCAGCGTGCTGCGGAAGGCGAAGGTGTCCGGCGAGGCGTGGTCGCTGCGCCGGAGCACCAGCCGGTCGGCCACCGCGTGCCGCGGGTTGACCACGGCGGTACCGGTCACGGCGTGCGGTCCCGCCGAGAGCCGGACTGCGACCGGGCCGCGCAGGAGGGCCAGACCCTCCTCGTCGAAGGCGGCGCCCACCCCGACGACGCAGGTCGCCCGGGCCGTGATGTCCGGCTCGCCGGTGATCTCCAGGGTCTTGGCGTGGGTCGCGCGGACGTTCTCGTGGCCCCTGGCGTGGATCTTCATTGCCTTCTCCAGGCCCTAGGTGGGTTGTCCCGATCGGTCATGGTAGTCCGCCGCCCCCACACGCCGAGTCGGCCGGCGGGGGCCCAGTAGACTTCCCGGCATGTTCGAACACCTCCGCCATAAGCCGGGCACCCCTTTGCTCCGTAATCGTGAGCTCGTCATCGCGTGCTCGGCGTTCCGCAGCCGCGTGAATCTGTCGAGCGTGGTGCGGACGGCGGGGTGCTGCGGTGTCGAGCGGATCATCGCCTGCGGCAATGTGAAACTCGACCCGAAGATCGCGCGGGACGGCGCCGAGAACGTCGAGATCGAAATGCGTCGGAGTCTTCCGCCGGTGCTGAAGAAGATGCGCGAGGAGGGCTACACCGTCATCGCGCTCGAACAGGCCACCAATTCGAAGAGCCTGCACGAGATCAGCTTCCCCCGTAAGTCGGTCATCGTCCTCGGAAACGAGCGGACCGGCCTGAAGGAGGACGAGCTCGCGTGCGTCGACGAGTGCGTGGAAATCCCGGTCTGGGGCTCCCCGCACAGCTACAACGTCGCCACCGCCGGGGCCATGGCCATGTACGAGTACTGCAGGCAGTTCCCGACGGGCTGACCCGCCTGCCCGCCCCGGCCGGGCCGGCTCACTGCTCCGGCCCGGCGGTGACCGCCGTCAGCGTGGCGATGACCTCGGTGCTGTCCGAGTCCAGCCTGCGCGCCCACGACGAGGAGACGGCGGCGGCCTCCTCCGCCTTGGTGAGCTGGAAACCGGTGATCCTCCATCCGGAGGCGAGGGCCTTTCCGGTGAGCACGTCCTCCACGTACGGACGGGTCAGCTCCGGAAGTCCCTGGATGTCCCGGGGAACCGGTTCGCGCCAAATGCTGGTGCCGACCGTCGCGGTGAGGGGCGCATTCGGCTTGGCGACGGTGCGCAGTCCGCTCCAGATGTCCTCGTCGCCGCGCACGAGGCCGTGGAGCAATTTCCCCCACGGCATCAGGACCAGCAATTCGTCGGCGGCCCCCAGCAGCTCCTGCGGGGCGTTCTCGATCGACGAATTCACGAGCAGCAGATTCGGTACGCCGCCCTTGGCGGGTTTGCGGCGGCTGCGAATGCTCGTCTGCGTCATCCGCTGCCAGGCCGGGTCCACTCCCACGACCAGCCAGTCCGGATTCTCCTTGGCGATGCGGTAGGAAGCCCTGGCGTCGCCCGTCCCGACGTCGACGACGACCCGGGAGCTCTCCCGGACGAGCTGCTCGAATTCTCCCTCGGCGGCCTTTTCGAGCTTCTTGCCTCGCACGATCTGCATAACGGCCAGTGCTTTCTTCTCTTGGCTCCGCGAGCGTTTCGCTCGCGCCGAGCCGTCTGTCCCGTACGGACCGGGCGGCGGTGGCCGGCCCTGGAGGGCGCCTCGCCGCCCCCGGCATGATCCCCCAGCGCCGGTCCCCTTGACCAACCCGTGGGGGCGCACGCAAAACCGCCCCCGAGCCGTTCACACGGTTCGGGGGCGGTTCTCGCTGGCGGTAGCGGAGGGATTTGAACCCTCGGTGACTTGCGCCACACTCGCTTTCGAGGCGAGCTCCTTCGGCCGCTCGGACACGCTACCGAGAGAGAGCTTAGACCATGTTGGCCGTACGCCGAAATCCGTTACGGGACGACGCCCCGTCCCGGTCCGAGCCGATCAGCGGTCGCGGAAGAAGGCCGTCAGCGGGGCCGCGCAGTCGGCCTCCAGGACCCCGGCGATCACCTCGGGGCGGTGGTTGAGGCGCCGGTCGCGTACGACGTCCCAGAGCGAGCCCGTGGCACCGGCCTTCTCGTCCCGGGCGCCGTAGACCACCCGGCCCACCCGGGCCTGCACCAGGGCGCCCGCGCACATCGTGCAGGGCTCCAGGGTGACCACCAGGGTGCAGCCGGACAGCCGCCACTCACCGAGCGCGGCGGCGGCCCGGCGCAGCGCCAGGACCTCGGCGTGCGCCGTCGGGTCGCCGGTCGCCTCGCGTTCGTTGCGGCCGGTGGCCAGCAGCGCCCCGTCCGGGCCGAGGACGACGGCGCCGACCGGTACGTCACCGGTCGCCGCCGCACGGCCGGCCTCGGTCAGGGCTCGGCGCATGGGCGCCCGCCACGGGTCCCGTACGGGATCGGGCGGGTCGCCCCGGTCCGTGGCGTGCGGGTCCGGGTCCTGCGGATGGGGTGCTCGGGTCACCCGCGGACACTAACGGACGGTCTCCAGGACCTCGGCCGCCCCCAGGGCGTCCGCGATCTCCGTCAGGGCGTCCGTGTGCAGCATCAGCAGCTCGGCCTCGGGGAGCCCGAGGTCGGACAGGAGCCCGGTGTCACCGATCGGCCCGGCCGGGACGACGCCCGCGCCGGGCCCGTCGTCGTCCTCGCCGTCGCTGCTCTCGATATCGATGTCGTTGTCGGCAGTGTTCGGCTCGCCGTCCTCCGTACCGTCGAGGCCGACGAGCTCCTCCAGGGCGGCGATCGTGTCCTCGGCCCCTGGTTCGCGGCCGAGCAGTTCATCGGTGAGCAGGATCTCCCCGTACGAGGAGCGGGCGGCGGCGGAGGCGTCCGAGACGTAGATACGGGGGTCCTCCTCACCGTCCACCCGGACGACGCCGAACCAGGCGTCCTCCTGTTCGATGAATACGAGCACCGTGTCCTCGTCAACCGAGGCCTCACGGGCCAGATCCGTCAGGTCGGACAGGGTCTCCACATCGTCGAGCTCCGTGTCGCTCGCTTCCCACCCGTCTTCGGTGCGCGCGAGCAGTGCGGCGAAGTACACCGTGACTCTCCCACTGGTCTCGGGGCCAAGGGCCGGTCCGGGCGGGAGGCAGTCGGTGGTCCGGCTGCCCTGCGTCCCGCCCTTTCGGAATCGTGGCAGAAACCAGGGCTTCGCGAGAGCAGTTCGGCCGTTGAGTCGGCCATCAGTTCTCCCGGTCACCGTCTCCGGGCGGCTTTCCGCAGGCCGGAGGGCTACCAGCGGAACGTACGCATCCGCATGGCCTGGCGCATTCGGGCGGCTTTGACCCGCCGGGGCTGGACGCGGTCGCGCAGCGCCTTCGCCTCGTGAAGTTCGCGGAGGAACTGGGCGCGGCGCCGTCGGCGCTGGGCGTCGCTCTCCGGTGCGGCGGGGTCCTCCGGTGTGCTCCCGGGGTCCCGCGTGTCGCCGGGGTTCTCGGCGCTCTGTGCCCCGTCGGCCATCGGCTCATCACCCCCAGGGCCGGTTCCGTCGCTGGGTCCGTATGCCACCACCTTCCCCCCGAACGTGCGGATGATGCCAGCGCACGGGTGCGGGAGGCGCGGCTACTGTGGGAGTCATGCGGATTCACGTCGTCGACCACCCCCTTGTCGCGCACAAGCTCACCACCCTGCGCGACAAGCGCACCGACTCCCCGACCTTCCGGCGCCTCGCCGACGAGCTGGTGACCCTGCTCGCGTACGAGGCCACCCGCGATGTGCGCACCGAGCAGGTCGACATCGAGACCCCGGTGACGCCCACCACCGGTGTGAAGCTGTCGCACCCCCGCCCGCTGGTCGTCCCGATCCTGCGGGCCGGTCTGGGCATGCTCGACGGCATGGTCCGGCTGCTGCCGACCGCCGAGGTGGGTTTCCTGGGCATGATCCGCGACGAGGAGACGCTCAAGGCGTCCACGTACGCGAGCCGGATGCCCGAGGACCTCTCGGGCCGCCAGGTCTACGTCCTGGACCCGATGCTGGCCACGGGCGGCACGCTCGTCGCGGCCATCCAGGAGCTGATCCGGCGCGGTGCGGACGACGTCACCGCGGTCGTGCTCCTCGCCGCCCCGGAGGGCGTCGAGGTGATGGAGCGCGAGCTCGCCGGGACCCCGGTCACCGTGGTCACCGCCTCGGTCGACGAGCGGCTCAACGAGAACGGCTACATCGTGCCGGGCCTCGGCGACGCGGGCGACCGCATGTACGGCACGGCCGACTAGCACCGCGGCACCAGCCGGCGCCGTCCTCAGCAGGAGGACGGCGCCGGGGCGGGGGCGGCCAGCGCGGACAGTGCGGCGGCGGCCGCCTGCGGCTTGCTGAACGCCGTGAACTTCTTGCCGATGATCAGATCGACCTCCCCGTTCTTGCGGGCGTCGGTCTTCGTCGCGGCTCCGGGCAGCTGGGTGCCGAGCACGGGGAACGTGCCCTCGGCGGCGGTCGTGGCGCCGAGCAGCAGGCCCGTGCCCGGCACCTTCTTGTCGTACGCGGCGGTGGCGTTCCCCACCTTGCCGATCTTGAAACCGCGCTTCTTCAGCTCGTCGGCGGCCGACTTGGCGAGGCCGCTGCGGGTGGTCGCGTTGTAGACGTTGACCGTGATCTTCGCGGGCTTCGGCAGCACCTTGGCGGGTGCGGACGGCTTCGGCGACGCGCAGCGCTCGGGGCGGTCGGCGGCGCTGGCCGTTTTGTCGCCGCCCGTGAAGACATCGATGAGCTGCAGCGTGCCCCATCCGGCCAGCCCGAGGGCGACCACGGAGGCGATGGCCGCGAGGACCACTTTGCTACGGCGGCGGGGGCGTCGCATGCGGGGGTACTTGTCACCCGTGATGCGGTACTTTCCGCCCATGCCGGGGGGAGTGAGCATGCTCATGGGCGCAGCGTAGTGCGACCCGGTGATGATGCCTACTAAACGATCAGTTGATCGCACCCGTCCGGGTGCGAAAACACTCGAACGAACCCCGGGCGGGCCCCGGCCGCACTCGGATGCGGGGCGGCGGCGTCAGCCGAGTTCGAGCACGCGGGCGTGCAGCACCTGGCGCTGCTGGAGTGCGGCGCGGACCGCGCGGTGCAGTCCGTCCTCCAGATAGAGGTCGCCCCGCCACTTCACGACATGCGCGAACAGGTCGCCGTAGAACGTGGAGTCCTCGGCGAGGAGGGTTTCGAGGTCCAGCTGCCCCTTGGTGGTCACCAGCTGGTCGAGGCGGACCGGGCGCGGCGCGACATCCGCCCACTGCCGGGTGCTTTCCCGGCCGTGGTCGGGATAAGGCCGCCCATTTCCGATGCGCTTGAAGATCACACGGAAAGCCTACCGGTCAGGAGCCACCGGGCGCAGCCATGCACGCCACGCCGCTGCGGACGGGAGGGCTCACTTGCCCTTCGCCGCGGCTTTCGCGGCCTTCGCGGCCTGTTTGGCCTCCAGCTTGTACGTGCGTACCTCGGCGAGCGACTCGGGCCCGGTGATGTCGGCGACGGACCGGTGCGCGTCCTCCTCCCCGTACGGCCCCGCCGCCTCCCGCCAGCCCGGCGGCCGGACCCCGAACTGCTTGCCGAGCAGCGCCAGGAAGATCTGCGCCTTCTGCGTACCGAACCCGGGCAGCGCGTTGAGCCGCCGGCGCAGCTCCGTCCCGGTCGCGGCGTCGCTCCATACGGCGGCCGCTTCCCCGTCGTACTGCGCCACCAGGAACTGGCACAGCTGCTGCACCCGCTTGGCCATCGAGCCCGGATAGCGGTGAAGCGGGGGTTTGGCGGTGAACAGTTCGGTGAACGCCCCCGGGTCGTACGCGGCGATCTCATGGGCGTCCAGATCGTCCTGGCCCATGCGCTGCGCGAGGACGTACGGGCCGGCGAAGGCCCACTCCACGGGCACCTGCTGGTCCAGCAGCATGCCCACCATGGCGGCGAGCGGACTGCGTGCGAGAAGCTCGTCCGCCGCCGGCTCCTGGGCGATCCGGAGGGTGATGTTTCGGCCTTCGCTCTTGGTCATGGGCCGAATCATGGCGAGCCCCGGAGGCAACGGCCAGCACAACCACGGCCCACGGAGCGGTTTGCAGCCGTTTGCCGCTCAGCGGGGGCGGACTCAGACCCCCACGGACGCCGCCTCGCCGGTATTCCGGATCGCGTGAGGTGGGCCGATTGCTACCGTCGGTGCCGCAACGCACCGACCCACTCGCCGGACCAGAAGGATCTTCCTCATGCATGATGCCCGCGCCCTGATCGACATGGGTGCCGAAGCGGTACGCCGGCTCGCTCGTCGCGGTTACACGCTGGATCTGCCCGCACTGGAGGACCTCCAGTCCCGGCGCAACCAGAACATCCGCGCGGCCGACGAGCTGCGGGCGGAGTCCAAGCGGGTGGCGAGCGAGGTCCAGCAGACGGCCAGGCAGGGCGGTGACATCACCGCGCTGAAGGAGCGGGCCCGCGAGCTGAAGGAGGAGATCCGGGAGATCGAGGCGCGCCAGGAGCAGGTCCAGGAGGAGCTGCGCGACCTCCTGCTCAGCATTCCGAACCTGCCGGCCGACGAGGCCCCGGACGGCGACAGCGACGCGGACGCGGTCGAGGTCAGGCGGGTGGGCACCCCGCCCGTGTTCTCCTTCGAGCCGAAGGACCACGTCGACCTGGGCGAGGCGACGGGCATCCTCGACTTCGCCCGGGCGACCAAGCTCTCGGGTCCCCGCTTCGCGGTCACGCGCGGCGCGGGCGCGGTCCTGGAGCGCGCCCTGGCGACCCTCTTCCTCGACCTGCACACCCGCCGCCACGGATACGTCGAGCACGCGGTCCCGTACCTGGTCACCCGTAAGACGATGACCGGCACCGGGCAGCTCCCGAAGTTCGAGGAGGACCTGTTCAAGACCGGCGTGGCCGACCGCGAGCTGTTCCTCATCCCGACGGCCGAGGTCCCGCTGACCAACCTCTACGCGGACGAGATCATCCCGCCCGCCGAGCTTCCCCTGGCCCTGACCGCCCAGACCCCGTGCTTCCGGTCCGAGGCGGGCTCGTACGGCCGGGACACCCGGGGCCTGATCCGCCAGCACCAGTTCTCCAAGGTCGAGATGGTCCGCGTCGTCGACCCGGCGGAGGCCCGCGCCGAGCTGGAGCTGATGGTCGGGCACGCCGAGGCGTGCCTGAAGGAGCTGGGCCTCGCCTACCGCGTCGTCAGGCTCGCCGCCGGCGACACGGGCTTCTCGGCGCAGCTCACGTACGACATCGAGGTCTGGATCCCGAGCCAGAACACGTACCGCGAGATCTCCTCGGTCTCCGATTTCGGTACGTTCCAGGCCCGTCGCGCGAACATCCGCACCCGTGACGAGAACGGCAGGCCCAAGCTCGTCGCCACACTCAACGGCTCCGGCCTCCCCATCGGCCGCACCCTGGCCGCCCTGCTCGAACAGTGCCAGCAGGAGGACGGCTCGCTGGTGCTGCCGGAGTCCCTGGTCCCGTACCTCGGGTTCCGCCGGATCGCCGCGGACGGGACGACGGAGGCGTAGACCCCCGAAACGGGTGTGAGCGGGCCGCGTGAGGGGAAGCGGCCTGCTCACCACGCCGGGAAACGGCCGTGCCCTCTACGACGGGGGGCTTACTCGGCTGTTCGCGGCGCCTTCCCCCCGGCCGTCACCGTCACCGCGCTCGCCCAGCGGGACGGGGGCGGCCCGCTCACGCTCATCATCTTCCTCACCTCCTCACCCTCACCCGTCTGCCCGAGGAACCCGCCCTCGCGGCGCAGGAGCCGAGTCCGGCAGATCGCTACGACGTCCGGACGGCGTCCCTGGCGCCTTTCCGAGGCCCGCGGTCCCCGATCCCGTCATCCGGCTCCTCCGCATCCCGATAGCGGCCGGATAGAACGGCGGGCAGGGGCGGATAGGCGGTCCCGGGAGAGTGGCCTCTGCCAGGCCGCCCCCGCCCAGATCGTGAGGACTCGAAGATGATCCAAACCCGACCGCGCCCGGTGTCCGAGGAGGTGACGTCCTCGGATGCCGTAAGGCTCAGCTCTGTCGTGAAGCGGTTCACCGATTCCAAGGGAGAGCGGTTCACCGCCGTCGATGGCATCGACTTGCGCATCCGGCGGGGCGAGATCGTGGCCTTCCTCGGACCGAACGGCGCCGGCAAGACGACCACCATCGACATGCTTCTCGGTCTGACCCGGCCCGACGAGGGCTCGGTGCGGCTGTTCGGGCGCGAGCCGCTGCAGGCGGTGCGCTCCGGGCAGGTCGCAGCGGTACTCCAGACGGGCGGTCTGCTGCCCGACCTGAGTGTCGAGGCCACCGTGCGGATGCTGGGCTCGCTGCACCCCCGCGCCGACATCGGCGCGGTGCTGGCCCGGGCCGGGCTCGACCAGCTGCGCGGGCGCCGGGTCGCGGAGTGCTCCGGCGGCGAGCAGCAGCGGCTGCGGTTCGCCCTCGCCCTGCTCTCCGGACCCGAACTGCTGGTCCTCGACGAGCCGACGGCCGGCATGGACGTCGGTTCCCGCCGGAACTTCTGGGCCACGGTCCGTGAGGACACGGAACGCGGCATGACGGTCATGTTCGCCACCCATTACATGGAGGAAGCGGACCGGTTCGCCGACCGGGTGGTGATGATCGACCGCGGCCGTGTCGTCGTCGACGGTCCGGTGTCCGAGGTGCGGTCCGCTCTCAGCGGGCGCACCGTGTCGGCGCGGATCGGCGAGCGGAGCGCGGCCACGCTCGCACAGTCCCCGCTGGTCCGCTCGTACGAGCCGCGCGGGGGGCGGTACCACTTCGACACCACCGACTCCGACGCGCTGCTGCGCCTGCTGATCGAGCAGACCTCCGCCACCGACATCGAGGTCACCCCGCGCAGCCTCGAAGAGGCCTTCATGACGCTCACCCACGACAGCCGTATCGAAGGGGGCACCCGATGAGCTCCGCCTCGGCCACCCACGAGGTGCGGACCTCGCCGTTCAGCGGCGTCAACGCCGTCTTCGTCGGCTACGAACTGCGCCGCCGCTTCAACCGGCAGACCACGATCTTCACCCTGCTGCTGCCGGCCGTCCTCTACCTGGCGCTCTTCCGTACCGAACCCGACAACGCCACTCTCCCGCACGGCAACTTCGCCGCCTGGATGATGACCGGCATCGCCGTGTACGGCGCGGCGACCGCGGCGGTCAGCTCGGCGGCCACCATCTCCGTGGAGAAGGCGTCCGGCTGGATGCGCACCATGGCGCTCAGCCCGCTCGCGCCTCCGGGCTACCTCTTCGTCAAGGTGCTGTCCTCCGTGATCATGGCGGCGGTTCCGGTGGCCGTCGTGGGTGTGCTCGGCGCGTTCACCGGGGTCGAGGCCACGGCCACGGTGTGGGTGACGTCCCTGCTGGTGGCATGGCTCGGCGCGGCCGTCTTCGCCGCCCTCGGCATCACCCTGGGGCTCGCTCTCAAGCCCGACACCGTGATGCACATGCCGGGTCTGACCATGACCGCGCTCGCCTTCCTCGGCAATCTCTTCATCCCGCTGTCCGGCACCATGCTGGAGATCTCCCGCTACTCGCCGATGTTCGGCGTCTCCACGCTCGCCCGCTACAGCCTGACCGAGGGCTACTCGTTCAGCGGTGAGCACTCCAGCCTCGCGATGGCGGTGGTCAACACCGTCGCCTGGTTCGCGGCCTTCTCCTTCATGGCCGTACGCCGTTTCCGCAAGAGCACCGGCCGTAACTGAGGCCTCGCCGCCCCGCACGGCACGACACCGGGCCCCCACACCGGTC
This sequence comes from Streptomyces sp. NPDC019224, assembly GCF_040632605.1. Classification (NCBI taxonomy): domain Bacteria; kingdom Bacillati; phylum Actinomycetota; class Actinomycetes; order Kitasatosporales; family Streptomycetaceae; genus Streptomyces; species Streptomyces sp. NPDC019224. The sequence goes on along the minus strand of NZ_JBEYCF010000004.1, from coordinate 127,108 downwards.
GACGACAGCTCCACGAAAGGAGATTCGAACTCATGTACGCATTCGTTGCACCGGGGCAGGGCTCCCAGGCCCCGGGCATGCTGGCCGGCTGGCTGCGCGACCCGGTGTACGCCGAGCGGCTGCGAGCCTGGTCCGAGGCCGCCGATGTGGACCTCGTGCACCTCGGCGGCAGGGCACCGGCCGCGGAGATCGCCCGTACCGAGAACACCCAGCCGCTGCTGGTCGCCGCCGGGCTCCTCGCCCACGAGGCGCTCGCCAGGACCGAGCCGGACGGGCCACTGGTGGCCGCCGGGCACTCGGTCGGGGAGCTGACCGCAGCGGTGTACGCCGGAGCGCTCACCCCCGCCGACGCCGTGCGGCTGGCCGCGGTGCGGGGCCGGGCGATGGCCGCGGCCTGCGCCGAGGTTCCCACCTCGATGGCGGCCGTGGTCGGTGGCGAGGAGGCCGAGGTACTCGGGCGCATCCACGAACTCGGCCTGTACGCGGCCACGTTCAACGGCCCGGGACAGATCGTCGCGGCCGGGACCACGGCGGACCTGGAGCGCCTCGCCGCCGCCCCGCCGCGCTCCGCCACGGTCAAGCCGCTCCAGGTCGCCGGAGCCTTCCACACCCCGTACATGGAGTCCGCGCGCCGGGCCGTCGCCGCGGCGGCCGAGCGGACGCCTTTCCGGCGGCCGACCGGGACCCTCCTGTCGAACGCCGACGGTTCGGTCGTCCGCGAACCGGACGACATCCGCCGCCGCCTGGTCGAGCAGGTGGTCAAGCCGGTGCGCTGGGACCTGTGCATGGAGTCGCTCGGCCGGATCGCACCCGAGGTGACGGTCTGTCTGCCGCCCGCCCGCACCCTCGCGGGCCTCTTCAAGCGCCGGCTTCCCGAGCTGGCCGTCGTCTGCGTCACCGCGTCCCGCGACCTCGACAAGGTGCGCGCCCGGATCGGTGCCGCTGCCGCCTGGAAGGAGGACCTCGTCCATGCCGGTGTCTGAGCTGTTCGCACGTGCCCGCGCCGAGTACCCCGGGCACCTCGCCCTCGTCGACGCCACGGGGCCGCTGACCTACGCCGAGCTGGGCGGCGCGACCGACCGGGCCGTCGGCTGGCTGCGCGGTCAGGGAGTGGGCGCCGGCGAGCGCGTCGTCTACGCCGGTGGCGGCGACCGCGCCTTCCTCGCCCTCCTGTGGGCCGCGCTCCGCATCGGGGCGGTGTTCGTCCCGGTGCACCCCGACCTCACGGACGACCAGATCGACCACATCGTGCGGGACTGCACGGCCGCTCTCGCCGTCTGCCCGCCCACCGCGGGGGGCGCCGCCCGCCGGACCGTGGAGGTGGAGCGGGCCGCGCGGGAGATCGAACACGCGCCCGCGGACCACACCGTCGCCGAGGTCGCCGACGACGCGGTCGCCCTGCTGATCTACACCTCCGGCACCACCGGCCGCCCCAAGGGCGTCGTCTGCCCGCACCGGCAGATCCTCGCCGCGGTCCGCGCCGTCAACGCGGAGCTCGGATACCGCGCCGACGACGTGGTGCTGTGCCGGCTGCCGCTCTCCTTCGACTACGGCCTCTACCAGGCCCTGCTGTGCACGCTGGCCGGCTCGGCCCTGGTGCTCACCAGCCGGGGCGGCGACGTCGGACTGGTCCGGACGATCGAGCGCCACGGCGTCACCGTCGTCCCGCTGGTGCCCTCGCTCGCGCAGATCCTCGTCCTGCTGCAGAGGAAGCTGCGCCGCGCCACCAGGGTCCGGCTGTTCACCAACACCGGCGCCCGGCCCAGCCCGGCCGTGATGCGCGAACTGCTCGACGCCTTCCCGGGCTCCGCATTCGCCTCGATGTACGGGATGACCGAGTGCAAGCGCATCTCGGTCCTGGACCCGGCGCTCTACGAGCGGCATCCCGACTCGGTGGGCCGCCCCATCCCCGGTCTCCGCGTCCGGATAGCCGGCCCGGACGGGCGGACCCTGCCGCCGGGCGAGACCGGCGAGATCGTCGTCCGGGGCGAGACCGTGATGGCCGGGTACTGGGGGGTCCCGCTGGAGCGGCAGAGCCGGTACGTGCGCCGCGCCGACGGTTCCCTGGAACTGCGCACCGGCGATCAGGGCCGGCTCGACGCCGACGGTCTCCTGTACTTCGTCGGCCGCGACGACGACGTGATCAAACGGAGCGGCGTGCGGATGGGCCTGTCGGAGATCGAACTCGCCGCCGAGCGCATACCCGGGGTGTACGCCGCCGTCGCCCCGCGCCCCGCGGACGAGGACGCCCCGCTCCTGCTCGCCGTGCAGACGGATCTCGCCCCGCACGAGGTCCGGGCGGCTCTCACCCGCTGTCTGGACCCGGCCCGTCGTCCCGACGGGATCGTCCCGCTCGACACCATGCCGCTGACCGCCAACGGCAAGCCCGACCGCGCGGCCGTCGCCCTGCTGCTCATGGCCGGGGCCGGCACCGCGCCCTCCGCGGCCGCCCCCACGGCTGCCACCACCGTCCCCGCCGCACTCACAGGGAGCTCCCATGGACCAGTCGCAGTTTGACCAGCTCGTAGAAGAGATATGCGCCGTGCAGGTCACCAGCTCCGAAGTGCCGCTCGTGGATCTCGGCGTGGACTCGCTCCACACCGTCGCCCTGGTGATGGCCGTCGAGGACAGATTCGACATCGAACTGGACCCCGACGCGCTCGCCGACCTCTCGCTCACCTCGTCGGCCGGCCTGCTCGGGCTCGTGCACGAGCGGCTGGCGAACGGCGCGAACGCGTTGTCGGGGAGCTGACCGCCATGTGGACCGACGTAAGACCCTCACCCGAGATGCCGCAGCTCTTCGAACGGGGCGGTGACCTGATCTCGTTCGCCGGCGGCCTGCCGGACCTGGACCTGCTGCCCCTGAAGGAACTCTCCGAGCAGTTCGCCCGGCTGACCCGGATCGGCGGCCGGATCGCGCTCCAGTACAGCACCCCGCACGTGGCCAAGGCCCTCGTCCCCGCCATCACCGACCTGATGGCCCGCGAGGGCGGCAGCACCGCGGCCGCGAACCTGGTGCCGACCGCCGGCTCCCAGATGGGACTGCTGGCCCTCGGCCTCGGCCTCGCCGCACCGGGGGAGACCGTACTGTGCCAGACCCCCGCCTACCCGGGCGCGGCCACCGCCTTCCGTACGGCGGGACTGCGGCTGCACGGAGCCCCCGAGGACGCCGAAGGGCTCGACCCGCTGGAGCTGCGGGCGACCGTGGCCCGGCTGCGGGCCGACGGACAGCGGGTACGGATGCTGTACTGCAACCCGACCTTCCAGAACCCCACCGGCGCCACCCTGTCCGTCGAACGACGCCACCAACTGGCGGACACGGCAAGGGAACTGGGTCTGCTGATCGTCGAGGACAACCCCTACGGCCTGCTCGGCTTCGACGGCACCACGGTCCCCACCCTCCAGGGCATCGACCCGGAGAACGTCGTCTACCTCGGCACCTTCTCCAAGGTCTTCGCCCCCGGGCTGCGCTGCGGCTGGATCGCCGCGCCCGAGCCGGTCGCGGGGCGACTGCGCCGCACGACCGAGGTGATGGCGCTGTCGCCGTCGGCGTTCGCTCAGGCCGCGCTCGCCGCGTTCCACGCCCGCGGCGGCTGGGACGACCTGATCGACGCCTACCGCGAGCGCTACCGGGAGCGGTGCGGCCTGATGGCCGACGCGCTGGAGAAGGAGCTGGGGACCGACGGGCCCTGGCGGTGGCGGCGGCCGGAAGGCGGCTTCTACCTGTGGCTGCGGCACGAGGGCGGCGCCGACACCGGCCGCCTGGCGCAAGCCGCGGCCGAGCAGGGCGTCTCCTTCGTCCCCGGCAGCCACTTCGGGCTCGACGGGGAGTGCGGCGACAGGCTGCGACTCTGCTTCAGCAACGTCCCGCGCAAGCGCATCCCCGAGGGGGTCGCCCGGCTCGCGGCGGCGCTGCGAGGCGCGGCGGCCGAAACCGGCACCGGCGGGGCCTTCGGCGCGGAGCTCGGGAGGCGGGCCGCGTGACCAGCACCCGCGAAGCGCTGCGCGAGCACGACTGGGCCGACTTCCGGCCCACCCGTCGCCTCGGCGACAGCGAGTGGCACATGTGGGGCGTCGGACTGCTGCGCAGCGCGGGCTTCCCCGCCTCGGGCCTCGACCTGCTCGGCGGGCCGGCGGCGGCCGCCGCGGCCGACCGGGGGGACGAGGACGCCTTCACCGCCGCCTACCACGCCGACAGCGCGGCCGAAACGCACCGCCTGGCCGCCCTCGCCGGTGACGAGAAGGTCCGCACGGCCATCGCCTGGCAGAACCGCACCGTCTACCGCGTTCTCGACGCGCTCGCCGCCGGCACGGGCAAGGAGTCCAAGCGCAAGCAGCGGGAGCGCACCCTGGCCATGTACTGGCTGCGCTACTGCGCCAAGGCCGAGACCATCGGCTTCTTCGGTCCGGCCGCCTGGATGTCCGTCGGGCGCGCGCCCGGCGGCCTCGCGGTGGACCACGGCGAGCGGCTCGTCGCGCGCAGCCGTACGTACTTCGAACGCTGGGCGCTGGCCGCCGTCGCGGACTGGATGGTCGCCCAGCCGGGCGCCCGCTGGTGGTTCCCGCCGCTGCCGCGCCCCGACGTGCACCTCGACGGCGACCGGCTGCTGCTGCCGGGCGGACGCGTGACGCGGCTGCGCCCGGAGGACCGGCAGGTCCTCGGCCACGCGGACGGGGAGCGCAACGGTGCGGCGATCACCGAGGCCCTGGTCCGCGAGGACGGCTGGGACGCCGAGGGGGCACGGCCCCGGGTCGAGAAGATCCTGACCAGGCTGCTCAAGCAGCGCGTGCTGACCTGGGACGCCAACATCCCGGTCGACGTGCGGGCCGAGCGCATCCTGCGACGGCGGGTCGCCGCCGTCGCCGACCCCGAGCTGTTCGTCCGCTTCGAGACCGTCCTCACCGAACTCGACCGGCACCGCGAGGCCATCGACGCCGCCACCACCTCCGGCGAACTCGCCGCGAGGCTCGACGAGCTGGACGCGTACTTCGTGCGGACGACCGGGCTCGACGCCTCCCGCGACGAGGGCAAGGCCTACGCGGGCCGCACCCTCTGCTACCAGGACGCGGTGCGCGACTGCCGGGTCGAGGTCGGCACGGACTTCGTGGACGGGATCGCCCGGCCGCTCGCCCTGGTGGCCGACGCGGCGGACTGGTTCGGCAACCGCCTGGTGGAGCTGGTCGAGGCGGAGGTGGCCGGGTTCGTCCGGGCTGCCGCGCCGCGGCGCTCCCCCGTCACCCTCGCCGATGTGTGGCCCCAGGTGCTCGGCCTGTTCTGGGGCGACGGTGCCCGGCCGGTGCACACCGCGACGGGGGAGCTCGCCCGCAAGTGGCGTGAGGTCCTCGCTCTCGATCCGGCCGGCACGGAACCGGTCGCGCTGCGAGTGGAGGACATCGAGCGGCGGGCGCGCGCCGTCTTCGCCACGGGCCCGGTCCGCTCGCCCCATCTCGCCCTGCACAGCCCCGACCTCCAGGTGGTGCGGGAGGCGGACGGGGACCTGACCGTCGTCCTCGGCGAGCTGCACGCCTGCCTGGCCACCTGCGACCTGCCGTTCCTCGACTGGACCAGTGACGCCGGCTCCCTGCGCGACAAGGTGAACGCGGCGGTCGGCGCGCCACGCCTGGTGCCGTTGCTCCCGGTCGACTGGAAGCGCAACAGCGGCCGGATGGTGCCCGCCCCCATCGGCGAGGGCGACCGGCTCATCGGGTTCACCCGGGCGCCGTTCGACGACCGGTCCCGGATCGAGCCGGCCGCCGCGATCACCCTGGCCGAGCGGGACGGCACGGTCACCGCCACCACGCCCTGCGGGCGCGAGTGGAACATGGCCGAACTGCTCGCCGTCCCGGTGTCGATCATCGCCGCCGACGCCTTCAAGATCGGGCTCGACCAGCCACACGCCCCGCGCGTCAGCCTCGACGGGCTCGTCCTGTTCCGGGAGACCTGGCGGCTGCCGGCCGGGGAGATCCCGCTCGCCGTCAAGCCCGACCGGGCGGGCGACTACCTGGCGGTACGGCGCTGGCTGCGCGCACGCGGGCTGCCCGACCAGGCCTTCGTGAAGTTCCCGCAGGAGACGAAGCCCTCCCTGGTCGACTTCACCAGCCCCACCCTCGTGCTCTCCTTCGCCAACCTCGTCCGTCGCACCCGGCACCTCGACGAGGAGGCCACCGTGATCCTCAGCGAGCCGCTGCCGCACCCACGGGACTCCTGGCTCACGGGGGCCGAGGGCGAGCGCTACGTCAGTGAACTCCGGCTCCAGATCAGCAGAAAGGTACCGGAATGACCGTGGCTCCCACCGACGCGACGGCCCGCGCCGCCACCGCGGCCCGGCCTCGCGATCCGGACATCATCGCGACGATCGGCGCCACCCCGCTGGTCGCCCTCGACCGGCTCTTCCCACCCGCGCTCTTCCAGGTCTACGGCAAGTGCGAGCGGTTCAACCCGGGCGGCTCCATCAAGGACCGCGCCGCTCGCTCCATGATCGAACACGCCCTGTCCACCGGTGCGCTGATGCCGGGCATCTCCACCGTCGTGGAGTCCTCGTCCGGCAACCTGGGGATCGCCCTGGCCCAGCTGTGCAACTTCTACCGGCTCGACCTGATCTGCGTCGCCGACCCGCGCACCACCGCCCAGAACACCGCGATCATGCGGGCGTACGGGGCGACGGTCGAGATCGTGGACCGCGATCCGGAGACCGGGGAGTACCTGCCGTCCCGGATCAGGCGGGTGCGGGAACTCCTGAACACCGTGCCCGACGCCTACTGGCCCAACCAGTACGGCAACGAGTACAACGCCCTCGCCCACCAGCACACCATGCGCGAGATCCACGAAGCGCTGTCACAGGCCCCCGACTACCTCTTCCTGGCCGCCGGCACCACCGGCACGCTGCGCGGCTGCGCCGAGTACATCGCCGCCGAGGGCCTGTCCACCCAGGTGGTGGCGGTGGACGCGGTGGGCAGCGTGATCTTCGGTCCGCCCGAGTCCTGGGAACGCGGGCACCGCCGCACCATTCCCGGCCACGGCGCGGCGGTGGTCCCGGCGCTGCTGCGCCCCGGTCTCGCGGACCGGGTGATGAAGGTGACCGACCTGGACTGCGTGCGCGGCTGCCGGGCCCTGCTGGCGAAGGAGTCGATCCTCGCCGGCGGTTCCTCCGGCGCTGTCGTGTCCGCCCTGATGGACGCCTCCTCCTGGATCACCCCGGGTGCCACCTGTGTCGCGATCCTCCCCGACGGGGGCGACCGCTACCTCGACACGATCTACAGCGACTCCTGGGTCGAGTCCCGGTTCGGCTGACCGTCCCGCCTGCGACGCCCCGCGCGTCCCATCAGTCCGTCTTCTCAACCCGTTTTCCACGCAGAGGAATTGACCAGACATGAGAATCCTCGGTCGCGAGGACGTCGCCGCCGCGCTCAGCGGCCTCGACCCCGTCGTGCTCGACGCCGTACGCACCGCGTACGTGCTGCACGGCCAGGGCCGCTCGGAGGTGCCGTACTCCGGCTTCCTGCGCCCGCCCGGCGACGACGGCTCCCGCATCATCTCGCTCCCGGCCTACCTGGGCGGGCCCGAGCCCGTCATGGGCCTGAAGTGGATCTCTTCGTTCCCGGCCAACGTCGAGCGGGGCCTGCAGCGTGCCTCGTCGGTGCAGATCCTCAACGACCTCCGCACCGGCTACCCGACCGCCGTCCTGGAGGCCAGCCGGATATCGGCCTCCCGCACCGCGGCGTCGGCCGCCCTCGCGAGCCGCACCCTGCACGGCGACCGGCCGGTGCGCACGGCCGGGCTGATCGGCTGCGGCACCATCAACCGGCGCGTCCTGGACTTCCTCGTGCTGGTCCACCCGGAACTGCGCACGGTCACCGTCCAGGACGCGGTGCCCGGCCGTGCGGCCACCTTCGCCGCCCAACTGGCGGAGGAACGCCCGGAGATCAGCTTCGTGGCCGGTGACGTCGACGAGGCGCTGCGCGCCGGAACGGTCTCCGTCGCCACCACCGACTCCAGCTACTGGCTCGACCTCGCCGCCCACCCCGACCGCCCCGGGCGCCAGGTGATCCTGCACCTGTCGCTGCGCGACCTGAGCACGGACTCCGTTCTGAACGCCTACAACGTGGTCGACGACATCGAGCACGTGATGCGCGAACGGACCTCGCTGCACCGCGCCGAGCAGGAGGTGGGACACCGCGGCTTCGTGAACGCCGAGATCGCCACCCTGCTCGGGCAGAGCGAGGCGCCGGCGACCGAGGGGACCATCGTCTTCTCACCCTTCGGCCTCGGCATCCTCGACCTCGCCGTCGCGCAGGCGATCCTCGCCGCGGCCACCAGGGAGGGCATCGGCAGCGAGGCGGAGGGCTTCGACCCCGGCCGGCACGGGGTCACCGCGGCCATGGCGGGAGGCGCGGCATGAGCTTCCTGTTCCCCGAGGGCACCCGGGCCCTGGTCACCGGCGCCTCGCGCGGCATCGGCGCGGCCACCGCACTGGCGCTCGCCGAGCACGGCTGCGACGTCGTCCTCAACTACCGCGCCAGCGCGGCCAAGGCGGAGACGGTCGCCGAGCAGATCCGCGCCCTGGGCCGCAAGGCCCTCCTCGTCCAGGCCGACGTCGGTGACGAGGCCCAGGTCATGGCGATGTTCAAGCGGATCCGCACCGAGTGGGGGCCGGTCCAGGTCGCCGTCCTCAACTCCGGCGTGACCGCGGACGGCCACCTCGCCGCCATGAGCAGCACCAAGTGGCAGGAGGTCATCGGCACCAACCTCACCGGCTCCTTCCTCACCGCCCGCGAGGCCACCAAGCAGATGTACGCGAGCGGCGGCTCCCTCGTCCTGATCGCCTCGACCAGCGGCATCGCCGGACGGGCCGGCCAGGCCAATTACGCCGCCAGCAAGGGCGGAGTGATCTCCCTGGCCAAGACCCTCTCGTACGAGGTGGCGCCGCGCGGTATCCGCGTCAACGTCGTCGCCCCGGGGTTCATCGACACCGACATGGTCAAGAAGGTCCCCCCGGCCCACCTGAAGGAGGCCCTCCAGGTGATCCCGCTCGGCCGCACCGGCACTCCCGCCGAGGTCGCCCAGGCCGCTGTCTTCATGGCCTCGCCCGCCGCTTCGTACATCACCGGAAAGGTGCTGACCGTCGACGGCGGAATGATCCCCAACTGACCTTGAAAACAACCGATTCACAGGAGAGATCCACTATGTCCACTGTCACCTTCGAGGACATCCGCACCCAGGCCGAGGCCCGTCTCGAGAAGAACATGAAGGTCAAGTCGATGATCATCGACCGGCTCGGGCTCGAAGTCGAGCCGGCCGTCGTCTCCGACAACCAGCCGCTGTTCGGCCGGGGCCTGGAGATGGACTCGCTGGACACGCTGGAGATCGTCGTCATGGTCAACAACGAGTTCGACGTGCTGATCAGCGACGACGACTTCGAGGCCTTCGGCTCCATCAACGCCCTGGTCGACTTCATCGAGGACCGGGAGACCGCCGCGTGAGCTCCGCGACCACCACACTCCTCGAAGCCCCGGCCGCCGCGCCCGCGCGCAAGGCCCTGAGCTACTCCTCGGACGACATCAAGCGGATGCTGCCGCACCGCTGGCCGATGCTGATGATCGACCGGGCCTACGACGTCGTCCCGGGCGTCTCGGGGCGCGGCGTCAAGAGCGTCTCCGTCAACGAGCCGTTCTTCGCCGGGCACTACCCGGACCACTCGATCATGCCGGGCGTGATGATCGTCGAGTCGATGGCGCAGCTGGTCGCCGTCGTCTACGTCGCGGAGATCCTCGAAGGCGCCGCGGCCACCGGAGCGGACGACGCCTCGCGCAGCGTCGGCTACCTCGGCTCCATCAGCAACATGAAGTTCTCCCGGCTCGTCGTCCCGGGCGACCAGCTCACGCTGGAGGCCCGGCTGGGGCAGCGCCTCGGAGGCCTGCGCCAGGTGAAGGTGCGGGCGACCGTCGGATCCGAACTCGCCGCCGCCGGGACGCTCGTCGTCACCACCGGCCGCAAGGGCTGAACTCCCGCCCCCCCAGAGAAGAAACCAGAACCACAGGACGACAGAAGGAGGTGTGGTCATGGCCCTCACGATCCGCCCGTACCAGGAGGGCGACGCGGACGCCATCGCGGATCTCTACAACCGCCACCGCGACAACCCCAACCCGGTCGCCGGGGGCGTCAGCGGCGCCGAGCTCGCCCGCGAGCTGGCCGAGCGGGAGACGGCGACGTTCCTGGTGGCCGAGGACGACGAGCGGCTCGTGGGTACGTTCGGTCTCTTCCACAACACCGGCCGGCGCTCGGCCCGGGCGGGCGAACTCATCGCGGACATGTTCTTCGTCCACCCCGCCCACCGGGGCGGCCTGGTCACCGGGAGGCTGTTCACCGAGGCCGTCGAGTGGATGATGCGCACCGGCTGCCTGGTGCTGCGGCTCACCGTCAACCCGGCCAACACCGTGGCCTTCCGGCTCTACCGGCGCGTCGGCTGCGTCTCGGTGGGCCGGGCCGTCCCCGGCGAGGACGGCAACGTGGAACTGCACAACTACATCCCGCTCGTCGTGCGCAGCGTCTTCGCCGACCTGGGCGAGCGGGCGACGGCGGCCCTCGGCGGCCTGACCAGCTTCGCCTCCGTCACGGAGTCCCGCGACGACGAGCTGCGCTCGGACGTGCGGATGGTGGCCGGGGTCCGCACCGTCGACTACAGCCTGGCGCTCGGCGAGTTCCGGATCGACGCGTCCGTGGACGTGGACCGGGGCGCCGTGCGCGAGGCCCGCCTCACCGAGCCCGACGGCACGGTAAGGGCGCTGCGCATCACCCGGCCCCCGTACGAGGTGCGGGTCCCGCGCGGGGCGGTGCCGTACCGGTTCACCGAGTCCGCCCTCACCTGTGAGGTGGACGGCGAGGACGGCACGCTGAGCGTCCTGGTGGCCGGGCACCGCGGCCCGGTACTCGTCTCCACCTGGCCGAGCTGCCGGGCCGACCGCCCGGCCGGCTGGCGCGAGGGCGAGCCCCGCGACCTCACTCTGGAGCCGGTCGAGGGCGGGGTGCGGGTCACCGAGCGGGACGGCGACGCCACGGTCACCGGCACCTTCACCCTGGACGGCTCCGGTCTGCTCCAGGAGTTCACCCGCACCGGCACCGCGTCCGGCCGGATCTTCCAGACGGTCGGACTGCGCCAGGGCGTGTTCACCGGCACCGACGGGCGGGACCACCCGATCGGGCTGGGCCGGGGGGTGCGCGACGCCTCCGAGATCGTCGCCGCCTCCCAGGCCGTCCAGGAAGGCGCGGAGCTGACGTGGCGGGGGCGGGACGTACGCGTCTCGCTGTCGGCCGACGGGCCCCTGCGGCTGGTCCACAGCACGCTCCTGGAGCGCGGCCTCGAACCCGGCGCGGACGGCGTGGCCCGGATGCGCACCACCATCCGGCCGAGCGGCGCGGACACCGCCCGCCGCCTGGAGGTGCAGGCCGCCGCGGGTGGCGTCACCGTCTGGCGGGAGGGCCCCACCAAGGTGCTGCGCAGCCCCTACCCCCGCACCCGCTCCCACGGCTACAACCCCCACTGGTCCGCGGGCCTGTGGGTGACCCACGAGAACAGCCGCCACGACCGGGCCGCCGGGCTCGGCTGGGGGGTGCCGGCCGCCGGCGCCTGGGAGGAGAAGCACCCGCTCGGGCTCCACGCCCCGGAGTCCGGCCTCGACTGGGAGATCGCCGCCGACGGCGACGGGCTCCGCGTCGAGGCCCGGGCGAGCGGGGCCGACCGCGAGACCGTGGTGTGGCTCACCCCGCAGACGCCGCTCAGGACGGCCGTCGTCCTCGACTCGGACGGTGAGCGCTGGGAGCTGAACTCCGGCGACTTCCGCCAGATGTGGGCCCGCCGGGCGGCCGTCCGGCTCTCCGACGGGCGGTGGCTGCACTGCGCCCCCGCCGCCGGTCCGCACGACGAACTGGTGCTGCGCGCCACCTCGTCGGGCCTGCTCGTCGGCGGAGTGTCCGCCGCCCGGGAGAGCGCCTGGCTGCTCTCCGTACACGACACACCCCTTTCCTTCTGAGCCATCGACCCGAAAGGCAACGACAGATCATGACCGCCACCACCATCGCCCCGGCCGCCCGCACCGCCACCGAGGACTACGCCACCCTGCGCACCGCCGTCGGCGCCTACCGCGTCACCGCCCCGCTGGTCAGGCTGACCGGTGACGACCGGCTGACCTTCCTGGACGGCTTCCTCGCCAAGTCCGCCGACTACGTGGAGCCCGACTCGGTCCGTGAGGTGCTGGCGCTGAACGCCGACGGCAAGCCGTTCGCGATCCTGCTGCACTTCGAGATCGGCGAGGAGTCGTGGCTGCTGCCGCGCACCGCCGTCACGGCCGACGAGCTCGGCGCCTACCTCGGCCAGTTCGACGCGTCCGCCGGTGTCACCGTCGAGATCTCCCCCGAGGGCTGGGGCGCCATCGCCTTCGAGGGCCCCGTGGCCTGGTCGGTCGCCGCCGGCTTCGTGGACTTCGACATCTCCGGCCTGACCCTGCACGCCGTCACCGAGGCCACCCTCGACGCCCCCGGCGCCACCGCCCACCTGGCCCGCGTCGGCACCACCGGAGAGTACGGATACCTGCTGCTGTCCGACGCCCCGCAGGCCGCGCACGAGGCGGTGCTCGCGGGCGTCGCCGACAAGGGCGGCGCCGAGATAGGCGAGGAGGGCCTCTCCCGGGTGCAGGCCGAGGCCGGGATGGGCGTGTACGGGGCCGGGTTCGGCGAGCTGGGCGTCGAGGAGGCCGACCTGGCCTGGATGATCGACTGGAGCCGGATCGGCGAGTTCCACGGCTCCGGCGAGCTGACCGCGCCGACCGGGTCCGAGAGTCGCCTCACCGCCCTCGTCGCGCCGGTCGGCAGCCGCTTCGCGGCCGGTACGCCGGTCACCGCCGCCGGTCAGGAGGTCGGCACCGTCCTGCACCAGGCGGCGGCCGCCAACCCCGAGGAGGAGCTGGTCCTGGCCCTGCTGGAGACCCCCTTCTGGGTGCCGGGGGTGGAGCTCACCGCCGTGGACCGGACGGGGACCGAGCGCCCGGTGCGCACCGCGACCCTGCCCCGGGTCATCGCCCGCTCGCTCACCGTCAAGATCGCCTGAGAGGCCGGGTCATGACACCTTTGAACATCGCCCTCACGGGCCTGGGACTGATCACCGGTGCCGGTGACGACGTGGAGAAGAGCTGGTCGTCGATCGCGGCCGGCACCACCGGCATCCGCACCAACACCCTCTTCGACACCTCCGAGCTGCTCACCGACTGGGCGGGCATGGCCACCGCCGAGCAGCCCGCCGACCTGGACCGTTGCTACGCCCTCGCGGCCACCGCGATCCGTGAGGCCCTGTACGGCAGCGGCCTCGACCTCACCACCGTGGACCGCGACCGGGTGGCCGTCGTGGTGGGCTCCAGCCTCGGCGCCATGCCGACGCTGGAGGCCACCCACCGCACCTTCGTCCTGGAGGGCAGGCTGGACGTCGGACAGGCGGTCGCCTCACAACTGCCCTGTGTGGGCGACTACATCGCGGCGGAGTTCGATCTGCGCGGTCCGCGCGTGGTCCTCTCCAACGCGTGCGCGGCCAGCGCCGTCGCCCTCGGCTACGCCGCCGAGCTGCTGTGGAAGGGCGACGTCGACTTCGTCGTGTGCGGCGGCGTCGACCCGCTGGCGGAGCTGTCCGCCTACGGGTTCAGCGCGCTCGGCGCGCTGGACTCCGAGCCGTGCTCGCCGCTGTCCGCCTCCACCGGCCTCACCCTCGGCGAGGGCGCCGGATTCATGGTCCTGGAATCGGTGGAGCGGGCGCAGGCGCGCGGCGCCCGGGTCCTCGCGGAGCTGGGCGGATACGGCCTGTCCTGCGACGGCCACCACCAGACCGCGCCCGACCCCAGCGGCAAGGGCGCCTGCTCCGCCATGGCGCAGGCGCTCGACACGGCGGGCCTCACCCCCGCCGACGTGGACTACCTCAACCTGCACGGCACCGGCACCCCCGCCAACGACGCCTCCGAACCCAAGGCGCTGAAGCTCCTGTTCGGACTGGAGATACCGGCTGCCAGCTCCACCAAGTCGATCCTCGGCCACACCCTCGGCGCGGCCGGCGCGGTCGAGGCCGTGGTGAGCACCCTGGCCATCGACCGGGGCACGCTGCCGCCCACCATCAACACCCGTGGCGTCGCCTCGCCGTACGGCCTGGACGTCATCCCGGAGACCGGCCGGGACGCGCGCCCGGAGGTGGTGCTGTCGAACTCCTTCGCGTTCGGCGGCAACAACGCCTCCGTCGTCCTCAACCGATCCGGCCGTACCGGCTCCAGGCCGCCGCGCCGTGAGGCGGTCCACGAGGTCGTCGTCACCGGGGTCGCGGGCCTGGCCGGAACGGCGGGCGGCACCGACGCGATCGCCGCGGCCTTCGCCGAGGGGCGGCCCTGCTTCGAGACCTTCGAGGAGGTTCCGGGCGTCGGCAGGGTGCCGGTCGGCCGGGTCGACATCAAGGCCGCGTCGCGCGGTACGAATCCCAGCCGGGCCCGGCGCATGGACCCGCTGAGCCTGCTCGCCGCGTCGGCCGTGGGCGACCTGTACGCCCGCCACGGCAAACCGTCGCGGGCCGTGGCGGAGTCGACCGGCGTCGTCTTCGCCACCGGGTACGGGCCGGTGACCTCGGTCCTGCGGTTCCACGAGGGCGTGGTGCGCTCGGGCATCACCGGTGCCAACCCGTCCCTGTTCGCCAACACCGTCGTCAACGCCGCCGCCGGCCATGTCGCGATGCTGCACCGCTTCCGCGGCTACACCGCGACCATCGCCAACGGCGGCACCAGCTCCGTGCTCGCGCTCCAGCTCGCCGCCAGGGTCATCGCCCGCGGCGCCGCCGAGCGGATCATGGTGGTGGTCGCCGACGAGTTCCCCGAGCAGGCCCTGGCCACCCAGGCGGCGCTGCCCGGCTACGCCCGGTCCGCGCATGTGGTGCCCGGTGGGCGCACCGGAACCGTCCTCAGCGAGGGTGCCGCCGCGATCCTGCTGGAGAGCCGGGAGGCGGCCCAGGACCGGGGCGCCGACGTCCTGGCGGGGGTCCGCGGCTTCGGCGCCAGTGGCGAACCGGCCGGCATCGGCCGCATCGCCAGGGACGGCGCGGCCTGGGGGCGCTCCCTGCGCTCCGCGCTCGCCGAAGCGGACCTCGGCCCGGAGGGGATCGGCACGGTCGTCTCGGCCGCGTCCGGCCACCCGCTGGTCGACCTGGCACAGCGGGCGGCCCTGCGCCGCACCGGCCTCGACGGCCGGCCGGCCCTGACCCCCAAGGCCCTGCTCGGCGAGACCTACGGCAGCGCGGGCGCCCTCGGCCTGGTCGCCGCTCTCACCGGTGTCGGCACCCCCGGCCCCGTGCTGCTGTCGAGCTTCGCGTACGGCGGCAGCTACGCGGCGGCCGTCCTCGACCCGGAGGCGTGATGGGCGCCCTGATGGGACTGCTCCTCGATCCGGGACTGACCGGGTACACGCTGGCGCCCGACGGGCCGTCGGCGGTGGGGGAGGCGGTGGACGTCCTGGTCTCCCGGCACCGCGGGCTGCCCCGCGACCGGATGGGGCAGCGGATGTCCGCCTCGGGCCGCTCCCTGATCATCGGGGCGCTCCGCACGACGTACGGGATCCGGATCACCGCCGGGGACCTGGCGCGGGACGCTCTCAAGCGCTGGTCGGTACCCGCTCTGGGCCTGTCCGTCTCGGTGGCGCACGTCGGCACGTACAGCGCGGTGGCCTTCGCGCCCGTCGGCCGCGTGATCGGCGTGGACCTCCAGGACGAGCGGGACCGGCCGCACGCCCTGCGCTGGCTCGGTGACCTGCTCGGGCGCGAGGAGCCGGCCACGATCAGGGACTTCGCCGAGTGCGAGGCGCTCATCAAGGCCTCGCACCTGACGAAGGAGACCTTCGCCGGAACCCGGCTGCCTCCGTGGCAGCCGGGCTGGCGGCCCACCCACACCGATACCTACGAGGTGCGTTCCGTCGTCCTGCGGGCCGAGGGCGAACCGCCCCTGCACCTCGCCCTCGCCTGCGACGCACCGGCCCCGGTGCGCTTCCACCACTTGGAGGAGGAATGACCCTCACCGCCGCGCGGCCGTACACCCGCCGCATCTCCCCGATCGAACGGGGCTACCTCAACGCCGCCGCGACCGGCACCCCGCAGCTCATCCAGATGGTGATCGAGGGCGAGGGCACGCTCGACACGGTCGCGCTACGGCGGGCCGCGCGCGCGGCGACCGAGGCGAGCCCCGGCCTCGCGGTACGCCGCCGGGGCGCGCTGTGGCGCGCCGACGGCACCGTCCCCGAGGTCGTGGAGCTGCCCGCCGGAACCGGCCTCGACCACGCGTTCTTCCACCGCGACCTGTCGGTGGTCACCGGACCCGTCTGCGAACTGGGCGTCATCCGTGACGCGGGGACCACCCGACTGGTCGTCCGGGCCAGCCACATCGTCACCGACGGGCGCGGTCTGCGGCAGTGGATCGCGGATCTCTTCCGGGTCCTGCGCGACGAGGAGCCGGCCGGCTGTCCGGACACGGTGGACGACGCGCACTTCCGCGCGGCGGCCGGCGACGTCCGCCCGGCCCCCGAGGCCACTCGTCTCACCGGACTGCCCGCGATCATCGGCCAGGGGCCCGCGGGCGGGCGGCCCCTGTGGCTGCGCCGCCGGGTGCCCGCCGCTCCGTCCGGGGTCACCGCACGCGCCGCGGCCGCGCTCTCCCGCCACCTCACCACGGACACCGGCCGCCTGATCGTCCCGGTGGACCTGCGCCGCCACGACACCACGACGCGCTCCACCGCCAACCTGACCTCCCAGCTCGTCCTCGACCTGCGCCGCGACGACAGCTGGAAACGCGTCCACTCCACGCTGGTCCGCGCCCTGATCGCCAAGACCGAGGTCGCCGTCCTCGACCGTGACTTCCTGCGCGACAACCCGTTCGCCAACAACCTGAGCGAGGCCCGCGCGTTCGACGGCACCCGCTTCCCCTGCACGGCGATCATCTCCGACCACGGCGAGGTCGACCCGCAGGCGTTCTCGGCACCCGGCTTCTGCGCCACCTCCTTCTCCACCCTGCCGATGCTGGTCCCGTACGCCGAGATGTTCCTGAGCGCCTGCCGCGTGGGCGACAGCACCGAGCTGACCCTGGCCTGCCGCGAGCGTCCGGGTGCCCGGGAGAAGGCCGTAACGATCCTGGACGACATCGCCGAGGCCTTGGGCTCCGGCTGAACCGGCACCCCGGCAGGCGCCCCGCCCGATCACGACGGCCCCGCCCCCGGCCGACCCCCAGTCCGATCCACCACGCACCCGAAGGACGACCCCGTATGTCCCTGGACCAGAGAACCGAGCCCCCGGCGCCGGCGGCGGACCCGACCCCCGTGGCAGAGCCCGCGCCCGCGCCGGCCCCGACCCCTCCGGAGGACCGCTCCCCGGCCCCGGCCGCCCGTCCGGAGGATCCGGCGCATGAAGCCGACGCGCCTCCCGGGGCCGAAGCGGACGCCGCCACGGACGCCGCCACGGACCGTGGACCGGCGGCCGGCCGTGACCCCGCGGCCGCGGCGGCCACCCGCACCGCCCTTCTCACCATCGCCGTGGCCGTGGGCGGAGCCTTCGTCGCCCAGCTCGACACCACCATCGTCAACGTCTCGCTGGCCGACACCTCCGCCCGCTTCGGCGCCATCACGCAGGTCCAATGGGTCGTCACCGCCTACCTGCTGGCCCTGGTCGCCCTGATGCCGGCCGCGGGCTGGCTGGCCTCCCGGTTCGGCACCCGGCGCACCTTCATCACCTCCGTCGCCGTGTTCGCGATCGGTTCGGCGGCCTGCGCCCTCAGCACGACCCTTCCCGAACTGATCGCCGCGCGCGGCCTGTCCGGCGCCGCGGCGGGCGTCCTGGTCCCGGTCGCCACGATGCTGCTCACCAGCGGCATGCCGCGTGAACGCCTGGGCCAGGTGCAGGCGCTGAACGGGAGCGTCATGCTGATCAGCCCGCTGCTCGGCCCCACCGTCGGCGGCCTCCTGGTCAACGCCTGGGGCTGGTGGGCGGTCTACGCCGTCAACATCCCGCTGTGCACGGTGCTGCTGGTGGTGGCGGTGCGCCGCGTCCGCAAGGACGCCCCGGCCACCGCGGACGGTGGCCGCCGCCCGCTCGACGTACTGGGTCTGCTGACCGCCGCCGCCTGCACGGTCGGTGTCGTCCTCGCCGTGCACGCCTTCTCCGAGACAGGCCTGTCCGTCCACCCCGCCACCCTCGTCCCCCTGGTGGTGGCCGTGGCGAGCGGCGTCGTCTTCGTACGCCACCAACTGCGCGCCGAGACACCGCTGCTGGATCTGCGGCTGTTCGCGCACCGCGTCTACCGTACGGCCGCGATCAACATCTTCTGCCTCGGCTTCGTCCTCTTCTCCCCGATGATGCTGATCCCGCTGTACTTCGAGTCGGCGCGCGGCGAGAGCGCCGTCACCACGGGGTTGCTGATGTCGGCGGGCGGCACCGGAGTCGTCGTCGCGGGCCTCGCCTGCCGTTTGATCATGAAGAAGATCGGCGGCGGCACCACCGTCGTGATCGGGATCGTCCTCACCATGCTGGCCACCGTTCCGCTGACCGCCCTGTCGTCCAGCACGTCGTACGCGCTGCTGTGCGCGGCCCTCGCCGTCCGGGGCCTGGGCACGGGCCTGACCATCGTGCCGGCCATGACCCGCGCCTTCGAGTCGGTCGGGCCGCGCTCCATCCCGGACGCCTCCGCGCAGCTCAACCTGGTCCAGCGGATCGGCGGAACCTTCGCCCTCGCCGTGGTCACGGTCGTCCTGGACCGGGCAGCCCAGTCCCATCACGGTCTCGTACCGGCCGCGTTCGCCGACTCCTTCGGCCTGCTGCTCGCCGTGTACGCGCTCACCCTCGTCCCGGCTGTCGCGCTGCTGATCGCCGACCGCCGGGAGAAGGCCGCACGGGCCGACGCGCCTCAGTAACGGCGGGGCGGGAGGGCCCGGTTGACCGCGTCCAGCCGGGAGGTGGCGCCGAGCTTGTCGAAGATGTTCCGCAGATGGCGCTTGACCGTGCCCTCGGTGATCCCCAGCCGGCTGCCGATCTGCCGGTTGCTCAGTCCCTGGGCGACCAGCTCCATCAGCTCCTGCTCGCGGAGGGTGAGCGTGGCGGCGGGCGCCGGCCCCCGCTCGGGCCCCGAGGAGCTCTGCTTGCGCGGCAGGAACATCGTCGTGCCGCCCGACATCGCGCTGCGGATCGCGGAGACCAGGACCTCCCGGTCGGCCTCCTTGTGGAGATAGCCCACGGCCCCCGCGGACAACAGCGAGTCGATGAGCTGGCGGTTGTCGTGCATCGTCAGAATGATGACCCGTGCCTCGGGAGCCGCCCGGCGGATCCCCCGCAGGTTGGCGAGCGGGCCGGGGCCCGGCATCTCCACGTCGAGCAGCACGAGGTCCGGGCGGTGCAGGCCCGCCATCCGTACCCCGCTGGGCCCGTCGTCGGCCTGCGCGACCACCGTCAGCCCCTCGTACATCTCCAGGAGCTCGCACAGTGCCTCGCGCAGCAGCCGGTGGTCGTCCACGGCCAGTACCCGGATGTCGCGGGAGCCGGCCGCTCCCGCGCTCATCGGCCGGCCGCCGCGGCGCCGTCCAGCGGGATGCGGAGCTGGACGCGCGTCCCCTGGCCGGGCTCGCTGATCAGCTCCAGCGTCCCGCCGAGGGCGGTCACCCGCTGCCGCATGGCCGTCAGACCGGTGCCGTCACCGGAGCGCGGGTACGGCAGCCCGACCCCGTCGTCGGTGATGGTGGCGTGCGCGGCGTCGGGGAAGAGACTGACGAGGATGTCGATACGGCCGGCCCTGGCGTGCGCGAAGGCGTTGCGCAGGGCTTCGCGCACTACGAGGAACAGCTCCTGGCGGGTCTGTTCGGGCAGCCAGGACTCGTCGCCGTCGATACGGGAGACGACTTCCGCCGGCCGCTCGGAGGCGGCGGCGCTGTAGGCGTCGATCTCCTCCTTCAGGCCGTCGTGCAGCTCGTTGACGCGCAGTCCGCTGACCATCGTGCGGGTGAAGCTGAACACGTCACGCAGCGCCTGCCGGGCGTCCTCGAGCCGGTCGCGGGTGGAGGCGACACCCTTCGCCTGTTCCATGCTGTACAGGTCGAGGCAGCGCAGCGCCAGGCCGATGCTGCTGCCGATGTGGTCGTGCAGATCGCGGGCGAGCTGGTGGCGGCGGGCGGTGCTGGCCTCGCCGACGTCGCGAAGGGTCACCGACTCGTAGCCGATGGCGGCGGCGCTGACCCGCGCGAAGATGCCCTTGTGCAGCATCCGTACGGCGGTCAGGAACCGGGAGAGCGCGACGTCGGCCGGGAGATGGGCGGCGGCCGCGGTCATCGTCTCGACCGCCACGTCGAACAGCACGCGGGCCGCGTGCACCGAGTCGATCGGCGAGACCTTCTCGAAGGAGCGCTGCACGCCGAGGGCCATCGAGGTGAGTTCCGCCTCCGCGGCGACCTGTACGGGCGTGCCGTGCAGGGTGGCGATGCACTCACCGAGGATCTGCCGGGCCTGTTTCTCGCAGGAGTCCCACAGTTCCGGGCGCAGGACCAGAGGATTGGTGGCCTTCCGCAGGCCCTCGGCGTAGCGGGCGACGGAGGAGTCGACCAGACGTGACCGCTCGATTGCCGGGTCGGTGGAGAGTTCCACGGTGCGCCCCCTCGATATGGGGAGTCAGCAGGACCAGGACGGCCCGACTCCCCCAATCACCCGTCCGGCGGGGATCATACTAATGAGCCTCCTGCCGGAAGGCGAGTCCGGTAAAGGGGCCTGGAGGCTCAGGCCAGGACGACCGCGCCCAGCGCGGTCAGATGGACGGCGTACTGGGTGGCCATCCAACTCCGGTACGGAGCCCGGGCTCCGCCGTCCGCGATCCGGCCGTTCCTCGCCCGGGGCGA
This sequence comes from Streptomyces sp. NPDC019224, assembly GCF_040632605.1. Classification (NCBI taxonomy): domain Bacteria; kingdom Bacillati; phylum Actinomycetota; class Actinomycetes; order Kitasatosporales; family Streptomycetaceae; genus Streptomyces; species Streptomyces sp. NPDC019224. The sequence continues at coordinate 106,185 of NZ_JBEYCF010000004.1, read as the reverse complement.
CAGGCAGCGTCCTGCCACGCACAGGGCGCCCACGGCGAAAGCGGCGGCGGCCGCGTCGAGCGGCACCTCGTGCACCCACAGGGCTCCGGCCGTGAGGACCAGGGCCAGCACCCCGCCGGAGCCGGCGCAGAAACGCCGGGCGCTGCGCTCGCCGCGGACGACGGCAAGGGTGCGCCGGCCCGCGAGCGCGTCCCCCCGGGTGCTGCCCAGGTCCTTGGCGACGGCCGCGATCAGCCCCACACCGAGCGAGAGCACCAGGGCGAAGACGGCGGCCTCGGCGCTGAGATCGCTGCCGGAGGACGCGACCCCGGCGAGATAGGTGGTCCCCGCGGCGGCGCCGGTGACCGTGGAGGCCGACCAGGAACGGCACTTGGCGGCGATCCGTGGCGCGGAGTAGGCGTACCCCAGGACGAGGAAGACGCCGGCGGCCTCGGCCACCTTCCACCCCGCCGCGCAGCCGAGGAGCAGCCCGGCCAGCGCGGTCACCACCACGGCCCGCCGGGCCGCGGCCTCGGTCAGCCGGCCACTGGCCAGGGGTCTTCGAGACCCGTTGGCCCGGTCCTCGCACAGGTCGCTCACCCCGTTGAAGACGTAGACGCTCACCGTCGCCGCCCACCAGGCGGCCGCGCCGGTCAACAGGTGCGGCGCGTCGGGCCGGTGGTGCGCGGCGGACGCCGTCAGCAGCGCGCCCGTGACGAACCGCAGGACGAACATCACCTGTACCAGCGGGCGTGCCTCCCGCAGGCACAGCCGCACGGTGCGGGCCGTCGAGAGGAGGGGGGAGCACGGGACGTCGAACACGCCGGAGCCGTAGGGGGGCGTGGAGGGGAGGCGAGGCGCCAGGACCTGTGTCATGAGGGGGAACCTAAGGCTGGAACTCGCTGTTCCGGCGTGTGTCTTCCGAGGTACGCCGTGTGCCTTGGGGAGTACTCACGTTGAATGCGCCGGGCCCGCGCGCCTAGCGTCACCGGAGTCGCAATCGGACTGCACGATGGGGAACGCCAAGGGGGCGGGAAATGGATTTCCTGGTTCTGGGACCGGTGGAGGTGCGTGAGTCCGGGGTGCCGGTCCGGCTCCGCGGAATGCGCCGCCGTCGGCTTCTGGCTCTTCTTCTGCTGAACGCGGGTCACGCGGTGTCCATGGACGCCCTGGTGGACGAGATGTGGCATGACCCGCCCGCTTCCGCCCGCCACCAGGTGCACAACGCGATCCGCGATCTGCGCGCCGCCCTGGCCGGCTCCGAGGGCGCCGGACTCATCACGGTGGACGTCGGCTACCGCCTGGACGTACCCGCCGACGCGGTGGACGCGCACCGCTTCACCGAAGGGGTTCGTGCCGCCCGCGCCGCCCGGCGGGAGGGCCGCGACGTCGAGGCCATGCGGCTGCTGCAGGCGGCGGTCGACCTGTGGCGGGGCGACGCCTTCGCCGACATCGACTGCCCGGCGGTGACCGCCGCCGCGGCCGGCCTCGACGAGCAACGACTCACGGCCGTCGAGGAGTTGATGGAGTTGCGGCTCGCGGCCGGGGAGACGGGCTCCCTGGTCGCCGAACTGTCCGCACTGACCAGCAGGCACCCCTTGCGCGACGCCCTGCGCGGCAGTCTGATGCTCGCGCTGTACCGGGGTGGCCGGCAGGCCGATGCGCTCGCCGTCTACGACGAGGGCCGCCGGCTGCTCGCGGACGAACTGGGCCTGGAACCCGGCCCACGGCTGCGTCGCCTGCAGGCCGAGATCCTCGCGGACGCCCCCCAGGTGCAGCGCCGGACGCCCCCGCCCGTCCGGCCCCCCGCCGTCCGCCCCGTCCAGGACAACTACCTGCCACGTGACCTGCCCGACTTCACCGGCCGCGCCGACGAGCTGGCGCGGCTCGACCGGGCCGTCGACGGCCCGGGCGGCGGTTCTCCCCGCACGATCGTGATCGACGGCATGGGCGGCATCGGGAAAACGGCACTCGCCGTCCACTTCGCGCACCGCCGCACCACGGACCATCCGGACGGTCAGTTCTACGTCGACCTGCACGGCTTCAGCCCCGTGCGCGCACCGCTCACCCCCGAGGAGGCGCTGGGCGTGCTGCTGCGTTCCGACGGCGCCGCGCCCGACGCCCTCCCGGCAGGTCTGGCCGAGCGCAGCGCCATCTGGCGCTCCCGCCTCGCCGGCCGCAGTGCCCTGCTGGTCCTCGACAACGCGGCCGACGCGGCCCAAGTGGCCCCGCTCCTGCCCGGCGCGGGCGACACTCTCGCCCTGATCACCACCCGCCGCAAGCTGACCGCGACGGACGGTGCCCTCTCGCTGCCCTTGGGTCCGCTGGCCCCGGCGGAAGCGGAGACCCTGTTCCGCCGCATCGCGGGCGAGTCCTGTGCGGGCTCCGCCCTGAACCGGACGGTCGCCCTGTGCGGGCACCACCCGCTGGCCCTGCGCATCGCGGCGACCCGCCTGCGCGACCGCCCTTCGTGGACCGTGCCGGACGTGCTGGCCCGCCTGTGCACGAGCGGGGGCCGGACCGCGTTCCTGCGCACCGCGGACCGCGACCTGATGTCCGTCCTGGCCCTCTCCTACGCGCATCTGCCCTGTGAGGCCCTGGAGTTCACTCGAACGCTGGCGCGGCATCCGGCCGCCGTCCACGACATCCCCCAGGCCTGCGCCGCCACCGGTCTCGCCCCCTCGGCTGTGGAGTGCCTCTTCGACACCCTCCTCGACCACAACCTGGCCGACGAACCGACCCCTTCCCACCTCGCGATCCCGCTGCTCCTGCGGGACTGCGCCCACACCGTCACGCTCCCCGCCCGCGACACCGCCCCCCGGCTGACGGCAGTGGCTTGAGCCCGGGGCCCCGAGCGGATCACGGACCGGCCGTCCGCGGCTTGTCAGCGCCTCGTGGCCCAGGCCGGCTCCTCCTGCCCCTTCGCCCGGGGGAGGTGCGCCGCCCAGGACGGCGGCGACGCGGGCGGTCCCATCGATATCGCCGGTGGTGGCCCGCCAGTGCCCGGTGAGGCACTGGCGGAGGATGCGAGATTCGAACTCGTGAGGGGGCCGCCCCCACACGCTTTCCAAGTCTTCGCTCGAATGTTCGGCGGAAGTCGCGGGCGACTGGACCTGTGGCGGAGCCGGCGGCTACAGGCTCGGCGGTCTGTGGTGAACACCCTCGAACGAGACCGGAACTGAGACCAGGTACTCGTTCATTTTCCGGGCGGCGGGCCGTACCACTGCATGGCTTGACCGGTGATTGCGGCGATACATTCGAAGTCGTGATCGCGGTGCAGGAGGGTCAGCCCCTGGAGCTCCGCCGTGGCAGCGACGACGAGGTCGACAACTCCCGCACTGCGGTGCTGACCGCGTGGGGTCAGCAGCTCCTGGACCTGCCAGGCGCGGTCGTACGCGCGGTCATCGACGGGCACCCAGCCGAACAGCAGCCGCATGTCCTCGATGCCGCGCGCACGGTCCGCGGCGGAGCGGGCGCTGTAGAAGAACTCCAGCTCGGTGACAGGGCAGGTCGCGATGAGCCCTGCTGTGGCGGCCTGATCCCACCCGTACTGTTCGGCGTCTTCGCGGAAGAATCGAGCGAGCGCACTGGTGTCGATCAGGAACTGTGCCGCGCTCACCGCCGGTAGTCCCTTTTCTCCTCGAAGACATCCAAATCGAACGCCCCCTCGCCGGCTGCAGCCCGCAGCCGAGTGAGAGCGAGAGCCCGGCGGCGGTTGTCGAGCACCTCGCGCAGAGCAGTGTTGACCGTCTCCTTCTTGGTTCCGGTCCCCAGCGCCTGGGCCACGGCAGCCAGCAGTTCGTCGTCGAGATCGATCACTGTACGACTCATGCGCACCTCCTTGGATATCAACTATGCCATCGAGTATATCTCCGGCGGGATATCGCTGCCCGCCAGTACGAAACCCTCGCCGTCGATGACCGGCTCTCCCGCCGTGACCGTGCCAGGGCCCGCCTGTGGGTGGGTACCGCGCTGAGCAAGGGCGGTCGGCACGACTACGCGACCCGCGTCATGCAGGCCGCGACCCGTGACTTCGAGGACCTCACCGAACCCGACGACTGGTCGGTGGCCCACCAGAAACTCGCCCTCGCCCGCCGTGGCGCCGGCAACCTCACCCAAGCCCTGCACTTCATCGACATCGCCCGCAGCAGCGGCGCCACCGACTCACCGATGCAACGCGTTCGGCTGGACACCGCCCATGGCCACATCCTGCTCTCCGACGCTGCGACCCGAGATGATGGACTCCTCGTCCTCGATCAGGCCACCCGTACGGCCGCGCAGTACGGGCTCGTCCATCAACTGCGCAGTATCGAGGGCATCAAGGCCATGAGCGAGGGGCCGACCGGCCCCCGGCGACGGTGACCAGGGAGAGACGCGTGAGCGACAACCAGCAGGCCATCACCGAGGACCAGCGGCGCCGGGCCGCGCTGATCTGGGACTACCACCAGATGCACCACCCACTGCGGCCGGTCGACGTGGCGATCGGGCTGGGCAGCCACGACCTCGGCGTCGCCACCCACTCCGCCGAGTTGTACCGCGCCGGCCTGTTCCCGACCCTGGTCTTCACCGGCGGCAACAGCCCCACCACCGCCAAGGTCTTCCCTCGCGGCGAGGCCGTCCACTACCGCGAGCACGCCACCGCCCTCGGCGTCCCCGCCGAGGCGATCCTGCTGGAACCAAGGGCCGGCAACACCGGGCAGAACATCACCCTTTCCCGTGAAGTCCTCGCTTCCGCCGGCATCACCCCGGCCACGGTGCTGCTGGTCTCCAAGCCCTACATGGAACGACGGTCGTTCGCGACGGCCCGCAAGTTGTGGCCCGACGTCGAGATCATCTGCACGTCGGAGCCGCTGGAGTTCGACGACTACGTGAAGTCCATCGGCGACGAGAAGCTCGTCCTGGACATGCTCGTCGGAGACCTCCAGCGGGTCATCGAGTATCCGAAGCTCGGATTCGCCATCGAGCAGAAGGTCCCGGAGGACGTGCATGGAGCGTACGAATCCCTCATCCACGACGGCTTCACCAGCCGCCTCATCGCTTCCTGACCTGCCAGAACCGGGCGGGTTGTGCGCCATTCATCAGCCCAACCTGTTCCCCAGACTGACCACACTGGCCAAGCTGTTCGCGGCGGAGTACTGGATCGTCCTGGACGACGTGCAGTTCACCCGCCGCGACTACCAGCACCGAGCCCGCCTCGCGGACCTCGACGATCAGAACCGTTCGCAGTGGCTCACCATCCCCACACGCCTGCCATACGGGCGGTCGACACTCATTCGGGACGTGTTGATCGACGACCCCGACCGTGCCCGCCGGAAAACTGCGGGGATGCTGCGGCAACACTACGGAGCGAGCCCATACTGGCCGGCCCTCGCCCGGGTCTTGGACGAGGTGCTGGACACTTTCGACACCGGCAAGGCCGCTGCGGTTGCCGCAGCTTCAACCCACTTGTTACTGGACCTGCTCGGCTGGCAGGGCAAGATCCTCACCAGCAGCGATCTGCCCTCCCGGCCGGGCCGCTCCCAGCGGCTCGCCGACCTCTGTGCCGTTACCCGCGCCCGCGCGTATCTGTGCGGGACTGGCGGCATGGCGTATCTCGACCCGGCACCGTTCGCCGCCCAGGGTATCGACGTCCTGGCGTTCCAGCCGCCGACGACAACCGACATCCGGTCCTTCAGTCGGAGGCTCGGTGCGCTGTCGGCGCTGGCGGCACTCGGTCCTCAACGTCTGGGCACGTGCCTGCGAAGACTCTCGTCAGGTCACGTACCGCTGGTGGTCGGCGCCTGACCGTAGTCCTTTCTCGCTGAATCCCGATGGCTGTAGCTCCGGGGCGCAGCTGGTTCGAGTGCCCTCCACCGTCAACGTCGAAGGGCCCCGCAGCAAGCTGCGGGGCCCTTCGACGTATTGCCCGGTGAGAGCAATGGCGGAGGATACGAGATTCGAACTCGTGAGGGGTTGCCCCCAACACGCTTTCCAAATGTTCGTATGGAGGTTCGGTGGGGGTCATGCCTGTCCTGACCTGCGGGGGAGCGGTCGGGGTGACCTCGTCCGGACGGGGCCGGACGGGGGCGAATGAGACCGGAACTGAGACCGGACAGGCTCTGGACTGCTGGGCGATCGGCTGTTGAACGGCGCCTTCGGCGGCGCGCAAGCGGCTACGCGGGCATGCCCGCGAAGAACTGTTCGTCTACGCCGAACTCGCTGCGGAGGAGCAGAAGCTCCTCCGCATGGGCATGATCCTGGGTTTCGAACCAGTCGGCCACATCTGCGGGGTCGGTGTTCATGCGGGTCTCGTGTTCGACCAGGGCCATGTACTCGCCGTGTGCGATGTGCACGGCGTCGTTGAAGCCGTCAACGCAGGTGTCGCCCGGGGGCATGTCGCCCAGGTTGTCGAGGACCTCGTGGCCTGCCGGACGGGTACACCGGTAGGGGGCTACCTCGAAACTGAAGATCGTATAGCCACCTTGCTGCTTGCCGCACACCGGCACGAGTTCTGTACCAGGCTGGGCGGGACCGGAGCTCATGATTTCAGCGCGTACGTCGGGGTACCTGCGAGTGCGGCCACCCCTGCGGTGCTCTTCCCGGGCACGCTTCTTGACGCGGTTGCTGCCGGACTTGGGCACGATCGTCTCCCTGACGGGATCGCCCACAGACCCCAAGACGTCATGCGCACAGCGCGAGTCGTGTAGAGGTGTGGGACCTCGGGGTCCTTGTCCAGTTCACGGCCCGTGGGCGAGGCCGCCGGAAACGGCGCACACACTTTGCCGTGGGCGGTGACCCTAGCGCATCTGCGGCGCTCGCGGAAGCGGACTCGGAGCTCTGTTGTGAGGTTCAGTGGATCGACTGGACCGCCAAGGTGGCAAGATCCGCACTGCCCGCCGGGAAGTCTCCTGAGTAGACTCGATTGCACTGAGTAATCAACTGCTCTCGGGAAACGGACCCTCCAGAGTGACGGATGCCAACCCCTCCGCGCCCTCCCAAGGGCGCGCGGACCACCCGGCGTGGTCATCTTTGGACGACAGTTTGTGGCACTCGTGCGAGATCGTTGCGGATCTTCTTACTGGAGGTCTGGCTCATCGTCCATTGATCGCCACGACAGCAAGACTGGAGCGCGGCGACCGCGCCCTCGCTGTCGGACCCGGTAAGCGTTCGACCTGGCGAGCCCCGGGCAACGGGCGCTACCAACACAGCAGTGTGGTTGCTGTAGGCAACCCCGCATTTGTCATCGGAAGCCTTCTGGGTTCCGCAGTCGGAAATTCCGCCAGGCGGCGCCAGGCGGCACGAGACGCCCAACCACGATGGATGGTCGACGGCCCGGGGGAGGTGACGATCACCCGTCAAAAGCTGCACTTTGCAAGCAGCGCGGGCGGGCTTGACCTCGATTGGAAGGCCCTGAGCACGATCGATCTCGTGAGCGTGGCTACGTTCCAGACAAGCTTCGTCGATACTCGCGGCCAGCAGGTGAACACGATGGTGCACACACCATGGGCGTCCCTCGCCTTCGCTGTTGCCGCCATCACCGCGTTTCCCGCGCACCCTCGTCTGCTCAGCGGGGGGTGGCTACCCCCAGGGTTCGAGCAGAAATGTGCCTACTTCGGTCGACCGTGTCGCCCCGCCGCCACACTCGCTGTGTCCCAGTGACGGCACACGCTACGGCTGACCGGCCGTCCTACTGGGCAGGCGCTTGAGGCGGGTCGCCGGTCGTGGTGCGGGTAGAGGCCGGAGCTCGGCGAAGCGCCAGGGAACCTTCGCGGCGGTGACGAAGGCGGCAGGGCCCTCCTGAAGGTGCGTGAGAACGCCCAGGAAGAGGGTGTGGGAGACCGCCAGGAGGGGGCCGTGGCGTTGGGCGGTGTGGTGGAGGAAAGTGGCGCAGTGGCGGGCGCGGGTGTGTAGGTCGGTGAGGCTTTCGCCGTCTTCGCAGCGTAGGGACGGGTGGGCGAGGCGCCGGGCTCGCCAGGCGCGATAGGCGGGCGGGTAGGTCTCGGCGCTGCGGCCGACGACGATGCTCGGGGCGCGCCACTCGGCGAGGAGGCCGGATGTGGCGACGATCGGCAGGCCCGTGAGGTGCGAGACGAGGGTGGCGGTCTGGCGGGCTCGGGGGATGGGGCTGGTGACGATCGCGGTGATGCCGTTGGGGAGAGGGAGGGAGCGGTGTACCTGGTCGCGGCCCTCCTGCGTGAGGGTGGCTTCGTGTGGGGCGTGGTAGCCGGGGCGGTGGCCTTCGTAGGCGCCGTGGCGCATGAGCCAGATGTCAGCCAAGGATCCAGCCTCCGTCGACGCGCAAGGTCTGGCCGGTGATGAAGCCGGCGTCCTCGGTGGCGAGGAAGGCGACAGCCGCGGCGACGTCTTCCGGTCTGCCCCGGCGTTGGACGCACTGGCGGGCGAGCTGGCGGACGGTCATGGCTTCCGGATCGTCGACGACGGCGTCTTCGGCGGGGACGCGGATGGAGCCGGGAGCGACGCAGTTCGCGGTGACGCCGGCTGGGCCGAGTTCACGGGCGAGGGCGTGGGTGAGCCCTTCGAGGCCCGCCTTGGCACTGATGTAGCCGGCGAGCTCGTGGCGGCCCGCAGAGGCCAGGACAGAGCCGATCGTGATGACGCGGCCCCAGCCGGCGGCCGTCATGGCGGGGGTGAGTTCGTGGGCGAGAAGATAGTGGCTGGTCAGGTTGGTGGCCAGAGCATCTTCCCAGTGGGTCGGTGTCGTCTCCGGCCATGATCGGCGCGGGTAGGCACCGGCGTTGCTGACCAGGATGTCCACCGGGCCCAGCGCTCCTTGGGCTCGACGGCACAGGGACCGTACGGCCTCGGCGTCTCGAAGGTCTGCCGACAGGGAGATGCAAGAGGGGAGGGAGGCTGAGAGCTCTCCTGCCGTTCGGTCGTCGTCGAAGTGGGCGAGCGCGATGGTGGCGCCATCGGCTGCGAGGCGGCGGGCGATGGCCGTGCCGAGGCCGCCGGTGGCTCCGGTGACCAGGGCGGTGCGGCCGTTCAGGGGGCCGGGCATGACGACTCCAGGGGGCAGAAGTAGGTGGCGGGGTCGAAGGCGGGGCCCATTGCTTCGGCGAGCCGGGCGAGGAGGACGAGCCGGTCCGCTGGGGCCAGGTCGGCGAGGTTGTAGACGCCGAGGATGCGCATGGCCAGGTAGGGGCGGAGAAGGTTCGCCAGGTCGGCACCGGGCCAGAGACGGTCGGCGACCGGTCGTACGAGCTGGTTCCAGTACGTGGTCACGGCGGCCCGCCGGGGAGCCGCGAGACGTGGGGCGTAGTCGATATGGATGGTGCTCGTGGTGTGGTCGATGTCCGCTCGTCGGATCTCGGGGGTGTTGTCCGGGACGCGGGCGAACGTGGCGGGGTGGTCGGCGAAGGCAGCCGGGTTGTACGTGGGCACGAGCCAGCCGCCGAGGGCGGAGGCGTACCAGAGGAAGTTGGCGAACTCACCGGGGACGCTGTTCATCCCGGCGGTGTCGTAGTCGAACCAGGCGAGCGGCTGGGCGAGGTTGACGTCGGTGGGGTCGCCCTGGGTGAGAGCTGCCCAGACCGGCTCGGTCGCGGCGAAGTGGGCCCGGAGCCAGCGAAGGGTGGCAACCCAGTCCAAGTGGTGCCGACGGCCGTTGACGTACAGGGTGTAGGTGTCGAGGCGGGAGACCGGGACGTCGATGAGGCCGTCGGCGATCAAGAAGTCCCTGCCGCCGTAGTACTCGTCGAGTCGGCCGCCGGGGGCCGCACGGTCCCAGTAGAGCTTGCGTACTACGCGTGTCGGGTCGATGGGTCTCGCCGTCGTGAGGATGGCCTCGCGGTATACGGCCGTGAGCTGATCCATGTAGGCGCGAAGGTCGCTGCTCGGCTCGTCGGCGTTTAAGAGATCGAGCAGGAGCCCGTGATCGGTGCCGCCGGGCAGACGCTCGTACGCGAGGAGCCGCCCGCCCGGCACACGCAGGTGGGCGTGAAGGGTCGGCACCCGGTAGTGCTGGGCCAGACGTGCGTGCCCGCGAACCTCGGCGCGGCTTCCCACCGGGTCGCGCGTGTACTTCAGGAGCAACGGGCGGCCGAGGAGGTCGACGGGACAGAGCAGGTTGCGGGTGAAGCGCCGCACCGGGCCGAGCCGCAGAGGGCTGCGGAGGGTCATGGCTGCACCCCGTTGAGCAGATCCAGGCACACTCGGGCCAGTTCGGCGGGCGGGAAGGCGTCCATGTGAACGTCGACGTCCGGAGGAATGGCGTCCCGGACGGGGCAGAGGTCGCCCTGGTGCATGCGGTCGGAGAGGTCGGTGGCGACGGCGTGGTGATGGGGGAGCCCGGTACGCCACTTGCTGTGACTGTGGCGCGCGTACAAGCCGATGACGGGCCTCTCGGGACTGCGCGTCATCGCGGCGAGGTGGGTGAGGCCGGTGTCGTTGCCGACGACCAGGTCGCAGTGCGGGAAGAGATCGGCGAGCTGTTCAGCCGGCACCCCGTCCAGGTGGAGCACCTGAACGTGGCGTCGAGGGGCCTCCGCGCTGACGCGGAAGCCGTCTTCCGCGTTGCCGCCGATGAGCAGCAGCCGGGCCTGTGCTTGCTGGGCTTCGGCGATCTGCTCGGTGAGGGCGATGTACCGCTGGGCGGTGTAGTCCTTGCGCTCCGGCCAGCTGGTGGCCGTGATGGCGGCGATGGTCAGGCCGCCCAGCCAGCCCACCGATCGCAGCTCCTCCACGAGATCGTTCGGGCCGGTCGCGAGGGTCGGCGCGAAGGGAGCCGTACCGGGGAGGCGGATACCGAGGCGGCGTTCCAGCGCCAGGTAGTGGCGGGCCGGCAAGTCCGGGTGGGCGCGGCCGTCGCTCGACCAGCAGGGCGGGGCCGCTGGATCTAGTGCCAGGCTCACCACTGCTTCGGAGCCGTGCGCCTCGATCCCCGCGCGGTCTCCGATCACGGCGCGTCGACCGTGGGGCGTGGTGACGGGGTGGTGAGCGATCAGCCCGGTCCGGGCGATCAGCCCTGCGTACGGCCCCACCGCCCGGACGGACGTACGAACCGACCGCAGCCGCAGCCAGTCGAGCACCGCGCGGCCCCCCGACAGAGCGAGGAGGGTGTCGCCGAGCTTCCCCTCGAAGGCCACAACGACCTCGCCGCACCCGCTCAGGCGGTGGACGAACTCGGCGGAGGCAGTCAGCGGGAGCGGCGCGCCGATGGTGACACTGCCACGGTCGTACCCCAGCGGGGTGGTGTGGACGGCCCCGGCGGGGACGACCACGGAGCCGTGGTGGAACCGGACCCCTGGCGGGGCGACCGAGCTCACGCCGGGCCCTCGATCGTGGTGAGCGAGACCAGCGGCAGCTCCAGCTCGTCGAGCAGGGCGCGGGCTCCGCGCGTGGTGTCCTCCACCAGGCAGGCCGCCGCCAGCGGGACGGCGCCGGCCTCGCGGAGGCGGCCGGTGAGGTCGGCCAGGGTCCGACCGGTGGTGATCTCGTCGTCCACGATGACGATGCGCTGTCCCGGAGCGATGCCGTAGGCGAAGACGTCGGTGCGCATGGCGTGCGGCTCGCTGAAGCGGACCGCGCCGTCCAGGGGGAGGTGCAGCTTCCAGGCGATCTTGTAGGGGAGGCGGGCGGCGTCGGCCAGGGAGACGGTCGGGAGGATGCCGCCCGCGTCCAGGCCCAGGAGGAAGTCCACGGGGCCGGCCCCGTCCGGCAGCTGCTTCTGGAGCAGACGCCACAGATCGGCCCCCGTGCTGGCAAGGGTGTCGGGATGCACCGGGCTTTCCAAGCCGTCCAACGAGTGGATGACACGCTCGCGGCGGCTGGTGGCTCCGACGCTGAGCCGCTCGACGATTCGGGCGGAGAAGGGCGGCACGGTGAGGGTTTCGGGCATGACGAAGCTCCTGTCGGTGGAGAGGGGAGAAGGAGAGGTGCGTGGTTCAAGCGGCGAGCTGGAGGGCGTACCAGGTGAGGAGCTGGTCGACCGCCGCGGTGACGGGCTTGAGCACGAGCTTGGTGTCACCGTCACGCCAAGCGTTCGCGACCTCGGCCAGAGGAGGGACCGCGAGGGCCGTCAGACCCGGCATCCGGGAGGCGGCGGCGAGGATCCGGTCAGGGCCGGACTCCCACTGGTTGTGCTCGCGCAGGAGAAGGCGGCAGGCGAGCACGAGGTGCTTGTAGAGCTGCCGCAGGGCGGTCGCCCCCTCGGCAGTACGCAGACGGCGCATGGTGAGCATGACCTGGGGCAGTTCACGGACGGCGGCGAACGCGAGCTCGTCCCGGCTGATCGTCGGAAGTCCGAGGTCGGGCGCCGCATGCAGGACGGGGCTGCCTTGCTGGAGCTGGTGAAGGACGAAGGCCAGGCGCGGAGTGAGGCGTCGGGCGGTCAGTTCTCCGGGCGTGACGAGGGTGGGGCCGAGCGAGGCCGCACTGCCGAGGGCCGTCCGGTACTGCTCCAGGGCCTCATGAATCCCGCCGATGACCTCGTGCTCGGCGATCACCATGAGGTCCAGGTCGGACCAGCCGGCGATCCAGGCTCCCTCTCCGGGGCTTCCGGTCAGGGCGACAAGCCGGACGCCGGGTCCGTACGCCCGTACCGCGTCGGTGAAGTCGGCCGTCGCCGACGCGACTGCTGCCGGAAGACCGAGCCCGTACGGGGTGGCCACGCGCAGCGCAGGCGTGGAGGGCGGGGCGGCGATGCGCCGGAGGCGGGCGCGAAGGGCTGCGATGCTGCCGGTGTTGTCGATGACGTGGTCGGCCAGAGCGGCGACCTGGTGGGCGCCGCGGCTCATCTTGATCTCGTCCTTCGCGGCGACGGTCTGGGCCGGCGTGCCCGACCGCTCGACGCGTACGGCGAAGGAGGCGTCCAGGTAGACGATCTGGAGCGTGTCGCCCATGAGCTGCTTGAGCTCGGCGATCGAGGCATCGTCGTGGACGGACTCGATGGTGAACAGCTTCGTGTCGACGTGGGCGTCCGCGAAGCGGTTCAGCTCCCCGAGGAGCAGTTCGGCCTGCCGCCGGGCCGAGAGTGCGTACGGGTCGGCGAGCCCTTCCCGATGGGCTGCCTGCCGTAACAGGAAGCCGATCTTGAGGCGTTGGGCGCCGCAGGTCCGCTGGACGAACTGCGCGCTGGTGCTCTTTCCGCACTCGCTCAGCCCGCCGAAGGCGAGCACCTGGCGCAGATGCCGACTCGGCTTGATCTCCGTCGGAGCGACGTCCTCCCGCCCGTACAGCTTGAAGCGGGCCGGCACGGGGAGCCGACGACGGCCGGCGACGACATCGGAGACCAGCGCGTCGAGAGCGGCGCACAGCTCCTCATGTTGCCCGTGAAGGGCCGGGACACGTCGTGCGGCCAGCTCATCGCGGCCCGCCGCCCGCTCGCTGTGCCAGATCCGCAGTGTCAGCACCGACATGCGGTCCACGACGGAGGCGAGCGTCTCGGTGTGCAGGGGCACATCGGCGCGCCCCGCGTCCGCCAGCGAGCCGAGGACTTCGTCAGCGCGCTCGGCGAGGGCGTTGCGTTCGGCGTTGAGCTGGTCGATCTCTCGCTTGCAGTCGGCGACCTGGGCGGCGGAGAGCAAGGCGCTGCGCACCCGGTCCTCGGTGTCCCACAGACGCCCGTTGACGGCGTGGAGCCGGGTGACGGTGTCGTCCAGGCGGTGCCGGTCCTTGTCCTGGAGGGTGGCCATGGCGCGGACGAGCCCCGGAGGTAGCACCAGGGGCGGGGAGTTCTGAGTCATCGGGGACCCCCGTCGATGAGTGGAGTGAGGCCAAGGTGATCGAGTACGGCGCTGTGCACGTCGTCCAGGGAGCGGTTCTCGCAGTCCACGACGGCGGCGTACGTGCCGTGGCCGGCCTGGTGAAGCAGAACAGCGTGCAGTGTCTTCTGATAAGCCGGGTAGATCCCGGTCCACGGGCGGCCCTCGCGGGCGCTGGTGATGGCGTAACTGCGCTCGGCGTCGAAGGACGCGAGCAGCAGCACCGAGGTCTCCGATGCGGTGGCGCGCGAACCGGCGATGTCCGTCACGGTCTTGAACGCCTCGCCCACGGTCAGCCCGTCCTTGACCACGCATGTCGCGGTGGCCACAGAGAGGAGCATGGGCAGGCCACGGTCCAGCAGTCCCGTACGACCGGGCTCGCGTGCGGCGGCCCGCTTGGCGTGACCGACGAGCAGCATCTCCGTCAGCTCGACCGTCGTGGACGTCTCGAACCACCACCGGGCGTAGTCGCCGGCCGCTACCCGCGCCCACGGCTCGGGGTCGTGCTCGTGGACAGCCCCCAGCGGCTGAAAGGCGTGCCGGCGCGCGGCCAGCCGGTCGAGGTGAGTCGTCTTGCCGACGTTGTCAGGGCCGTTGAGGCTGACGAAGTCCGGTAACCGCTCCATCGCTCATGCCTCGCGGATCGGTGTGTCGAGGACGGAGGTGATCGCGTGGGTGTTCGTGGCGATGAACTCGGCCAGCTCCGGCGGCATCAGGTTCAGCTCACGGACGGCCTGGGCGGTGAAGGGCACCCGGACCACCTCGTACCCGCCCCGCTCCGGCTTGTCGAACTCGGTGCCCGTCCGTGCGGCCAGGTCCATCGACTCCAGGCGCGCCGCGAAGATGTGCTGGACTCCGACGCCTCCCTCCAGCGCGTCGGTGATGAGGTGCACGAGTTCGGCGCGCTCCAGCTTGCCGCCCAGCTCCTCGAACACCTCCCGGTGCAGCGCCGCCTCGATGGTCGCGTCCTCTTCCTCGACGCCTCCGCCGACGGACACCCAGTACGGCTCCCTGCCGGGCTTGGTGCGCTTGATGAGGACCAGTTCGTCGCCGTCGAGAAGGATGGCGCGGGCGTTGCGCTTGACGATGTCGGTCATGCCGTTTGCTCCTTGGGTGTGTAACCGGAGAGAACGGGCGGAGGGGCGCTTTTGGGCTGTGGCCACTTTCCCCGGTTCGTGAATACAGCATGGTGCAAACTGATCGCTGAGTGTGACGCACGGGTGCTGCAGCAATGCCGCAGTAATGCCGAACAGGACTGCGCACAGGGTGTTTCGGCGTTTCACCAGGTGATGGACGGGGGGTACGACGGTGGTGACTGTGCAGAGATGGTCCGGGCGTGAAGCACGGCTGCTGCGCGAGGCCCTTCGCATGAGCCTGCGTGACTTCGCTGCCTACCTCGGAGTCAGTGACCGGACCGTGTCGAACTGGGAGGGAGGCGGCGCGAGTTACCAGCCGCGTGCCGAGTCCCAGGCTGTGCTCGACACCGCACTCGACCATGCGTCGGGCGAAGCGCAGACGCGGTTCGCGGCGGCACTGGGAACGAACGGCGCTGCGCCACCCGTGACAGGCCGAATCGAAGTCGACTCCCACAAGTTCCTGCCAGTTTTCATCGGTGTCGAGCGCGCCGGCCGCCTCCGCGCGCACATGAGACCGAGTGCGCACGACGGGTGGCTGGAGTCCTCCTCGGCCCGCGTCGACCACCCCGAAGCGCAGCAGTGCGTCCTTCATGTCTTCGCGTGCGGGGTGGCCGTCTTCCACCTCGTTCAGCCGCACGAGCCCGCCGCGCTCACCGACCTCGCGGTCTGGCGGTACCGCTCCTACGCTTCCGACCTGCCCTGGGCACGAGACAAGCTCCGCGACCTCCTGGATGAGGAACCCGCCGGCGTTCCCAACCCCGAGTACGTCCTCTCCCTCTACTGGCTCACCTCGGGCCCCTGGTCCGGCGACGCCCACGACACCGCCCTGCGCCTGCTGTCCACGCCCTCCGTCCTGGTCGACCGCGGCGCCCCGGACGGCCCAGCTCCTCTGGGCGGTGCGGTCGAGGAGTCTCTCCTCGCCAACGGCTTCGACCACCCCGACATCGTGTCCTTCGGCGTAAGGGGTGTGTCCACCGCCTACGCGGGCTGGTCCGGCGTCGCCTACGCGTCCCACTCCCGCGAGCGCAGCCTCACGATCGACGAGTTGGTCACCTGCGAACTGACCGTCCAAGCCCTCTGGTGTTTCACCCGCCAGGTGCAGCAGATGATCGAGGACGGTCAGGACCCTTTCATGCCCGAGCAGTACGGCTGGCGCTTCCTGCGTGCCGCCTCCTCCCGGCTCACCGCCGCCCGAGCCCAGGAGACCGCTCAACACGTTCTGATGCGGGAGGCCATCATGAAGACCAGCGGGCTGGCCGAACGGCTGCGCACCGCGCAGGACGCTCTGCGAGAGGGCGTCGGGTGAGAACACAGGGCAGGAGAAGCAACGGATGGACATCGGCAGCGCCGCGCTGGTCGTGATCGACATGCAGAACGGCTTCGTGAACGATCGAAGCCGCCACGCCGTTCCTGCGGTCTCCGATCTCGTCGCCCAGTGGACCGGCGCCGGCCGACCCGTGATCTTCACCCGGTACTTCAACTATCCGGACAGCCCGTACGAGCGCTTCTTCCAGTGGCGCCGCCTCCAAGAACCACCGGAGACCGACATCGTCCCCGAACTCGCGGAGGCAGCAGCCCGCGCGCACGCGGTCGTCGACAAGACCGGCTACACCCTCTTCACCTCCCATGCAGCCGAACTGGTCCGCGGGGATGGCTTGACCGACCTCGTCTTCTGCGGGATCGCTACCGAGAGCTGCGTCCTGAAGTCCGCGGCCGACGCCTTCGAACATGGCTACGCACCCTGGATCGTCACCGATGCCTGCGCCAGCGACGCCGGCCCTGACGTGCACGACGCCGGACTCGTCGTCGCCCGCCGCCTGATCGGAACCGGCCAACTTGTCACCGCGGACCACGTGGCCGGCCAACTCGCCGCGTACGCAGGGGCCCCGGTGCTGGAATAGCCCCATGGGCGACACGCTGTACGACACCGAGCTGATCATCATCGGCGGTGGACCCGCCGGGTGCGCTGCCGCACGTATGGCCGCCAGCGTCGGCATGGTCTCGATTCTGGTCGAGCCGGACCGGCTGTGCCGGAACCTGTACCGGATCCCGGCCTTGAACAATGTCCTCGGCGGCTACACCGGCGGACCCGAGCTGGCCGACGCCATCGTTGCCGAGCTGAAGAGCACGGAGCTGTGCCGCCTCGAACTCGGTCGGTACGTCAGCGAGCTTCGCGCTGACGACGCCCAGGTGACCGTCACGTTGGACACGGGCGCTTCCCTCACCGCCCCGTACGCCATCGTCGCCACGGGCGTCGGCCCTCTCCAGCCCAGCGACGCGCCCTGGATCACCGCCCCCGTCGGCCTGACTCTGCCCGCGCTCTGGCGGGCCGACGCCGACGACGCCCAAGGCCGGACCCTCCTCGTCCTCGGCGGCGACCGCCCGATCGGCACTTTCCTGCGCGCCCACCCGACCACGGACACGCGCCTTCTCGTGGCGTACCCGGCGACGGACGCGTACAAGATCGACGAGATCCGCGACGACTCACGGGTCACGCTCCTCCCCGCCGATCACCTGACGCTGCACGGTGGGGAAGGTGCCCAGCTGTCGGCCGAGGCAGTGGGAAGGGACGGTGTCCGCCGGACGATCACGGCGGACGCGGCGTTCCTCAGCCTGGGAAACGCCCCCGCCGCCCCACCCGGAGACCTGATCCGTGGCACGGACGGATACTGCCCGCCCACCGACCAGCACCCCCGCGTCATCGTGGCCGGCGACCTCCGCTCGGCCCGCTTCCAACGGATCATGACTGCCCTGGGCTCCGGCAGCGAGGCAGCGCTGCAGGCGTACTACGCGGCCCGGGACCTGCCCATCAAGGGGTGAGGCCCCGGCGTTGTGCATCAGGGGATGGCTCTTGGAGGGGGGAACCCTTGTGACCAGCAGGGCAGAAGTGGCGATCGCTGCTGCCATCGTTGCTCGGGACGCGCGCGTTCTACTCGTACAACGACGCGTGACGGAAGGCGCCCTGTCATGGCAGTTCCCGGCGGGAAAGATCGAACCCGGTGAAACACCCGAAGACGCCGCCGTACGTGAGACCCAAGAAGAGACCGGACTACGGGTGGCCCCACAGAAGGCGCTGGGACGCAGAATGCACCCTCTGACGGGCAGGGAGATCCACTACATCGCATGTCGGCCCGTCGGGGGCAAGGCGGCCGTTGCGAGCGCTGGTGAAGTGGCCGACACGGTCTGGGCCACGCTCGGTGAGATTCCTCAGTACGTGCCGTACGGGCTGTTCGAGCCGGTGCAGCGCTACCTCGACGCTGCCCTGCCGAGCCAGCTTCCGTGGAACGCCACGAGTGTGGGGCTGGTGCGGCAGGGCTGGAACGTGCGGTTCAGCGTCGCCGTGGGGAGCCATTCAGCGGCATGACTTCGCTCCGGGGCGCTGGCTCGGGTGCGGCGACCGGGCGCTTCCCGTGAGTGGGCGGGACCTGGAGGTTCCGAGGGGCAGCAGGAAGATCGGCTGACCTCCGTAGCCGCCACACGAGTACTTCACTCATGTACGCCGCCGTGCCCAGTTCCCTTCGGGCCGCTGCCTCGGTGAGCAGAGCGGTGGGGTCGTGCCCGGCTGCCTGGACTTCGTCGAGAGTGGCGACGAGGGCGTGCCAGCCGGGTTCAGCGAGGATCCGGCCGGCCAGTTCGGGCAGGGCTTGCCGTACGAGGGCGGCATGGCGGTGTTGTCGGGAGGGAGCCATGCGCACGCCTCGCTGGTGAAGAGCCGCTATCGGGCGCTCGGCGGCGGTCCGGTAAGCCGTGCGGAGATGTTCAGCAGCCCGGTGCGCGGCTTCGGCCTGCTGGGCATGCTGCTTCCCGGCGTGCCAGTGAGCGGCGGCAGAGACCAGAAAGATGAGCATGTCGATGGCCATCGCGGTGGCGGCGCCGTCCTCGCCTCGGCCGAAGGCCGGGCCGCTCTGCACGAGGTCACGGGCGGCTCGGCGCAGGGCGTGGTCGTGGCCGCGTGAGGCACGTACGTGAGAGCGGGAAGCGCGCTCGAACGCGGCCGCTGCGGCTTGGAGCTCGTGGCGGGTGTGGGCCGCAGACGTTTGGGCGAGGGCGTCGAGCACTTCCCCGGTGGCGGCGATTTGCGCGGCGACGACGCCGTTCTCGCCGTGGTCGACGACGAACAGGGCCTGCCAGGCGGCGCTGGTGGCGCGACGACGGGCGGATGCAGGTCCGGTCACCGGCGGCAGGGCCGGCTGCTGGGCGGGGTGGTCAGGGTTCCCGTTCCAGCGTTCGCAGATACGGGGCAGGGAGAGATCCGGGGCGAGCTTGGAGCCGGAGTAGAAGACTGGCTTGCCCGTGGCGTTGCGGTCGCCGGGGAGGGCGACGGTGTAGCCGAGGGGGTCGCCCGACGGTGCGACACGGCGTCGCACGAGCAGGCCGGCCCCGGCGAGGCGGTCGAAGAACTCCTCCTCGCTTCCGGCGCCGGCCACCGAGCGCCGGACCGCCTCCCGCAGCTCCTCGCGCGGGGTGCGTTGTCGACCTCGGCGTTCGGCCTTATGGCGTTCGGCGCTGGTGGGTCGCTTGGCGGCGGTGCCATCGCCCGGCGTGACCCGGCGCAAGCTGTAGTCCGCCTCGATGAGGCGGGCCTCGGCCTGAGCGCGGCGGGCTTCGTTGTGCAGGCGGGGCCGGCGGCCGTCGTCGCGGACCAGGGTGGCGATGATGTGGATGTGGTCGTCGGCGTGCCGGACGGCCGCCCACCGGCAGGCGGCGTCGTCGCCCTCGGGGTCGATGCCGGTGGCGGCGACCATGCGGCGGGCGATGGTTGCCCAGGCGTCGTCGGGCAGAACCGGGTCTTCAGGGCTGGCGCGTACGGACAGGTGCCACACGTGCTTGTCAGGGCGTCGGCCGGCGGGCAGGGCGTTGACGGGCTGGTCGAGCAGCCGCTGCAGCTGCCCGTAGGTGGCCTGCGGATCGCGGCCCGGGTCGGGCATGAGCGGGTCGAAGGCCGCCACGAGGTGTGGGTCGATGTGCTCCTCGTGGGTGCCGGGGCCGTACAGGTATCGGATGAGGCCGACCGTCGCGCTGCCGCGCTTATGGATTCGAGGGATCATGCCGGGCAGCCACCGTCCCGGTGGGCGAGCAGGGTGTCGGCGGCGTCTTCCATCCGGCGAGCCGCGTTCAGGACGGCCTTAGCGGTGGCGTCGAGGTGGGGTGCGTCGACACCTGAGTTGAGTGCCTTGGCGACCTGATTGAACAGGCCATGAATCCGACCCAGGTGCCGGCGGGCGGCGAACACCTCATCAAGGACTTCCCGCTCGGTGGCGATCTCGGCCGCGGTGCGGGTCAGGTCGCGGGCCGCCTTGTCGACTGCGTAGGCGAGGAAGGCGGCATTGGTCATCTGGCACTGGGCGGCTGCGTCGGTGAAGCGCTGGTACTCGGCGTCGTTCATGCGGCAGCTGGGCTGGTGCAGACGCTTGCGGGGCTTCGGCTGACGGGCGCGCTGGCGTCGCCGCGAAAGGGGCTCGGCCTGCCGTCCCGCTCCTGGTTGCGGGCCGCCCTCGGTCGCAGCCTGCCGGTCCGGCGCCCCCTGGCGCAGGGCCGGTCCCGCCACCCCTGGGGCGGGAATTCCGGGAGCATTGCTCCCGGGACAACTTGCTCCGCCTTCTGCTGGGGTGGTCGGCTGCTGTTGGCATGTGGCAGGTTCGTGATGGGGGTCGCGCACGGGATCTCCGTCTCAGGTCACCGCTGGGGTGAGTCGTTGCGGTCTTGGGTCAGGAATCTGCGTGTGCGGCCCCGATCCGGGACTTGAACTCGCGGACAACACGGCCTACGACGTTGCTGGAGACGCTGTAGCCGGCGTCGCGCACGGCGTCCTCCACACGGTCGCGTCCGACGCTGCCGGTCTCCTCGTACACGCGGCGGGCGGACGCGAGGATGACTTCGTCGGAAGCGCTGGGCTTGCGCACGGACCGCTTTGGCTTCGGCGTCTGGTGCTTGGCCGATGGGGTGAGTGAGGTGCTGCCCGTAGGAGGCGGAGCGGCGTCTTGCGGGCGCGACACCTGGTGCGAGCGGGCGGCCGTTTTCGGACTGGAGTGGTCGGTGGCATTGGGGCCGGCGCCCGGGTCGGGCACCCCGTCGACCGGATCTGACGGGTGCGGGCGGGCGTGGTCTTCTGCCCGCCCGTCGCGGTCTGCCCGATCGTGGTTGGTCGCTTGCCCGTCGGCTTCTGCCCGGGAGGATCCGGGCTGCGCAGTGGGCAGGTCGAGGGGCTGCCCGACGGGCAGGCTCCAGCGCTCGGGCAGATCGACGGTGGCCAGCGACGCTGCTTGACGGCGGGTGGCGAGCTGCCGCAGCAGCTGCTCGTTCCGGAACGGGTCGGCATCGATGCCGGAGCGGGCGAGCGCCTTGGCAAGTCGACGTATGGTGCGGCGGCCTGCCCGTTCGGTCCGCTGTCCGGGAGTCATCTCGGCGAGGCGAGTAGCCAGGGCGACGGCCCGCTGCGTGGCCCGATCGCGGATGATCTCGGCCGCGCCCTGGTCCTGCTCGAAGACCCCCAGCCGGGCGAGCAGCCGCTCGCGGGCCTGCCGAGTGAGTACAGCGCCGAGCCCGCGGGAGGCGGCTTCGGGAGTGCGCTGGCGGAGTTCGATGCCCATGGCAAGGTGCCACAGCACGGCCGCCATCACCGGGCCGGTGAAGGCGCGTACGATGCCGCCGACCGGGCCGGACTCGGCGTAGGCGGGAATGGTCTGCATGGCGGTGATCACCCAGACCAGGACTCCGGGCAGGCCGGCCGTCTGCCTTGGACCATGCAGGTTCTGCCGGGCCATCAGTGCCATCGAGAACAGGGCGAGTTCTGCGGCGGAGAACATCGTGGTGCGCTCGGCGGTGTTGCGCATGTCGAGGTAGTGGGCGGCGAACCGCCAGCTGGTGTCCGCGCTGTAGGCCGTGCACACGAGCGCCGCCACGGTGGCGGTGACGACGGCAGCCGAGGGGCGCCGCTTCCGATCATGGGGGAGGCGTTTGCTGCGTCGGGCCCTCAGGCCCGCGAGCAGTGCACCGGCGGCAACCGCCAGGACGGCTGCGGGCAGGAGCGGGCTGTCGGCGTACGAGACTGAGGCTGCGGCGAGTGCTTCGGGTATGGCGGACGGCATGCGCGGATCTACTCCGAGGGAAGGATGGGGAGACGATCACGGCGTTCACGGAGGGGGCGTACACGCGGGGCCCCCTTCTAGAGGGGGCCCCGCGCGTGATCGCTTGGGGCGTGTACGGCGTGTACGGTCGCGTGATCGTTCTACCTGCGGTTTTGCGGTGACCGTGTGCCCTGTGAGCGGTTCACGAGGGTGCAGGGGCGTGGAGGCCGCGTGCACGGTCCCGTGAACGCTTCGAGGGGGTTGGCGAGGAGGTCAGCCGACGGCGGTGAGGTGGCGGGCGGAGGCGTAGTAGCGGGCCTGCTGGCCGCCTCCGGCCCCTCCGGCGATGCCGTCGGTCTTGGTGGCCAGGCCGCTGTCGACGAGGCGGCCGAGGTGGCGTCGGGCCTTCTCGATGTCGGCGCGGTCGGGGTCGCCTCCGCCGATGAGGACGGTGGCCAGGTCGCGTGCGGTCAGCCCGTTGGGGGCGTTGCGCAGCAGGACGGCGGGGTCCTTGGTGGGGTCGACGATGGTGGTGCCGCGCACATGGTCGTGCGTGACGTCCAGGGGGCCGACCTCACCGGTGGGGGTCTTGAGGTGGTGCAGGGTGACCGCGGGATCTCCTGCCCGTCCGCTCACGAACAGGACACTGCCCGCGCCGGCGGTGATCCAGGTGGAGCCGTAGACCTGGTCCAGGCTGGGGCGTTGCCCACGTGGAGCGTCCGCGGTTGCCTTGCGCTGGTGATGCAACTCCAGGATCTCCACGCCGCTGCGCAGGGCGCGCATGCGGGCGTTGTGGAAGGCGACCGCGAGACTGTCGTCGACCATCGTGCTGACCGCGTCCTTGAGGCTGTCGATCACGATCGTGTCGGCCTGGTGGGCGGCGGCGAGATCGGCGAGGAGGTCGGGCTCCTTGTCGAGGGTCGCGGGCAGCGGGCCCTGCCAGACCACGAGCCGCTCGCGCAGGATCTTCTCGTCGGTCGAGAAAACGCGGCGGGCCATGGCCTTGGCGATCTGCTTGGGGCGGTCCATCGCCAGGTAGAGCACGCGCCGGCTTGGGGCGACGGGCATCTCCAGGACGGTCTCCTGGAGACCGAGGCGGGCGAAGATCACTTGATGGGCCAGCGTGGTCTTGCCGACGCCCGGAGCGCCGACGATCATCAGGCTCTCGCCCGGTGCCCAGACGGTCTTCTCACGCGTACCCCACAAGGGCTCGGCGTCCGCCCCGCTCTCCTTGACGAATGACCACCCGTCGGTGGCGAAGCGGGACAACCGTCCCTGCCCCGAGGCGAGCGCACGCTCACGCTCTGCGCGCACTTCCGCTTCGACCTCGCTGCGGATCGCCTCGGGATCGGCGCCGGGTTCCCGGGCCCGCTGGAGGGTTCGTACCGCCGAGGTCACCAGGCGGCGAAGGTCGGCTTTCGAGCGGACGATCTCCGCGTGGTACTCGGCGCTGCTGGTGCCGTAGGGGGCGTTGGCGAGCTGAGACAGGTAGGTGTGGCCACCCACGCGCTGTAGGTCCCCTTGCTGCTGGAGCAGCTCGGTGAGGACGATCGGGTCGGTGGGTTTGTCCTCGCGGTGCTGAGTGAGGAGCGCGCGCCAGATGGTCTCGTGCGCGGGCCGGTAGAAGGCGTCGTCGCCGAGGATGGGCCTGACCGCGGCGATGACGCCGGGTTCGTGCATGCAGGCGCCGAGGACCGCGCACTCGGCGTCCAGGTTGAACGGATGCTCCGTCCGGGTGGAGCCTTCGTCGAAGCGGGATGGCGTCTGGGATGGCAGGGTCGTACTCTGGTTCACGGAGCTCCTCACCCGGCAGGCCATATGGGGCGGCAACCCCGGCCTCCGGTTTCGATCGTTCAGGGATGGATGGTTGTGCGGTGGAGCCTCTACTTCGGCCCCGGTGTTCGTAGCACCGGGGCCGCTTGCGTGTGCGGATCCGTCCGTCGCTGTACGGCGGAGTACGACCATAGCCGAGATTTTCGGCAACGCAATGCCTTGCATTTCAATCCGCAACGATGTTTAGTTGTGGACGCTGGATCGACTGGACTTGTCGACGTGTGAAGGGAGGCGCGAGTGAGCGGTGAGGAAGGCGCGGAGCGCGCCGGCCCAGGTCGACCGGTGCCGGAAGATCACGTCGCCGCACGCGTCAAGCTGGAACGCGAGGTCCGCGGTTGGAGCACGGTGAAGCTCGCCGAGGAGATGGCCGCCGTCGGTCATCCGATCAACCAGTCCGCGATCTGGCGCATCGAGAGCGGCAAGCCCCGTCGCAGGGTCAACCTCGACGAGGCGCTCGGCTTCTGCAAGGTTTTCGACCTCACCATGCAGGACCTGACCGGCCCGCCGGGGGAGCTGGCCACGCCCCGCATTCGGCAGCTGGCCCATGAGTACGTCCAGATGACGCGGGAGTACCACCAGCTTCGAGCGGCGATCGACCGGAACCAGATGCACCTGGGCGAGATCCAGAGGGAACTCGATGCCTACGGGGACAAGGGACCCGAGCGGAGAGGGCAGGTCGACGAGCTCCTCCGGCTCGAAGAGCGAGCGTTGATGAGAAGCATGCACCCGTCCCGGGCCCACCTGCGAAACCAGGGGCAGCGACCCGTCGGCGAATAGCCGGCCACTGTCTCTTCCACGGCGCTACGAACGCCGAGAACACCACACGTGGCGACCTCCGTCGCCGACGATCAACCATCCATCCCTGAACGACGCCACCGGCCAGGCCGGCGGGAGTTGCCGCTCCCGCGACGCCGCGAGGCCGGCGGGAGGAGTATCCCCATGCCGCAGCCCACGCTGCCCATTTCCCAGATAGCCCAGCTCCTGGACGTCCCCGAAGACGCCCTGCGCATCCTGATGGCCGAGCGGCGACCCGTCGGCGACACGACCTTGGTCGCCCTGACCGTCTCCGAGGCCGCCCGTCGAATCGGCATCGGCCGCACCAAGCTGTACGAGTACGTCTCGTCCGGTGAGATCGCCTCCGTCAAGATCGGGAGCTTGCGCCGCATTCCAGCGGAGGCGGTGAACGACTTCATGGCCCGCCGACTGTCGGCGACCGATTTCGGGGCCGCCGCGTGACTCGCACCTCCACACCGAAGTCTCGCCAGCCCAACGGCGCCTCCTCCATCTACCTCGGCAAGGACGGCCGCTGGCACGGCCGAGTCACCGTCGGCGTCAAGGACGACGGCACTCCGGACCGGCGCCACGTCAGCCGTAAGACCCGCGCCGAGGTCACCAAGGTCGTCCGCGAGCTGGAGCGCCAGCGCGACAAGGGCGCCGTCCGCAAGGCAGGCCAGTCGTGGACCGTGAAGACGTGGCTTGCCCACTGGGTGGAGAACATCGCCGCCTCGCACGTCTCGGAGAACACGATCGATGGCTACCGGGTGGCGGTCTACCACCACCTCATCCCCGGCCTCGGTGCCCACCGCCTGGAGAAGCTCGACCCCGAGTACCTGGAGCGCTTCTACAAGAAGATGCAGGACAACGGCAGCGCCGCCGGCACCGCCCACCAGGCTCACCGCACGATCCGCACGGCGCTGAACGAGGCCGTGCGCCGCAAGCACCTCACGGCGAACCCGGCCTCCATTGCCAAGGCCCCCAAGGTCGAAGAGGAGGAGGTCGAGCCGTACACGGTCGAGGAGGTCCAGCGCCTCCTCGCCGAGGCCGCCAAGCACCGCAACACCGCCCGCTGGGTCATCGCGCTCGCCCTCGGCCTGCGCCAGGGCGAGGTCCTCGGCATGCAGTGGGACGACGTCGACCTCGAACTCGGCGTCATCCGTGTACGCCGTGGCCGGCTGCGGCCCCGCTACAAGCACGGCTGCGGAGACCGCTGCGGACGCAAGCCCGGCTTCTGCCCTCAGAAGATCAACACGCGGCGCGAGACCAAGAACGCGAAGTCCCGCGCCGGCCAGCGGCCTATCGGCGTACCCGAAGAGCTGCTCCAGCTCATGCGCCGGCACAAAGAGGACCAGGCCCGCGAGCGAACCGTGGCCCGTGACCTCTGGTCGGAGAAGGGGTACGTCTTCACCTCGCCGACCGGCGAGCCTCTGAACCCGAACACGGATTACCACAAATGGAAGGAGCTCTTGAAAGCCGCCGGCGTTCGCGACGCCCGCCTTCACGACGCCCGCCACACCGCGGCGACAGTCCTGCTCATCCTCGGCGTCTCCGACGCCGTCGTCGACGCCATCATGGGCTGGGAACCCGGCAAGTCCGCCCGAATGCGTCGCCGCTACCAGCACCTGACGAGCCGCGTTCTCAAGGACACCGCCGCCAAGGTCGGCGGCCTCCTCTGGGGCACGGACCAGACTGAGGAGGGTGCCGCGCCGGAGGCAGGCCAGAGCCCCATCCCCGCCGACCGGATGGTCCACGTCGCCCGCCTCGGCGAGCGACGGGTTCCCTTCCTCCACCGCGAGCACGCCGACGAGGTCGTCGAGCGGTGGAGTGAGGACTGGCCCGACCACACAGCGGAGGTCGAGGAGTGGGACCGCTGGCGCTGGGAACACCAGGGCCCCGGCGGCGCGAGCGCCATCCGCAGTCGCGTACCGGAACGAACCGTGATCTTCTACGCCCGGGCTCTGTTCCTCCCTGGCGGAGAACGCGTGGCAGGCGGGGTCCTGGAGCAGTGGTCGGTGCCGGCCTGGGACTTCGAGACCGACCGCTACACCGACCGCACCTCGGCCTGGCGCACGGCCCGACGACCCGGCACGGGCCAGGAGGTCGAGGCCCAGGTACGGGGCACGGACAGGACGGCTGTGGAGGCCGCCTTCACCGAGGCATGTACGCAAGCTGTGGACCGAGCCCGGAACCCGGGGAAGTACGGCGACAGTGATGAGTGGTAATGGCCGCTGCCCTCGCAGTAAGTGCCGCGACGCGGAGATCGCTTGATCGGCGAGTCGGCCGTGCCTGGTCGGGACCTCGACCTCCTGGATGAGGTCCCGACCAGGCATGAGGAGGTTACGACTGGGAATCTCGTTCCATCACGGCAGTCGCAGTCTCGATGCCGTTGACGACCTCGTACTCGAGGTCGTTGATCCCGACTCTGTCCTTAACTGTGTCGAAGTGAATTCTGGCGGATGCAATCTTGTCCTGCTCCATGGGGCGGAGCAGCTCGAGTTCGTTGGTGCCCTTGGTTTCGAAGACGATGTAGCGGCTGCCATCAGTACGTTCAACGGTCAAGGCCCAGTCGGGGTTGTAGCTCCCCAGTGGGGTCGGGATCTTGAACGAGGACGGAAGCTTTACGAAGGTTTTGACCTCAGATCGTTGCAGGAGCGCGAGCGCGAAGTCCTTCTCCGTGTTCGAGTCGACGACTAGGTACTTGTATACGGACTTCTGCTCGAACGAGATCGCGTTGCCGTCTGCATCGCTGACGATGTTTCCTCCAGGACCGGTGTACCCGGCAAGGTCGGCCTCGCGCAGCAGGCTGAGCGCATACCGACGGTCTGCTTCGGGGCGGGAGGAATCCACCAGCTCGTAGCGCAGTCCCTTGACCTGGAAGTCAGCCTTGGTGACGTTGAGTTGGCGGCCTACCTGGTCGATGTATGCCTGTGGGTTGTCCCGGAACTGCCCGAGGGTGCCGGACTCGGTGAGCACGTGAGCGAGCGTGGCACGGGTCAGCTGAGTACGGTCTGCAAGGACCGACAGAATGTCGGGCAGGTCCTCGCTGTCGGCGTAGGTGACGTCCGCGCGGCGCGCCGCAGCGGCTTCCGCGGTCAGGCCGCCCTGGTCGATGCGTTCCACACGGTGTGTGACCCACTCTCCGCGACGCTTGGGTACTGGAAGCATGCCGCGCAGAGCCTTAACCATCGCTGCACGCAGGCTGGCTTCATCGACCTCGACACGGTACTCCGTGCGGTGCTGGATGCGCTCCCACAACTCCTGGAACTCAGGGCTCTCCAGGCGTTCCTGGACGAGGGGCACCGCGACGCGTTCGCCGGCCTTCTTGACGTCCATAGGTTTGGCCAGGCGCTTGATGAGTCCGAGCACTGCCTTGGCTGCGGCCTCGGATTCGACGGAATCGCTGACAAGCTTAGTGAGGTTCTTGTCGCCGGTCTGCACGGCCTGGCGCAGGTTGTCCTGCACCTTGCCCTTGACGTCGATGTACCCCTCGGAGAACAGGGCCTGGTACAGCGTTTGAGCAGCGGCCGGGCCCACAGGAACGACCGTCCCGTCCTCCGCCTTGAAGGACAGGCGCGCGAAGCTGTCTACGGTGATGAGGCCGAACTGGATGCCCAGATCGTCGGCCATCTCGCGCTGCAGCCGGTCGGCGAACTCCTCGTAGGACTCGTTCGCGATCACGGTGAGGCGGTTGATGTCAAAGCCGTGGACCCGGTTGCCTGACCCGTCCACGCACAGTCGCAGGCCACGGCCGATGGACTGACGCCTCCATCGTTCAGTGCCCATATTCCTCAGGACGCAGATCTGGAAGACGTTGGGGTTGTCCCAGCCTTCCTGCAGCGCGGAGTGGCTGAAGATGAACCGGAGAGGAGTGCCGGGGGTGGTCAGCCCGACCTTGTCCCGCATGATCTGCTCGTAGGCCCAGCCGGCCTGCTGGCGCCCCTTGTCGGTGGTCTCCTTGGTATCCACCAGTACCTCGGCACCTCCCTTGCGGCGGTCCACGGAG
The DNA here is from genome assembly GCF_040632605.1 of Streptomyces sp. NPDC019224. Classification (NCBI taxonomy): domain Bacteria; kingdom Bacillati; phylum Actinomycetota; class Actinomycetes; order Kitasatosporales; family Streptomycetaceae; genus Streptomyces; species Streptomyces sp. NPDC019224. Next base: position 77,690 of record NZ_JBEYCF010000004.1, on the reverse strand, counting down.
AAGTACCCCTGGTGGGCCTCCTTCGCGATCTTGTCAGCAGCGGAGTCGCCCAGCAGCGTGTTGAACTGCGGCTCGGAGGCGATGCGCGTGTACTCCTGCTCGAAGATCTGTGCGTACTCGCCGAGAAGTGCCTCGCCGTCGGGGCCGTACTCGCGGTACTTGGCCACGGAGTCGACAAAGAACAGGCTGAGCACCTTTATGTCGCGACCGTGGACCGCGAACTCCTGTTCCTTGAACAGGTGTTGCCGGATGGTCTGGGCGATCATCTGACGGGCTCGCTCGCCGATGCTGACCTCGTCGCCGATGCTGTCGCTGACTCTCAACGGCCGCGCGACAGTGTCGAAGGAGATACTCTCCTGCCCCGGGGCCGCATTGATCGCGACAACGGTGATGTCCTTGTACAGATCCCGGCCGGTGACATCCGCGAGGTTGTTGCGGGATGTGGTGTCTACGGTGACGGCCTTGCGCTTGATCTCGTTGCCCTGCTCGACGTCGGCCTCGACGCGTGCTGTGATCGCTCCACCTTTGCCCCGCGCTACTCCGAGCAGCTTGACGTACGGGGTCGTCCCGCTGGCAGAGGTGATCAGAGAATCGACCTCGATCTGCTTGACCAGTTGCTTCTCGTAGGCGGCGATGGCGTCCAGGCGGTAGACAAGGTTGGCCTTGTCTCCCTTGGGATGGGTAGCCGAGTAGCGCAGGGTGGCCAAAGCGTTGAGGTCCTCCAACGCGCTACGCCCTGCCCCCTTCTTCTTGCTGTTGCCGGCGTCACCGTACACGCTCTGCGGCTCGTCGACGATGATGATCGGGTTCGTGGCCCGGATCAGGGCAGCGGGTACCTCGAAGTCGAGGTCTTCGGCTGGCTGGTAGATCTTGTTGGTCTTCTTGTTGATCGCCGCAACCGTGACGATCATGATCTCGATGCTCGGCGAGGTCGCGAATGAGCGCACGCGGGACGGGTGGCCGCCGTCGAACTGGAAACAGCTCACCGGCGGGTTGCCGTACAGGGCACCAAAGTGCTCGCGCAGCATCTGGATGGACGTTTCGACGCCCTCCTTGATGGCCACTGACGGCACCACCACCATGAACTTGGTGAACCCGTAAAGCTGGTTGAGCTCGTAGATGGTTCGGAGGTAGACATACGTCTTGCCGGTGCCGGTCTCCATCTCGATGGTGAAGTTCATCGAGTCCAGCGACGGCTCCGGAGCCAGACCGGTGCGGTTCTGCACCTCGTGCAGGTTGGTCAGGATCGACTCCGGATCCAAGCGCAGCATGTTGCCGTAGCCAAGGTCGGAGAACCCTTCGAAGCCAACATGGGCGGCAGGGTGGGCGTGCACGGTGAACTGGGAGGCCATAACCTCCTGGCCTCTGAACAGGCCCGTAACCGCGTCGATGGCTTGACGCTGGTAGTCGAGGTCCGACTCGAAGGAGAACTTCATTCAGATACTCCGCACCGTGGTGAAGCCGGCCTGCTCGACGGCAGCGGCGAAGTTGAGCTTGGCGGCGGAGTCAACGAAGCCCGTGTCACGGACGACGACCGTGGTGTCGGCGTCTCCGGGGTCTTCGTCTCGCCACGCCACCAGGACCTTGGCGACCTCGTTCGCACGCTCGACCGTGATGTCGGTGCCGAAGTAAGCGAACAGCGTGCCGGACAGGTTGTACAGCGTGCTGCCGGCGACCTCGCGCGTCTCCAGCGGCGTAGTCAGATCCACGCCCAGGCGCAGCATCATCTCGACCAGCAGGTCGTCCGTGGTGCGCCCGGAGACGAGATTGTCCACGGCTCCGAGGAGGTCGAGCTGGTCGGGCGTACCATCCCAGGCCCTCACGTTGCTGGATGCCAGGCGGTACGACCGGAAGCCGGTGTCGATGATCGAGGCATCGGGGGCCTGCTTGTCGGTGACCTGCTTGCCCGCACGGCGCAGCCGCTCCCGTGTGATGTCTGCGATCGTGGCGTAGCCATCCTTGTCGACGGCCTCGTCGAGCTGGACCAGGATGTAGCGGCGGTTACCGCCATCTGCAGCGTTGAGGTCCATGACGGCGTGGCCGGTGGTGCCCGATCCCGCAAAGAAGTCGAGGACCAGTGCATCGGGGTTCGATTGCGTGACAAGGTCGATCCACCGAGCGATGACGGTCTCGTCCTTGGGGAAAGTGAAGACCCCCTTGCCCAGAAGGGCATCCAGCCGCTTTGACGCCGCACGTCGGTCTGTATAGAAGACGGGCAGCACTGACTGTGTACTGGTCTCGTCTAGGTAGCGCTTTAGCGTGGGGCGGGTCTTCTCGTCCCTCCCGAACTTGATGCGTCCCTCGGCGAGAAGTTGCGTCATGCGCGTGCGCTCGTACGCCCAGCCGTTGGGGTGCATATTGGCAGGCTGGCCGGTCACTGGGTGGAGAACTTCGTAGCAGAGGTTGGGGCGCGGGTTGGGGCTGCGCAAATCGCTGCTGAAGTACACGCTGCCGGGACGGCCACTGTTCCCGTCGACATGGTTGTAGTGCTCGGAGGCTCGCCGTGGATCGTCTGGGGCGAGGCTGCTCCACCATTCCTTCATTAGCTTCGTAGCGGCGAGTTCATCTTCGCCAGAGTCGGCCCAAGCTTTCCTCCCAGCGGCCAGGATCGAATCGATGCCTGGCTTTGGCTCGCGCCATCGCACGTCGGCTAGGGCACCGATATCCTTGACGTAGATCAGCATGTAGTCGGTGGACGGGGAGAGGAAATGAGCGTCGTTCTTACGTCCGCCCTGCCAGGTCACACTAGCGATGAAGTTCTCCGCCCCGAAGACCCGGTCCATAAGGAGCTTGAGACGTGCGTGTTCCGCGTCGTCGATGGCAACGATGACGACGCCCGTCTCTTTGAGTAGATGGTGGGCCACGAGGAGGCGCGGGTACATCATCGAGAGCCATGCGGTGTGCCTGGAGGCACCGGCCTTACGGTCCTGGGCACGGTCGGAGCCCTCGCCGCTCTGGAGCACGCCGTCGTCATCACGGTGACCGGCCGCCATCTCGTGCTCGGCCCGGGACGTAGTCCGCTTGTCGGCGTAGACGAATTCGTCACTTCCGGTGTTGTAAGGCGGGTCGATGTAAATCACGTCGACCTTGTTGGTGTACCCGCGGCGCAGTAGGCGCAAGACCTCGAGGTTGTCCCCCTCGACCACGATGTTGCGGGTGGTGTCCCAGTCGACGGACTCTTCGTGCTGGGGAAGAAGCGTTCCTGTCGCCGGAAGGGTAGAGAGACGCCGAGCCGCAGCCATACCGGGCCAGCGCAGACCGAACGCCTCGGCGGAACTCGGGGTGGCATCGTCACCCAGCAGGTCACGCAAAGCGTCGATGTCGACGGTGCCATCGACAACGACGTCGGGAAAGAGACGGGCCAGCAGGTCGAGGTTTGACTTGGCTTCGCCGGGGCCGGTCACGTCGTCGAGCGGTTCAAATTCCAGGGTCACAGGTGATGTCTTTTCTTCTATGGGGAGGGGAGTTGGGCGCCGTTGGTCAGGTGATGCCGTGGTCCTGGGCGGCACTGTAAAGGGTGCCTCTGACGCGTTCGATCTGGGCGCGCAACGTCCGTGCCCGCGTATTGAGCTCGATACGCTGTTGCTGGTTCTTCGCCCGTTTGGCGTCCCGTACGACGGTGATCAGTTCCGCCTCCAGGCCGGTCAGCCCTCGACGCAGTGAGATGGCTTCTGTTGCTTTTAGGGCTGTACTGGCGGGTCGTCCGTCTGCTGCAGCGGTGCGTACGAGGTCGCGGTACAGCGCCCACATGTCTGTGCGGTCGAGCCGATCCAGCTGCAGGGCACCGGGTTCGATCTGCCCGGCTGGCACCAGGACGTGTGCGTCGATCACAGAAGTCGACCGAGTAGGGTCCGTACGGCTGACATGGGTGAGTGCCAATGAGAGTGCCGTGGCGCCGTCTGGCATGAGCGCTAACAGCACCACAGGCTTGGCCATGCTGCGGTGTACGAGCTCAGTCACGCGGGTGCGGTCGGCGGCAGTCGTTGGGTCGGTCAGGACGACCTCCAAGACTGGGATATCGACAACGGTGCGCTCGATGCCCCGGTGCTCGGGTACCTGGATGGTCTCAGGGCGCAGGATCCCGATGAGCTGTGCCGAGGCCACGGACTTGGTGACTAGGCGTGCATCAGCAGGAGACTGATCTTCGAACTGTTCGGCGAGCATCTTCTTTGTGATTCGGTGCTGCTGGCGTGCTGCCTCCGGCAAGCCGAGCAGGCCGGCACCGTCGAGGCTGTGAGGCGTGTCGGTCACGGGATGACCGCCAGCCAGGCGACCACATCCACGGCTTCCAGCCCGGGCGCGCTGGCGTCGGTTCCGAGCTGAGAAGGGCCTGCGGAGAACAGGGAGGCCACCATGCTCTCCGCAGTCTTGCCGGACGCCTCGCGGACCACGACGTCCAGCAGACCGCGGTAGTGCTTCATGGATCTGCCCGACCTGGTTGCCGTGCCGAACTCTGCCAAGACGATGCTGTCAGGTTCAGTGCTGCCGAGGCAGTGGTGGCGCAGGACGTCGAGAGCCAGCTTGGGTTCCTCGATGGGGTGGGCGAGCTCGCCGTCGTCGGTCACGTAGGCGAGCACGTACGGGGCCAGCGGGTACGCCTTGGAGAAGGCGAATGCGTTGTCGCGCACGCGCAGAAGGAAGACCGCTCCAGGAGCGAGCCCATCGTCTGCCAGTGTCTTGTCGAAACGGGTGACGCTGAACAGGGCCAAAGGCCAGCCGGTGATCTCCCGGACCTCTTCATGCGGGCGGGCAGCGGCGTCCATACGGAAGTCGGAGAGGGTCAGATCGGTGATGCTCAGCCCGCCGGCGAGGTCTTCCATAGTGGGGGCGGCGTTCTGCATCTGCTGAAGCTGCTTGCGCCGGTAATCCAGGTCGTTCATGTCGCCGGAGGTGACGTCCAGGACGTTCTCCTCGCCTGTTGCGGAGACATCCAAGAGGGTCATGCGGCTGGACACGCGTGTCTCGAGGTTGATGTAGGCATCCAGGGCCATATTGGGCCAGAAGTTGACGAGCTGGACACTGGTGTTAGTGGTGCCCAGGCGGTCCACACGCCCGAAGCGTTGGACGATGCGTACGGGGTTCCAGTGGATGTCGTAGTTGATCACCGTGTCACAGTCCTGAAGGTTCTGGCCTTCGGAGATGGTGTCGGTGGCAATCACGATGTCGATCTGTGGGGAACCCTGGTCGCCGCCTTTGGAGCGTGGGGAGAACGCGGTGAGCACGTCGATCATGTGGGTGCGCTGCATCGGGAGCGTGGTTCGGGTGGTCTGCCCCGTGATCAGCGCGACGTGCACACCCAGCTCGTTGTTGGCCCAGCCGGCCACATGCTTGTAGAGATATTCGGCGGTGTCGCTGAACGCGGTGAATACCAAGGCCTTGCGGTTATCTCCGTTGGTGGGGTTCTCGGCCTTTTCGCGAAGGAACTGCTTGAGTTGGGCGAGTTTGGCGTCGCGGGTGGCGTCGACCGCGTACACCTCAGCCAGCAGCGTCGCCACGGTGTCCCGGTCCTGTTGGAGTTCCTGCCGCCATCTAATCCGGTCGATGTCGGCGAGGAACACCTTGACGCTGCCGCCGACGGTGTCCTCGAACTGGGGGTCATCCAGGTCGATGCTGTCCAGGTCCGCGAAGTTGTCGATGGAGGTCCCCTCGCCTCCAGACGCCTCGTAAGCGTCGACGCTGGCGATAGCACGGTCGATGGTGCCGAGGATTTTGCCGAGAGTCTCGCCTAGAGAGTTGACTGAGGACTCCAGGCGCTTGAGAAGCCCTATCCGCAGCAGATGGACGACGTTGTTCTCGCGGTCGGTCTGCCTCCACACGCGATGGCCGCCCGTACGTACCTTCTGGTCGTAGAGAGCTGCGTACTTGTTCTCGTGCTTCGCGCTGACGTAGGAAGTAGGCTTGTAGGCGGCCAGGTTCAGGCGCAAGATCGATTGGTTGATCTGCTCCAGGGGGATCATGGCGTTGGCCGCGTCTATGGGCGGGGTGAGGTTGATCGGGGTCAGACGCTCGGGGAACTCCCCCACGTCCTTGGTGCCGTAATACTTCTGGATGTGCTTGCGCGAGCGGGCGATCGTCACCAGGTCCAGCAGGCGGATGTAGTCCATGCCGAGGGTGCCGGCCAGGGACTTCGTGCTCCGGGCAGCTGAAGGTGTGCGCTGCCATTCGTTGAATTGCTTCTGTGCCTTTGCCAGGGTGGCCTCAATGCTCTTGATCCCGTCTGTGGCCAGGGCCTGGTCGTCCCCTTCGGTCGCGAACAAGACCTGGTTCTTGAGGTCGGCCAGGCGGGTATTTACTGGCGTGGCGCTGAGCATGAGGACCTTGGTCTTGACGCCGTTCTTGAAGACCTCGTCCATGAGGCGTTGGTACCGCGTTATCCGCCCCTTGACCTGTGGGTTGTTGCGAAAGTTATGGGACTCGTCGATCACGACGAGGTCGTAGTTGCCCCAGTTGATGTTGGCCAGGTCGATGTCCCCGGATTGTCCGCCTGTGCGGCTGAGGTCGGTGTGATTGAGGACGTCGTAGTGGAAGCGATCGGCGGCCAGCGGGTTGCGGTTGTCGTTGCTGCGGTAGATGGTCCAGTTTTCCCGCAGTCGCTTGGGTGCTAGAACGAGGACGCGGTCGTTGCGGAGCTCGTAGTACTTGATGACCGCGAGAGCCTCGAAGGTCTTTCCCAGGCCCACGCTGTCGGCGATGACGCAGCCGTTGTGGCGCTCAAGCTTCTCGATCGCGCCGAGCACTCCGTCACGCTGGAATTTGTAGAGCTTGTTCCACACGACGGAGTCGTAGAAGCCGGTCCTGCCACGCTCGGCGGTCTCCTCGCCGGACTCTTCGATGAAATCTCGGAACAGGGAGGTCAGGACACGCAGGTAGACGGACTCGGGCGCTCTGTCCGTGAAGAGGGCCCTGGCAGCATCAAGGAACTCCTGCTGGACGTTGCAGGTCGTTGCATCGTCGTGCCACATCCGTTCGAAGTTGACGACCGTCTGCGCCACCTTGTCCGCGTCCGTGGACTCCTGGGGGAAGTAGAGGCTCTGGGGCGGCACCAGGCCGAGGCTCTCAGCCTCGAAACCTGCGCCGTCGACGACGTAGGGGAATGGGCCAGAGACGCTTGTCCAGGTGCCGCGAGCGCGCCGCTTGAGTGCCCTGGTTTGGAGGTGCTCCTCGGCCCAGGTCGCGAACGCACGGGCGATGCGATGCTGATCCAGACGTGCACGCTTCAGGTTTTCCTGCTCGAGCCCGTTGAGGGGGAAATCCGTCAGGCTGGCGCCGTGCAGGAGTAGACGCAGGTCGACGTCGGTCAGCTCGTCCTGGAGCGCCTCGTAAACGAAGAGAGAGAACGACTCCGACAGCGAGTCCACGCGCGTGGCGCCGGTCAGGTGCTTGCGCAACCGGTCGATCGCATTGCCTGCGTCGCTGGGCACCATGAAGCTGAACCTCCGCGTGGACGTGGATCCGCTGCCGTGAGTGGGTCTTGAGCCGTCCTGATGCTATGACGCTGTTGTGCCTGGCTGGGCCCTCTTTGTGAGCTTCCGCAGCTGGCCACGCTGCATAACTGAGACCAGAACTGAGACCATCAACGTCGAAGGGCCCCACTGCAGGCAGTGGGGCCCTTCGACATCGTGCCCGGTGAGGCACTGGCGGAGGATACGAGATTCGAACTCGTGAGGGGTTGCCCCCAACACGCTTTCCAAGCGTGCGCCCTAGGCCACTAGGCGAATCCTCCGCCGCAAACAATACAAGACGTTGGGGAGTGCTCGCGAACCCGTTCCTCGGGGAGGGGCCGGGGAGGTGTCGGAGGGGGGTCGAGGGGGCGGGGGAGGTGGACGTGTGGGGGTGGGAATCGGTTAAGGTGGGCGTCAGCCCCTCACGTGGCGCTATCTGACTGAACTCCCCCAGGGCCGGAAGGCAGCAAGGGTAGGTCGGCTCTGGCGGGTGCGTGGGGGGCCCTTGTGTTTCCGGGGTGGTGCGGGGCGCGGGCGGGGCCGGTTGTCGGTCCGCCCCGATAACCTCGTAGGTGTGTCGTCCCTTGCGCTGTACCGCCGCTACCGCCCCGAGTCGTTCGCCGAGGTCATCGGTCAGGAGCATGTCACTGACCCGCTCCAGCAGGCCCTGCGGAACAACCGGGTCAATCACGCGTACCTGTTCAGCGGCCCGCGGGGCTGCGGCAAGACGACGAGTGCGCGCATCCTGGCCCGCTGTCTGAACTGCGAGCAGGGGCCCACGCCCACACCCTGCGGCGAGTGCCAGTCCTGCCAGGACCTGGCGCGCAACGGGCCGGGGTCCATCGATGTGATCGAGATCGACGCCGCTTCGCACGGTGGCGTGGACGACGCCCGTGATCTGCGGGAGAAGGCGTTCTTCGGGCCGGCGTCGAGTCGTTACAAGATCTACATCATCGACGAGGCGCACATGGTGACGTCGGCGGGGTTCAACGCCCTGCTGAAGGTGGTGGAGGAGCCGCCGGAGCACCTGAAGTTCATCTTCGCGACCACGGAGCCCGAGAAGGTCATCGGGACCATCCGGTCGCGCACCCATCACTACCCGTTCCGGCTCGTGCCGCCGGGGACGCTGCGCGACTACCTCGCCGAGGTGTGCGACAGGGAGAAGAGCCACGTCGACGACGGCGTCCTGCCGCTCGTCGTGCGAGCCGGCGCCGGTTCGGTGCGCGACTCGATGTCCGTCATGGACCAGCTGCTCGCCGGTGCGGGCGACGAGGGTGTGACGTACGCCATGGCGACGGCGCTGCTCGGTTACACGGACGGCTCGCTGCTCGACTCGATCGTGGACGCCTTCGCGGCGGGGGACGGGGCGGCGGCCTTCGAGGTCGTGGACCGGGTCATCGAGGGCGGCAACGACCCGCGCCGTTTCGTCGCCGACCTGCTGGAGCGGCTGCGCGACCTGGTGATCCTGGCCGCCGTGCCGGACGCCGGCGAGAAGGGGCTGATCGACGCACCCGCCGATGTCGTGGAGCGGATGCAGGCCCAGGCGTCCGTGTTCGGGGCCGCCGAGCTGAGCCGCGCGGCCGACCTCGTCAACGAGGGGCTTACGGAGATGCGCGGCGCGACCTCGCCACGCCTCCAGGTCGAGCTGATCTGCGCCCGGGTCCTGCTGCCGGCCGCCTTCGACGACGAGCGCTCCCTCCAGGCCCGGCTGGACCGGCTGGAGCGTGGCGCCTCCTTCGCCACCACGGGCCCCGGGCCCGCCATGGGGTACGTCCCCGGCCCCGAGGCCCTCGCCCACGCCCCGGTCCCCCCCGCCCCGCAGCCGGACGCCGGGGCCGGGCCCGCCGCCGCGCGCGCCGCGGTCCGGGGGGACGCGCCTGCGCCGCAGGTTCCCGCCCCGGCCCCGGTCGCTCCGCAGACACCGCCCCCCGCCCCCGTGCAGGCACCGCCGCCCGCGGAGGCTCCCGCCGCCGGGCAGCGGCCCGGGGCCTGGCCCGCCGCCGCGTCCGCCCCCGACCAGGGGCGCAGGCCCGGCGGCTGGCCCACGGCCGCCGCGCCCGGCGGGGCGCCGGCCCCGAGCCCGGCCCCGCGGAGCGTGCCCGCTTCCGTCCCCGTGCCCGCCGCCCCCGAGCCCGCTCCGGGCATGGCGCAGGGCGCCGGCCAGGTGCGCACCATGTGGCCCGACATCCTGGAGGCGGTGAAGAACCGCCGACGTTTCACGTGGATCCTTCTCAGCCAGAACGCCCAGGTCACCGGGTTCGACGGCGCCACCCTGCAGATCGGCTTCCTCAACGCCGGTGCGCGGGACAACTTCGCGAGCAGCGGCAGCGAGGAGGTGCTGAGGCAGGCGCTGGCCGAGCAGTTCAACGCCCAGTGGAAGATCGAGGCGATCGTCGACCCCTCGGGCGGCGCCGGACAGCCCCCGCAGCCGCCGGCGGGCGGCGGCCAGCGCCCGTACACTCCGCCGCCCGTCCCGCAGCGCCCGGCGGCCCCCGAGCCGCAGGCTTACGAGCCGCGGCCCGCCCCGGCCCCCTCCCCGCAGCGGCCGAGCGGCGCCGGGTCCCCGGCCGGAGCCCCGCACGCGGTCCCCGAGCCGCCCAGGCCGGTCGCCCCGGAGGACGACATCCCGGAGGCCGACGACCCGGACCTCGTCGACTCCGCACTCTCCGGCCACGAGCTGATCGTCCGCGAGCTGGGCGCCACGGTGGTCGAGGAGTTCACGAACGAGTAGCCCCGCCGGGGCCGGACGCGGGCCGGTACACCGGTCGCCGCCCTGTCCACGTACCGGCGCCCGTCAAGGGCGCCGCGCCCCGGCGGCTAGGCTGCACCCCGTGAAGGTCCTCGTCATCGGCGGCGGCGCCCGCGAACACGCCCTGTGCCGCTCTCTGTCCCTCGACCCCGACGTCACCGATCTGTACTGCGCTCCCGGCAACGCCGGCATCGCAGAGGTGGCCGAACTGCACCCGGTCGACGCCCTCGACGGCGATGCCGTCGCGCGTCTCGCCACCGAGCTGGGCGCCGGGCTGGTGGTCGTCGGCCCGGAGGCGCCGCTCGTCGCCGGGGTCGCCGACGCGGTGCGTGCCGCCGGCATCCCGTGCTTCGGCCCGTCCGGCGCGGCCGCCCAGCTGGAGGGCTCGAAGGCGTTCGCCAAGGACGTCATGGCCGGCGCGGGCGTACCGACCGCCCGCAGCTACGTGTGCACCACGCCCGCCGAGATCGACACCGCTCTCGACGCGTTCGGTGCGCCGTACGTGGTCAAGGACGACGGTCTGGCCGCCGGCAAGGGCGTCGTCGTCACCGATGACGTCGAGGCGGCCCGCGCGCACGCGCTGGCCTGCGACCGGGTGGTCATCGAGGAGTTCCTCGACGGCCCCGAGGTGAGCCTCTTCGCGATCACCGACGGCACCACCGTGCTGCCGCTCCAGCCCGCCCAGGACTTCAAGCGCGCCCTCGACGGCGATGAGGGGCCGAACACCGGCGGCATGGGCGCGTACTCCCCGCTGCCGTGGGCCGACCCCAAGCTGGTCGACGAGGTCATGCAGTCGGTCCTCCAGCCGACCGTCGACGAACTGCGCCGGCGCGGTACCCCGTTCTCGGGTCTGCTGTACGCGGGCCTCGCGATCACCTCGCGCGGCGTACGGGTCATCGAGTTCAACGCCCGGTTCGGCGACCCGGAGACCCAGGTGGTCCTGGCGCGCCTGCGGACGCCGCTGGCCGGTGTGCTGCTCGGGGCCGCGAACGGCACCCTGGACCAGCTGCCGCCGCTGAAGTGGCGCGACGACGCGGCCGTCACGGTGGTCATCGCCTCGCACAACTACCCGGGCGCCCCGCGCACGGGTGACCCGATCGAGGGGCTCGACGAGGTCGCCGCGCAGGACGCCCCGCACGCGTACGTGCTGCACGCCGGCACCCGGCGCGAGGGCGACACGGTCGTCAGCGCGGGCGGCCGCGTGCTCTCCGTGACGGCGACGGCCGAGGACCTCGCGGGCGCCCGTGAGCGCGCCTACGCGGCGGCTGCCAGGATCCGGCTCGACGGCTCCCAGCTCCGTACGGACATCGCGAAGAAGGCCGCAGAGGAAGCGGCGACCGCGCGGGGCTGAGCCCGGCGTGTGCGGGGGACCGGCCCGTACCCCGCCGACCCCCTGCCCCTCAACACCTTTGCCCAAAGCCATTCCATCGAGTGACGGCTGAGCCATCCGGATGACGCCCGCCGCACCCCCAACTAGGGTGCGGCGCAAGCGTTCCGGCACTTGGCTCACCGGCATTGCGATGTCAGTGGCGGGTGCCACAGTGGGGGAGTGAGCAACACCGCCGTGGGGGCAGAGGGGGTGAGGTCCAGCCGTGTCCGGTACCGGTACGGGTGATGAGCCGGGTGCGTGGGCAGCGCGGGCCCGGGCGCTCGCGTTGCTGCGCATCCGCGGCAGGGCGACGGCAGTCGCGCTGCTGCCCGCCGCGCTGGCCGTGGTGCTGTTCGCCGCCGGCGCGCAGGGCTTCGCCGACGGCGGCGGCTGGGACGCGGCGCGCTGGGCCGTGACCGCCTGCGCGGTCGTGGTCCTGCTGATCGCGGCGGCCGTCGCGGCCGCGGTCGCCCGGGCGAAGCCGGCGGTCAGCCCGACCGTCCCGCTCAGCGAGGCGGCGGCGCCCGACCTCTACCGCCTGGTCCGCGAGCTGGCGGACCGGCTCGGGGTGCCCGCGCCCTCGGCCATAGCGCTCACGCCCGACTGCGACAGCTGGCTCGAGGACCGTACCCACCCGGCGGCCGGCGGCCCCGCCCGCCGGGCCGGGGTGGCCCCCGTACTGGTCATCGGTTCCCCGTTCCTGTGGTGGATGCGGGTCGCCGAGCTGCGCGCGGTGCTCGCCCCGGTCGTCGCGGGCACCAGCGCCTCCGCCCAGCCCGACATAGCCGCCGCCCGGCGCTTCGTCCGGGGACTCGACGGGGCGGTCGCCGACGCTTCCGTCCCCGCCCGGGGGCCGGTGCGCAGGGCCCTGCGGCTGCCGCGCGCCTTCGTCGGCCGGATCGCCCGGATACTGCTGCGCAGCTGTCGCGGCCATGCCGCCGAGATGGAACGGGGGGTCGCCGCCGCCGCGTCGACCCGCGCCCAGGCGGTGGACTACGGGCTGCGGATCGTCGCGCAGGAGCAGGTCGGTCTCGCCTACGCCGGCTGGGACCGGCTGCTCACCCGGGTCGCGCTGCCCGCCTGGCGGATGGGCCGCTGGCCCTCGCAGCTGGACGCCGGCGTCGTCTCCGCCCTCACCGAGCTCTCCCGCCGCGACCGGCTGGCCGAGGGGTACGCCTCCCGGCTCGGGGAGCGGCCCGCCTGCGACCTCCTGGAGGAGCCGGGCGCGGCCGACGAGGCGGCGTCCCTGCTGGCGGCGCGGCTCTTCCACGGCGGCCCCGCCGAGACGGGCCCCGACTGGGCCCCGGTGGACTGGCAGCAGTATCCGGACGAGGTGGTCGACCGGAAGTGGCGCTCGGAGGCGGCCCGGCTGCACCGCGTCCTGGACGCCATGGGAGTCCCGCCCGCCACGGCTCTCGGCGGGGTGCCCACCCTGGCCCGGGTCGTCGAGCACCTGGCGGCGGGGGAGGGCGGCGAGGAGCTGGCGGCCGGTATCAGCGCCGCCGTGGCCCGCGAGGAGGCCGAGGCGCAGGAGCGGGGCCAGGGAGCGGGCGCCGCCGGACAGGGCGGTGCGGGCGCCCCGGGCGGCCCCGGCGCGGCGGGCTCCGCCGAAGCCGTTCCCGTCTCCGGCGACGACCTTCTCGCCCTGTGGGGCCCCGACCCGCTCCCGCTCTTCCCGCTCCAGCCGCCCCGTACGGGCACGGAACTGCTCGCCGACCACGTCGCGGCGATGGTCTGCTGCGCTGCCGTGGACACGGCGGGGGCCGCGCCCGGCCTCGACTGGCTCGACGGGCCCACACTCCTGGTCGACGGGGAGCGCCGGGCGGACCTCGGCAGCCCGGTCCTCAGCCTGATCGAGGACGGCGACGCGGGGCCGCTGCGGTCCTGGCTCGCCTCGGTCGGCGTACGCACCGACAAGCCCGTCCGTCTCGTCTGAAACAGGCCCCCCGCCGACAGAGACGGGCGGCGGACGGGATGGCCGAGAACAACCGCATAACCGGAGCGTCAGGTTCCGTTCACGTCAATTCACGACGAACGGTGACGGAGTGCGTGCGTTATGTGATGTGCTGGGGAACGGCGCTGACTGTCGGCGCACCACTGTTGATCCGGGGGCCTGAGGGAGGGGGAGCGTGATGGGGGCGGAACAGATCCGTCGGTGGGAATCGGGTGCCCTGGCGCATGCCGTGACCGACCCTTTCGGCCAGGGGCCGCTGCCCTGGCTGCGCGGCAGCGAGAACTACTTCGACGACACCGGCCAGGTCGTGCCCTGGTACGCGGACCCCACCCTGTCCCGCGGCTCCACGGACGGTGGCACCCGCACCGCGGACGACGTGCGCCGGCAGATCAAGGGCTTCACCTCCACCGGCGCCGCGGCCCCCGGTGAGGCGATCGACTTCCACATCACGGTGGACCCGCCCCAGCAGTTCTCCGTGGACGTCTACCGGATCGGCCACTACGGGGGCGACGGCGCCTCGAAGATCACCACGAGCCCCCGGCTTTCGGGCATCGTCCAGCCGGCCCCCCTCACCGCCGACCGCACGGTCTCCTGCCACCACTGGTGGCTGTCCTGGCGGCTGCAGATCCCCAGCTACTGGTCGATCGGGGCGTACGTCGCCGTGCTCACCACGGTGGACGGCCACCGCTCCCACATCCCGTTCACGATCCGCGACGACCACCCGGCCGACCTGCTGCTCGTCCTCCCGGACGTCACCTGGCAGGCGTACAACCTCTATCCGGAGGACGGCCGGACCGGCGCCAGTCTCTACCACGCCTGGGACGAGGAGGGCCGACTGCTGGGGGAGGAGGACGCGGCGGTCACCGTCTCCTTCGACCGCCCCTACGCGGGGGCGGGCCTCCCGCTGCACGTCGGGCACGCGTACGACTTCATCCGCTGGGCCGAGCGCTACGGCTACGACCTCGCCTACGCCGACACCCGCGACCTGCACGCCGGCCGGGTCGACCCCACCCGCTACCGGGGCCTGGTCTTCCCGGGCCACGACGAGTACTGGTCGGTGCCGATGCGGCGTGCCGCCGAGCGCGCCCGCGAGCACGGAACCTCCCTGGTCTACCTCTCCGCCAACACCATGTACTGGCAGGTCAGCCTGGGACCTTCGGCGTCCGGGGTGCCGGACCGGCTGCTCACCTGCCGCAAACGCCAAGGACCCGGCAAGCCCGCGCTCTGGCGCGAGATCGACCGCCCCGAGCAGCAGTTGCTGGGCATCCAGTACGCGGGCCGGGTCCCCGAACCCCACCCCCTGGTCGTGCGGAACGCGGAGCACTGGCTGTGGGACGCGACGGGCGCCGGCGAGGGCGACGAGATCGACGGCCTGGTGGCGGGCGAGGCCGACCGCTACTTCCCGCGCACCACGCTGCCCGAACACGACAACCGCATCCTGCTCGCCCACTCCCCGTACCAGGACGGCGAAGGCGTGATGCGACACCAGGAGACCTCCCTGTACCGGGCCCCGTCCGGCGCGCTCGTCTTCGCCTCGGGTACCTTCGCCTGGTCCCCGGCCCTGGACCGCCCCGGACATGTGGACCCCCGCATCCAGAAGGCCACCGCCAACCTCCTCGACCGGATCTGCAAGCGCGCCTGAGCCACGGACGTCCCCCGTTGCTCCCGGGCCACCCGGTCGGCACCCCTACGCGACCGGCCGTTCCCGGATACGGGACAATCGGAACGGTTCCTGGAACAACCTACGCGGAGGCAGCGTGTCCGGATTTGTAGAAAAGCCCGAGCCTGTGCAGGTGCCGGGACTTACCCACCTGCACACGGGCAAGGTGCGCGACCTGTACCGGAACGAGGCCGGTGACCTCGTCATGGTCGCCAGCGACCGGATCTCCGCGTACGACTGGGTGCTGCCGACCGAGATCCCGGACAAGGGCCGCGTCCTGACCCGCCTCTCGATGTGGTGGTTCGACCAGCTCGCCGACCTCGTGCCGAACCACGTCCTGTCGACCGAGGTGCCTGCCGGGGCCCCCGCCGACTGGGAGGGCCGCACGATGGTCTGCACGTCGCTGCGGATGGTCCCGGTCGAGTGCGTCGCCCGCGGCTACCTGACGGGCTCCGGCCTCGTCGAGTACAACGCCTCGCGCACCGTCTGCGGCATCGGCCTCCCCGACGGTCTCGTCGACGGCTCCGAGCTCCCGGGGGCGATCTTCACCCCCGCCACCAAGGCCGCCGTCGGTGACCACGACGAGAACGTGAGCTACGAGGAGGTGGCCCGCCAGGTCGGTACGGAGACCGCCGCCGCGCTGCGCCGGACCACCCTGGACGTGTACGGGCGGGCCCGCGACATCGCCCGCGAGCGCGGGATCATCCTCGCGGACACGAAGTTCGAGTTCGGCTTCGCGCCCACCGCCGACGGCGGCGAGGAACTGATCATCGCCGACGAGGTCCTGACCCCGGACTCCTCCCGCTTCTGGCCGGCCGACACCTGGGAGCCGGGTCGCGCCCAGCCGTCGTACGACAAGCAGTTCGTGCGCGACTGGCTGACCTCCCCGGCCTCCGGCTGGGACCGCAAGAGCGAGCAGCCGCCCCCGGCGCTGCCCCAGGAGATCGTGGACGCGACCCGCGCCAAGTACATCGAGGCGTTCGAACTCCTCACCGGCACGCCCTGGCAGTAGAAGGCGTCCCGTCGGTCAGGGCCGGGAAGGCCCTGACCGACGGGACCCCTCTCGCACACGAAGAAGCCCCCGACCGAAAGGCCGGGGGCTTCTTCTTCATCGGAGCGGACGACCAGGTTCGAACTGGCGACCTCAACCTTGGCAAGGTTGCGCTCTACCAACTGAGCTACGTCCGCAAGCGCCGAAGCGCGATACCTACTATACCCATCCCCGCTCGCGTGCGAGACGCACTGCCGCATGACGGTTCTCCGCCCCGAGCTTCGAGGCCGCCGCCGAGAGGTAGTTCCGCACGGTCCCCTGCGACAGCGACGCCCGTTCGGCGATCTCCGAGACCGGTGCCCCGTCGGCCGCCAGCTCCAGCACCTCGGTCTCGCGCACGGTCAGCGGCGAGTCCCCGGCGGCGATCGCGTCCGCCGCCAACTCCGGGTCCACATAACGGTTTCCGGCCTGCACGGTGCGGATGATGCCGGCCAGCTGGCGGGCACTGACAGTCTTCGGCACAAAGGCCCGCACGCCCGCCGCCAGGGCCCGCTTGAGATGGCCGGGCCGGCCGTGGCTGGTCACGATCATGGTCCGGCAGCCCGGGAGTTCGGCCCGCAGCGATGTGGCGACACTCACACCGTCCGCCCCCGGCATCTCCAGGTCCAGTACCGCGACATCGGGGAGGTGCGCCCGGGCCATGGCGAGCGCCTCCGGGCCCGTGGCCGCCTCCGCGACCACCACCAGGTCCTCCTCCAGTGCGAGGAGGGCGGCGAGCGCGCCCCGGATCAGATGCTCGTCATCGGCGAGCAGCACCCGTACCGCGGTCATCGTCGTCCCTCCACCAGGCCGGGGCCCGGCCCCACCATTACACCGGGGGCCACCACGGTCCCCGGACGCAGTCCTTCGGCGCTGGGCACATCGTCCGGACCGAGGCGCCCGGGCGCACCGGGAACGCCGAGGCGCCCGGGCGCACCCTCGGCACCCTGGGCGTCGGGCGAGGTGCCGAAGGCGTCGGGCGAGGTGCCCAGGGCGTCGGGCGAGGTGCCCAGGGCGGGCCTGTCCGTCCGGCGGCGCGGCGACTCGGCCTTCCGGGGCCTCCCCCCGCCCTCCTCCTCCGCCCAGTCCCGGTCACCCAACGGGATCGTCGCGGTCAGCCGGAACAGGCCGCCCTTCACGGGGCCCGCCTCCAGCGTGCCGTCGAGCGCGCCGAGCCGTTCGCGGAGGCCGGCCAGCCCGGAGCCCGGCCCGTCGGACGTGGCCGCCGCAGCCGTCGCGCCGTCGTTCTCCATCTGGAGCACCACGGTGTCCGCGGTGGCTTCCACCCGGATCGCGCAGTGCCGCGGATCGCCGTGCCGCAGCACATTGGTCGCGGCTTCGCGGACGACCCAGCCGAGCGCCGACTGGACGGGCGCGGGTACGTGCTCACCGCTGTCTCCGGTCACCGTGCACTCGATGCCGGCCGCGCCCAGCACCCCCTGCGCCCCGGCCAGTTCCGTGCTCAGGTCGGCCTCTCGGTAACCGCGCACCACATCGCGCACCTCCTGCTGCGAGGCGCGCGCTATCCGCTGCACCTCGACCATCTGGTCCACGGCCTCCGGCCTGCCGCGCTGCGCGAGCTCCACCGCCAGTTCGCTCTTGAGCGCGATCACCGCGAGGTTGCGGCCCAGCACGTCATGCATGTCCCGCCCGAAGCGCAGCCGTTCCTCGGCCACGGCGAGCCTGGCCTGTATGTCGCGGGCCTGCTCCGCCTGCCACATCACGCTCGTACTCCAAGCGCTGGGCCGGACCGAGACCAGGACCAGCACACATCCGAAGAGGCTGCAGGGCACCACGCCGGCCAAGGTGCCGCCCCGGACACCGGCCGCGGCGAGGGCACCCGTGATCAAGACGGTGAGGAAGAGCGACTCGACGAGGAAGCGGCGGACCGGCACCAGCAGCACCCGTGTGATCACGAGGGCCATCGGCGCGTTCAGCGTCATGAGCAGCAGCCCCGCCCCACGGACGCCGTCCACCCCGGCCAGAGCCGCCAGCAGCCCGACGGCCAGGAGCAGAAGCACCATGGGGGCCAGCAGGCGCCGCCCGGGGAAGTCGGAGACGCCCAGGTAGTGCTCGTATGCGGCCGGCAGGTTGCGGTTGCTCAGCAGGCACTGGGCCAGGCTCACCAGGAGCAGCGCCCCACCGAGCGCCAGTGGAAGCGGCTCGTGACGGATGTCCGAGTGGAAGGGCGCCCCCTGCCAGGCCAGGGCGAAGAGCCAGGGGATGCAGGAAATGGTGAACCGTGAGTACAGGTCGATCCGCTCCATCTTGCTGCGCTCCTGCCAGCTGCGGTGCCAGCCCCGTACGCGCATCACGGCCCCTCCCCCTCTTCAGCGTCGCGGATCCCAGCGGAACCACCGCTGCACAGCAAACACGGCGACCGCCGTCCAGACCAGCCCGGTCAGCGCGGCACCGAGCAGGTCGGTGCTCTCGGAAGCGCCGAGCCAGCCGGCCCGTATCAGGGTCATCACCCCGGTCAGGGGGAGGAATTCGCAGACCGCCGCGAGGCGGTCGGGGAATATCTCCAGCGGGACGAAGAGCCCCGAGCCCATCATCGAGACGAGGAACAGCGGCAGGGTCGTCAGCTGGGCCGTCTGCACGGTGCGGGTGACCACGGAGGTGACCGCGGCCAGGACCGTCAGCAGTACCACGCCCAACAGCAGCCCCGCCACCAGCAGTTCCGGGCGCTCGGGTGCGTCGAGGCCGAAGAAGGCCGTACCGGCGACGACGATCACCGCGCTCTGTGCCAGGGCGAGGGCGCCGGCCGGAAGGGCGGTCCCGGCGAGGATCTCCCCGTCGGTGACCTCGCCGGTGCGCAGCCGCTTCAGAACCAGTTCCTCGCGCCGGGCGACGTAGGCGGCGACCATGTTCATGTAGACGGCCTGGACGAGCACCGTCCCGATGCCACCGATGAGCGCCGCACCGGCGACGGTGAGGCCGGTGCTCTTGAGGTCGATCTTCTCGAAGGTCGACCTCATGGCCATGATCATGGCCGCCGGCATGAGCAGCGCGACGAAGATCGCCGTCCGGTTCCGGACGAGCAGCGTCAGCTCGGCCCGGCCGAGAGCCGTCAGCCGGGTCAGGGCGGTCGTGCGCGGGGTGCTGGGCGCGGGAGGGGTCGTGGCGGTCATGAGACAGGCACCTCTTGGGTTTCGGCGGCGGACTTCGCGATGTCGAGGAACGCCTCTTCGAGCGAGGCCGAGCGGGCGTCGAGCCCGTGCAGCGCGACCTTTGACTCCGCTGCCCAGCGGAGCAGTTCGGCCAGGGACTCCTGGAGCCGGTGCGTACGGATCTCGATCCGGGGGCCATCGGCGGCGGCGCGGAGCCCCAGGGGCAGCCGCGCGGCGGGAATCCCCTCGGGCAGCTCGAAGCGGATGCGGGCGGGGCGGGCGGCGGTCACCTCGGCCGTGGTGCCCGCGGTCACGATCCGGCCGCGGTGCATGATGGCCAGCCGGTCGGCGAGCGCCTCGGCCTCCTCCAAATAGTGCGTGGTGAGCAGGACGGTGATGCCGTCCTCCTGGAGCCGGCGCACCAGCGTCCAGGTGTCGCGCCGTCCCTCGGCGTCGAGGCCTGTGGTCGGCTCGTCGAGGAAGAGCACCTCGGGCCGTCCGAGCAGAGCCAGCGCCAGGTCCAGCCGCCGCCGCTCACCGCCCGAGAGCTGCTTGACCCGGACGCGGGCGCGGTGGCCGAGCCCCACGAGCTCCAGGGCTTCGCCGGTCGGCCGGGCGCCGCTGGTGCAACCCGCCCACATCCGTACCGTCTCGGTGACGGACAGTTCGGACGGGAAGCCGCCCTCCTGGAGCATCACGCCTATGCGGGGGCGGACCTGTGCGCGCTCGCCGTAAGGGTCGTGGCCCAGCACCCGGACCGTGCCGCCGTCGGGGCGGGCCAGGCCCTCCAGGAGCTCGACGGTGGAGGTCTTGCCGGCGCCGTTCGTACCGAGCAGGGCGAACAGCTCGCCGCGCGCCACGGTGAAGGAGACGCCGGACACGGCCTCGAAGCCACCGGCGTAGCTGCGCCGGACGTCCTCCGCCTGGATCACGTACTCACGGGACTTGTCGTCGCTGGTCATGTCTCCAGGTTTCCGGCCACGGCGGGCCGGGGGCAGTGCGGGCTGTCACCACCACCCATGACAAACGTCATGGGTGGTGGCCCGCGAACCGGGAAGACACACGAAGCGACGCGCGCAGCACAGGAAGCATCCGGAAGCGCACACAGCACAGGAAGCATCCGGAAGCGCACACAGCACAGGAAGTATCCGGAAGTCCGGAGACACGACGAAGGCCCCGATCGATTTCGATCGGGGCCTTCGTTATCCGGAGCGGACGACCAGGTTCGAACTGGCGACCTCAACCTTGGCAAGGTTGCGCTCTACCAACTGAGCTACGTCCGCATTGCAGCCACTCGGCTTTCACCGGTGGAGCGAGCACTACTCTACCTGATCCACCGGAATGGTCCTGTAGGGGTCGTGCAGAGCGGGTGACAGGAATTGCACACTGCGCCTTCCCCCTGGAAGGGGGATGTTCTACTACTGAACTACACCCGCACGCTGCGTGGGGTTCGGCCTTTCCGGCCTTGCCCCTCGGCGTGCTCCAGACTCTAGCCGACCTGCGGGGGTGTAGCGCAAGTCGGCTCCCCCACAGGCCCTCCGCGGGAGCTTCCGCGGCGTCAACTCGCTTCCTGGAAGGCCTCGTAGACCCTCTTGGGGATGCGGCCCCTGGCCGGCACGTCCATCCGGTGCGAGCGCGCCCAGGCGCGCACCGCCGCGGGGTCGGGCGCGAGCGAGGTGTGCCGGTACGGAACGGGAGCCTTGCCGTGCTTGCCGGTATTTGTCTGCTTACGGCCGGCCGCCATGTACGGGGCCAGGGCGTTGCGCAGTTTCTTTGCGTTGGACGGATTGAGGTCGATCTCGTACGACTTCCCGTCCAGGGCGAAGGTGACCGTTTCCGCCGCCGTTCCCCCGTCGATGTCGTCGGAGAGCGTTACCACTACGCGCTGCGCCACGGATATCGGTCCTTTCCTGCGGCATCGACGCGTCTGACATGCGTCGATGTCGGCCTTCCGGCTGTGAGCGCGGATGCGGGCCGACTGCTGTCGGCATCCGGGGGCAATGCTGCATTCCCCGGTAATCATTTGTACAGCGACTGGGACCGCATTGTGAAGCCCGTCCAATTACCTGCGCGTGTCCAGCGGCTATGGGGGCGGCTCGTGAGCATTTGTTTCGCGGCTTTTCCGCCGCCCGGTGATCGTCCGAAATCTGGGCGTGATCTATCCCGTTTGATATCTACCCGCGTAGAATCTCCGGCCAGGTACGCTGAGTGGACCCGCGGGGGTCCGGGGTACCCCCTCCGGAGAAACAGCCGCACCACACCACCACACCGGGAGTGCCAGTGGCACGCGTCGTAGTCGACGTCATGCTCAAGCCCGAGATCCTCGACCCGCAGGGACAGGCGGTGCAGCGCGCACTGCCCCGTCTCGGCTTCGAGGGAATCGCGGACGTACGTCAGGGAAAGCGTTTCGAGCTGCAGGTCGAGGGGCCGGTCGATGACGCCGCCCTCGCCCGTATTCACGAGCTGGCGGAGACGTTCCTCGCCAACACCGTGATCGAGGACTTCACCGTCAAGGTGGAGAAGGCCGAGGAGTCGAAGTGACTGCTCGTATCGGAGTCGTCACCTTTCCGGGCACGCTCGACGACCAGGACGCCCTTCGGGCCGTACGGGTCGCGGGCGCCGAGCCCGTATCGCTGTGGCACCGCGACAAGGACCTGCACCAGGTCGACGCGGTCATCCTGGCGGGCGGGTTCTCCTACGGCGACTATCTGCGCGCCGGAGCCATCTCCCGGTTCTCGCCGGTCATGGAGACGGTGATCGACCAGGCGAAGGCGGGCATGCCGGTCCTCGGCATCTGCAACGGCTTCCAGATCCTGACCGAGGCGCACCTGCTCCCCGGCGCGATGCTGCGCAACAACCACCTGCACTTCATCTGCCGTGACCAGACGCTGCGCGTCGAGAACGCGGAGACCGCCTGGACCTCGGACTACTCCGCGGGCCAGGAGATCTCCGTACCGCTCAAGAACATGGACGGCCGCTACACCGCCGACGAGCACACGCTCGACGAGCTGGAGGCCGAGGGCCGCGTGGCCTTCCGGTACGTGGGCCACAACCCCAACGGCTCGCTGCGGGACATCGCCGGCATCACCAACGCCGCGGGCAACGTCGTCGGCCTGATGCCGCACCCGGAGCACGCCGTGGAGCCGCTGATCGGCACCGGTCGCACCGACGGTCTCGGTTTCTTCACCTCGATCATCAAGAAGCTGGTCAACGCATGAGCCTGGACACGGTCAAGCACGCGGCCGAAACCCCGGACACCGCGCAGCCCTGGAAGGAACTCGGCCTCAAGGAGGACGAGTACGCCCGCATCCGCGAGATCCTGGGCCGCCGTCCCACCGGCGCCGAGCTCGCCATGTACTCCGTGATGTGGTCCGAGCACTGCTCGTACAAGAGCAGCAAGGTCCACCTCAAGCAGTTCAGCGAGAAGACCCCCGCCAACGACGCCATGCTCGTCGGCATCGGTGAGAACGCCGGTGTGGTCGACGTCGGCCAGGGGTACGCGGTCACCTTCAAGGTCGAGTCGCACAACCACCCCTCGTACATCGAGCCCTACCAGGGCGCGGCCACGGGCGTCGGCGGCATCGTCCGCGACATCCTCGCCATGGGTGCCCGCCCGGTCGCCGTCGTCGACCCGCTGCGCTTCGGCGCGGCCGACCACCCCGACACCAAGCGCGTCCTGCCGGGTGTCGTCGCGGGCATCGGCGGGTACGGCAACTGCCTCGGCCTGCCGAACATCGGCGGCGAGGTCGTCTTCGACGCCTGCTACCAGGGCAACCCGCTCGTCAACGCCGGCTGCATCGGCGTGATGAAGCACGAGGACATCCACCTCGCGAAGGCGTCCGGCCCCGGCAACAAGGTCATCCTCTACGGTGCCCGCACCGGCGGCGACGGCATCGGCGGCGTCTCCGTGCTGGCCTCGGAGACCTTCGAGTCGACCGGTCCGGCCAAGCGCCCCGCCGTCCAGGTCGGTGACCCGTTCCAGGAGAAGCTCCTCATCGAGTGCACCCTGGAGATCTTCAAGGAGAAGCTCGTCGCGGGCATCCAGGACCTCGGCGGTGCCGGGCTCTCCTGCGCCACGTCCGAGCTGGCCTCCGCGGGCTCCGGCGGCATGCGCGTCGAGCTGGACACCGTGCCGCTGCGCGACTCCTCCCTCTCGCCCGAGGAAATCCTCATGAGCGAGTCGCAGGAGCGCATGTGCGCCATCGTCGAGCCGCAGCACGTCGACCGCTTCCTGGAGATCTGCGAGAAGTGGGACGTCATCGCCACCGTCATCGGTGAGGTGACCGAGGGTTCGCAGCTGGAGATCTTCTGGCACGGCGAGCAGATCGTGGACGTCCCGCCGCGGTCCGTCGCCCACGAGGGCCCGACCTACCACCGCCCGTTCGCCCGCCCGTCCTGGCAGGACGCGCTGCAGGCGGACGACGCCGGCAAGCTGGCCCGCCCGGCGAACGGCGCCGAGCTGCGCGAGCAGGTCCTCAAGCTGGTCTCGTCGCCGAACCAGGCGTCGAAGTCCTGGATCACGGACCAGTACGACCGGTTCGTGCAGGGCAACACCGTCCTCGCGATGCCCGAGGACGCCGGCATGGTCCGCATCGACGAGGAGTCCAACCTCGGCGTGGCCCTGGCGACCGATGGCAACGGCCGGTACGCGAAGCTCGACCCGTACACGGGCGCGCAGCTCGCGCTCGCGGAGTCGTACCGCAACGTCGCCGCCACCGGCGCCAAGCCGCTCGCGATCTCGGACTGTCTGAACTTCGGTTC
This sequence comes from Streptomyces sp. NPDC019224, assembly GCF_040632605.1. Classification (NCBI taxonomy): domain Bacteria; kingdom Bacillati; phylum Actinomycetota; class Actinomycetes; order Kitasatosporales; family Streptomycetaceae; genus Streptomyces; species Streptomyces sp. NPDC019224. Next base: position 53,615 of record NZ_JBEYCF010000004.1, on the reverse strand, counting down.
GCCCGAGGACCCGGACGTCATGTGGCAGTTCGCCGAGGCCACCCGCGGTCTCGCGGACGGCTGCCTGGAGCTGGGCACCCCGGTCACCGGCGGCAACGTCTCGCTGTACAACCAGACCGGTGAGACGGCGATCCACCCGACGCCGGTCGTGGCCGTGCTCGGTGTGATCGACGACGTCACGCGGCGCACGCCGGTCGCCTTCGCGGAAGAGGGCCAGCTCCTCTACCTGCTGGGCGACACGCGTGAGGAGTTCGGCGGTTCGGCCTGGTCCGAGGTCGTCCACAACCACCTCGGCGGCATGCCCCCCAAGGTGGACCTCGGCCGCGAGAAGCTGCTCGCCGAGATTCTGATCTCGGCCTCCCGCGACGGCATGATCGACGCGGCGCACGACCTGTCGGACGGCGGTCTGATCCAGGCGGTCACCGAGTCCTGCCTGCGCGGCGGGAAGGGTGCCCGGCTGGTCGTGCCGGACGGTCTCGACGCGTTCACGCTGCTGTTCTCCGAGTCCGCGGGCCGCGCGGTCGTCTCGGTCCCGCGCAGCGAGGAGCTGCGGTTCAACGACATGTGCGGGGCGCGCGGTCTGCCCGTGACCCGCATCGGTGTCGTGGACGGCGACGAGATCGAGCTCCAGGGCGAGTTCAGCATCCCGCTGAGCGAGCTGCGTACGGCGCACGAGGCGACGATCCCGGCGCTGCTCGCGTAGCTCCGGGCAGCTCACGCCGAAACCCCCGACCGGTTCCGCCCGGTCGGGGGTTTCGCGTTGTGTGTAAGGGGAGGCGTCAGGCCCTTGTACGGGCACCCGGGAGCCGGGTCGCCAGGATCGGGGCGAGGCCGGTGAGGATCGTCCCGATCGCCCTGGGGGCCGGGAAGAGGCCGGCCGGGCTCGCGTCGACCCCGCGGGCGACCGGGAGGCAGATCATCAGGTGGGTGATCGACCGTGTCTCCGATTTTTATGTATTCAGTCAAATTCTTATCTCAAATTAATTTTAATCCTGGTACATTGATGGCATGACCGAGGGGATGGGCCTGCGCGAGCGCAAGAAGATCGAGACCCGGCGGCGGCTGCTGGCGGCGGCCACGAGGCTCTTCTCCGAGCGCGGGTTCGACCAGGTCTCCGTCGCGGAGATCGCCGACGCGGCCGATGTGTCGAAGATGACCGTCTTCAACTACTTCGACAGCAAGGAAGACCTGGTCTTCGCGCCGTTGGAGGAGCACGTCGGCGACGCCGCCCAGGTCGTGCGGGACCGTGAGCCCGGCGAATCGGCGGTCGCGGCGCTGCGCCGGCAGTTCATCGAGGCCGTCGAGCGCCACGACCCGTCGGTGGGCATGGACGACTCCCCGGTGGTGCTCGGCATCGTGCGGCTCATCCTGGAGACGCCGGCCCTCCTCACCCGCGCCCACGCCTTCTTCGTCCGGACCCAGGAGCAGCTCACCGAGGCCCTGATCGAGGAGGGCGAGGAGCCGGCCCTCGCGCGCATCGTCGCCTCCCAGATGCTCGGCACCCGGAACGCGCTGCTCACCGAGAACCGCCGGCGCCTGCTGGCCGGTGAACCGGCCGCCGCGGTCGCCGCGGACGCGGTCGTCCTGGCCCACCGGGGCTTCGACCTGCTGGAGAAGGGCATCGGCGACTACGCGACCCGGCCCTGACCCGGAGGCCGGGGAAAGCGGGCGCCCTGTCAGCCGGTGCCCGAGCCATGAGCACCGGAACCTGAGTATCAGCATCGATGTCAGTGCCGCGTCGTAGGCTCCCGGCATGCCGCCCTCGCAGAAGCGCGCCCGGCGCTACGACCCGGTCAGGACCCGCACCGCGGTCCTCGCCCAGTTCGCGCATGTCCGGGACGCCGTACGCATGCTGACCCCGCAACAGCTCGCAGCGCCGAGCGGGCTGGGGGACTGGACGGTGCGCGAGCTCGCCGCCCACATCACCATGGCCCTCTCGCACGTCAGCCGGACGCTGGAGCTTCCCGCCCCGGCCCTGGCCAAACCCGAGGTCTCCCTCCTGGAGTGGCCGTTCACCACAGCGGCCCGCGCCCCCCGGATCGCGGACGACACCGCCGAGCGGGCCGCCGGCCACCCCGACCTGGACGCGCTGTACGCGGAGGTCGCCGCCCGCTTCGAGGAACTGGTCCCCGGGGAGCCCGAGGGCCGGCTGCTGGCCACCCGGGTCGGGGCGATGCGCCTCGGCGACTTCCTGGTCACCCGCACCGTGGAGCTGATCGTCCACACGTACGACCTCAACGCGGCGACCGGGCTCTCCGTCCCGTACGACCGGCAGGCGCTCGCCGCGTGCAGCCGGCTGCTCGCCGACGCGCTGGCCGAGAAGGCGCCCGGCGGTTCGGTCGAGGTCCGGGTGCCGCCGTTCGCCGTGGTGCAGTGCGTCCAGGGCCCGCGCCACACCCGGGGTACGCCGCCCAACGTCGTCGAGACCGACCCGCTCACCTGGATACGGCTGGCGACCGGGCGTACGGAGTGGGCGCGGGAGGTCGAAGCGGCGAAGGTCGCCGCGAGCGGCGAGCGGGCGGACCTGTCCGAGCTGCTGCCCCTGATGGGGTGACCCGGCGAACGGCCGTGCGGTCGCCCGGCCCGGAGGCCCCGCCGACGGGGTGACCCGGTGACCGGCCGTCTCTCCCGGCCGCCCACCGATGGCCCCGCGGGGGAACCGGATCCCCCGCGCCGACCGTCTCACCCCCATGCACATCCCCATCCAGGCACCCACGCAGCGCAATCGACTGGGCCTCGGCCTGCTGGCAGCCCTGCTCGCTCTCGTCGCCTGCGGTACGGAGCCGGCCGAGAGGAACGGGGCCGGCCCCTCCCGGTCCGCGTCCGCCGGCGGCACCGGCACCGCGCGGCCCGCCGCGTCCCTGACCGGCGTGCGCTGGAGCGTCGGCTCGGTGACGGCCGACGGGCGGCGCACGGACGCACCGGCCGGCGCGCACGTGGAGATCGACGCGAACGGGCGGGCGAGCGGCAGCTACGGCTGCAATCGGTTCACCGCGCGCGCCCGGCTCGACGGGCACACCCTCACCGTGGAGCCGGAGACGACCACCCAGATGGGCTGCCGGCCGGACGTCCAGCGCTTCGAGTCCCTGCTGGCCGGGGCCTTCAGCGGCAAGCTCACCGCGACCGTGGAGAAGAGGACCCTCACCCTGACCACGGCGGACGGCGACGCCATCGCGCTCACCGCCCGGCGCCCGGTCCCGCTCGCCGGCACCGACTGGCGGGTCACCACCCTGTCCTCCGGCTCCGCCGCCTCCTCCGTGCCCGGCGGTACGGAGGACAAGGCGCGGATCACCTTCGGCCGGGACGGTACGGTCCACGGCACCCTCGGCTGCAACACCTTCCGGGGCAAGGCGGAGGTGTCCGGCTCCACCATCGCCTTCGGCGCGCTCGCCGTCACCCGCAAGGTGTGCCCGGACCCGGAGACGCGGCTGGAGCGCGCCGTACGGGCGGTGCTCGACGGGACCACGACGACCTTCGGCATCGACCTGGGCACCCTGACCCTCACCACGAAGAGCGGTGAGCAGGGACTCGGTGCCCGGGCCGCGGGCCGGAACGGCTGACCGGACAGCCGGGGAGACCGCCCGGCAGGCCCCCGAGATGCCGCATACCGGACGGCGTCAGTGTGAGGCTCGCCACGAAACGACCGTTCGGGCTCCTCGCTCCCGGCCACCGTGTAGTGGTTCACGCAGTGCCACGAACCGGCCCGGAGACCCGGTGCGCAGGGTGGCCGGAACCTGCCGGTAACCCGCCGGTGATCCGGGCGTCGCCTGCCCTGTGGCGGTTGCCGCGCGTAGATTCGGGAAGGATCGCGGTCGCTGTGCGTGACCGCTTCGGGGGGCCCGGGAGCGTGCTCGGAGGGCGCTGAACCACTGGTCCGGCGGGGTATCCCCAATTCGGACCAGTGGTCGATCTCCCCTACACTCGATGGCGTGCCTCGTGGTGATGGACGACTCAACCACGACCTGCTCCCCGGAGAGAAGGGCCCCCAGGACGCTTGCGGCGTCTTCGGTGTCTGGGCTCCGGGCGAAGAGGTCGCCAAGCTCACCTATTTCGGACTGTATGCCCTGCAGCACCGTGGACAGGAGTCCGCGGGCATCGCAGTGAGCAACGGGTCCCAGATCCTGGTCTTCAAGGACATGGGACTGGTCTCGCAGGTCTTCGACGAAACTTCCCTGGGATCGCTCCAGGGCCATATCGCGGTCGGTCATGCCCGCTACTCCACCACCGGTGCCTCGGTGTGGGAGAACGCGCAGCCGACGTTCCGTGCGACCGCGCACGGCTCGATCGCCCTCGGTCACAACGGGAATCTGGTCAACACGGCCCAGCTCGCGGAGATGGTCGCCGACCTCCCGCGCAAGGACGGCCGTGCCACCCAGGTCGCCGCGACCAACGACACCGATCTGGTGACCGCGCTGCTCGCCGGCCAGACCGACGGGGACGGCAAGCCGCTCACCATCGAGGAGGCCGCCGCCAAGGTGCTTCCCGAGGTGCGGGGCGCCTTCTCTCTGGTCTTCATGGACGAGCACACGCTCTACGCCGCCCGTGACCCGCAGGGCATCCGCCCGCTGGTCCTCGGCCGCCTGGAGCGCGGCTGGGTCGTCGCGTCGGAGTCCGCCGCCCTCGACATCTGCGGCGCCAGCTTCGTCCGCGAGATCGAGCCGGGCGAAATGGTCGCCATCGACGAGAACGGGCTGCGTACCTCTCGATTCGCGGAAGCGAAGCCCAAGGGCTGTGTCTTCGAGTACGTCTACCTGGCCCGTCCCGACACCGACATCGCGGGCCGCAACGTCTATCTCTCCCGTGTGGAGATGGGCCGCAGGCTGGCCGCCGAGGCGCCCGTCGAGGCGGATCTGGTCATAGCGACCCCGGAGTCCGGCACTCCGGCCGCCATCGGTTACGCGGAGGCCAGCGGAATCCCGTTCGGCGCCGGCCTGGTGAAGAACGCCTATGTCGGCCGGACCTTCATCCAGCCGTCCCAGACGATCCGCCAGCTGGGCATCCGCCTCAAGCTGAACCCGCTCAAGGAAGTCATCAAGGGCAAGCGCCTGGTGGTCGTCGACGACTCGATCGTCCGCGGCAACACCCAGCGCGCACTGGTCCGGATGCTCCGCGAGGCAGGCGCCGCCGAGATCCACATCCGGATCTCGTCCCCGCCGGTGAAGTGGCCCTGCTTCTTCGGCATCGACTTCGCGACCCGCGCCGAGCTGATCGCCAACGGCATGTCCGTCGAGGAGATCGGCACCTCCATGGGCGCGGACTCGCTCGCGTACATCTCGCTCGACTCGATGATCGAGGCGACGACGATCGACAAGCCGAACCTGTGCCGCGCCTGCTTCGACGGCGAGTACCCGATGGAGCTCCCGGACCCGGAGCTGCTCGGCAAGCAGCTGCTGGAGACCGAGCTGGCGGCAGGCCCCGCGGCGACCGCGGCGGCCGACGCGCTGCGGCGTCCGTGACCCGGACCGCCCCGCAGCCTTTCCCCCAGCCCCGTACTTCCACACGAAAGATCCCAGGCAATGTCTGAGACAACAGGTGCTTCCTACGCGGCAGCGGGCGTCGACATCGAGGCCGGCGACCGCGCCGTCGAGCTGATGAAGGAGTGGGTGAAGAAGACGCAGCGCCCCGAGGTCGCAGGCCTCGGCGGCCTCGGCGGATTCGCCGGTCTCTTCGACGCCTCGGCGCTCAAGCGCTACGAGCGTCCGCTCCTGGCCTCCGCCACGGACGGCGTGGGCACCAAGGTCGACCTCGCCCGCCAGATGGGTGTGTACGACACCATCGGTCACGACCTCGTCGGCATGGTCGTCGACGACCTCGTCGTCTGCGGCGCCGAGCCGCTGTTCATGACCGACTACATCTGCGTCGGCAAGGTGCACCCCGAGCGTGTCGCGGCCATCGTCAAGGGCATCGCCGAAGGCTGTGTGCTGGCCGGCTGCGCCCTGGTCGGCGGCGAGACCGCCGAGCACCCGGGCCTGCTGGGCGCGGACGACTTCGACGTGGCCGGTGCGGGTACGGGCGTGGTCGAGGCCGACCGCCTGCTGGGCCCCGACCGCATCCGCGAGGGCGACGCCGTGATCGCCATGGCATCCTCCGGCCTTCACTCGAACGGGTACTCGCTCGTCCGCCACGTGGTCTTCGACCGGGCCGGCTGGACGCTGGACCGCCAGGTCGAGGAGTTCGGCCGGACCCTGGGCGAGGAACTGCTCGAGCCGACCCGGATCTACTCGCTGGACTGCCTCGCCCTCACCCGTACGACCGAGGTGCACGGCTTCAGCCACGTCACCGGCGGCGGCCTGGCCAACAACCTGGCCCGGGTCATCCCCGACCACCTGCACGCGACGGTGGACCGCTCCACGTGGACGCCGGGCGCCGTGTTCGACCTCGTCGGCAAGGCCGGCCAGGTCGAGCAGCTGGAGCTGGAGAAGACGCTCAACATGGGCGTCGGCATGATCGCGGTCGTCCCCGCCGACTCGGTCGACGCGGCGCTCACCACCCTGGCCGACCGGGGTGTCGACTCCTGGGTCGCCGGCGAGATCACCGCTCGCGGCGACCACGCGACGGGCGCCGAGCTGGTGGGCACGTACGCACGCTGAGCGGTTGCCGGCGGTCGCCGCCGCATCGCCGGAACACGCACGGGACACCGGTCGGGTTGATGGGCCCGGCCGGTCACCGGCGACCTCGTCCCTCCCGTGCCGGAACAGCACAAAACCCGGTCCGGAGCAGCTCCGGACCGGGATGATGTGTCAGCGCGAGGTCAAGCGCCGCGGCGCTTGGACGACGGACCGGACTGGTCGTTCTCGTCCTCGTCCTCGTCGTTGTTGTACAGATCCGCGTACTGTGCGTACGGGTCATCTTCCTCGTCGTCGTCCTCGAACGGCTCCGCGTTCGGTGGCTGACTCGAAGTCGATGCGCCCAGCTCATTGGCCAGACGTGACAGGTCTGTCCCGCCGGTGCTGTATTTCAGCTGGCGGGCGACCTTGGTCTGCTTGGCCTTTGCCCGGCCGCGCCCCATGGCTCGACCCCCTCGGTGACGGGGCTCGACGGCCCCAGAGTCTTGACACGCGTTCATGTTTCAGGACGGACTCTCGGCAGAGAGACCGCGCCTGTAGGGCTTTAACGGTACCTGCTTCCGCGGCCATACGGTACGCCGCCCGCATCACGCGCCCCGGAAGAGGACCCGCGAGACGCCCTGTCCTCGCTGGTCAACTGCGATTTTAACCTCTTATCGGCAGGCGACCCGCCGACCTGAGTGAGTCTTGTCTCGCCGGTCGGCGGGTCGCGGCCGTACGGAGGCCGGACGGGTCAGCGGCGGCGGGCCTCCGCCATCCGCTGCTCGGCGATCCGGTCGGCCGCGGCAGCCGGCGGAATACCGTCTTCCTTCGCACGTGCGAATATGGTCAGCGTGGTGTCGAAGATCTTCGCCGCCTTCGCCCTGCACCGGTCGAAGTCGAAGCCGTGCAGCTCGTCGGCGACCTGGATGACCCCGCCCGCGTTCACCACGTAGTCCGGCGCGTACAGGATCGCGCGGTCCGCGAGGTCCTTCTCGATGCCAGGATGCGCGAGCTGGTTGTTGGCCGCGCCGCACACCACCTTCGCGGTGAGCGCGGGCACGCTGTCGTCGTTGAGGGCGCCGCCCAGCGCGCACGGGGCGTAGATGTCCAGGCCCTCGGTGCGGATGAGCGCCTCGGTGTCCGCCGCCACGGCGACGTCGGGGTGCTTCTCGGTGATCCGGCGCACGGACTCCTCGCGCACGTCGGTGATCACGACCTCGGCGCCGTCCGCGAGCAGGTGCTCGACGAGGTGGTGGCCGACCTTGCCGACACCGGCGACCCCCACTTTCCGGCCACGCAGTGTCGGGTCGCCCCACAGGTGCTGGGCCGAGGCCCGCATGCCCTGGAAGACGCCGAAGGCGGTGAGCACGGAGGAGTCGCCGGCGCCACCGTTCTCGGGGGAGCGGCCAGTGGTCCAGCGGCACTCGCGGGCCACGACGTCCATGTCGGCGACGTAGGTGCCGACATCGCAGGCCGTCACGTAACGGCCGCCGAGCGAGGCCACGAACCGGCCGTAGGCCAGCAGCAGTTCCTCGCTCTTGATCCGCTCCGGGTCGCCGATGATGACGGCCTTGCCGCCACCGTGGTCGAGCCCGGCCAGGGCGTTCTTGTACGACATGCCGCGCGCGAGGTTCAGCGCGTCGGCGACGGCCTCGGCCTCGGAGGCGTAGGGGTAGAAGCGGGTGCCGCCGAGAGCGGGGCCCAGGGCGGTGGAGTGGAGGGCGATGACGGCCTTGAGGCCGCTGGCCCGGTCCTGGCAGAGGACGACTTGCTCGTGTCCGCCCTGGTCCGAGTGGAACAGGGTGTGCAGGACATCGACAGGCGCGCCGGTCACATCGGTCACTGTGGTGACTCCCAAGTACGAAGCGGCGGAAAGACCCTCCTGAAGGTGGGGAGGGCCCACCGGCCCGACCGCGTGGGACGGGTCCGGTGGGCAGAAGCGTAAGTCCTACCCCCACGTAGATCTGTTCCAGTGCCAAGGATGACCCCCCACCGGGCGACAGGCGTGACACGATCACCGCATGTCGGTGGTGTCTTCGGTGCTGGTTCCCTACGCGTCCTACCTCCGGGTGTACGAGCCACTGGCGGCCTTCCCGGAGGACGAGCGCGTCCACTGGACCCGTTACGCGGCCCGCGACCGGATTCCCACGGCGCAGGACGAACTGAGGCGCTCGCTGGCCGACTTGGCGGCGACTCCGCCCGCCGGTGTGCCCGTGCACGAGAGCGCCGACGCGTTCGTGGCCGAGGTGGACGGCGTGGTGTGCGTGTGCCCGTGGCGGACCCGGCTGCGCGGCTGGCTGGCCCTGGACGGGCTGGCGGAGCTGTTCCCCGGGCCGGTGCTCGACGCGGTGCTGCCGCCGGTGGTGCGCGGCCAGGCGCTGGCCGACCACGAGCGGTGGGCCGAGCGCAATCCGGACGCCCGGCCGTGGATCAGGACGGCGGTGTGGCAGGTTCCGGTGCGCTGGTTCGTGCTGTTCGCGGACGAGGAGCGGGAGCATGTGGTCGCCGGGCCGGACGGGGAGCCGCCGGTGCTCCGGTACCGGACGCCGATGGTCCAGGCGCGGCGCCGGCTGGCCAGATCGCTCAGGACGCTGCGGGAGACGATGGACGAGGGGCCGCTGACCGCGGGCCTGGTGGACATCGGGCGGTGGCTGGAGGAGTTCCACCCGCGCGCGCTCGTGGAGCTGGACTACGGCGGGCTGGTGCACGCGCTGCCGGAGCGGCACCTCGGCGACGACCGGAGCGCCGCCGACGTGGCGGAGGGCATCGCGGCGCTGCGGGCGGGGGACGCGGAGAGGGCGGCCGAGGCCTACACGCGTCTCGCGGAGCGCTGGAGGGCCGTGAGGGACCGTCAGTTCGCCAACTGACCGACGAGTCACCCTCGCCGAACGGTTCGTGAAGCCGTTTCGGATGTGACACGTGAGGGTGAAGGGACTGAAGCGTCCCAGGAGGCGGCGGGACCTACGTCCCGAACCGGGCCTTTGGCTCAACCGTGATGGATAGCACTTACGGGGCCCTTGCGCCCTTCCCTACCCCTCGTGCCAAAATAGGACAAGGAGTCCGGTGAGGACTCCATCCGTCCATGTATGGGCGGATTGCTCGGCATTGCACGCTATGAGGGGTCTGGTGACTCCTGATCGCTCTGTGACTGATCGTCACGGTGGTGTGACTGTCCGCTATGGCATGGTCCATCGGCTTTCCGTCGCTGATGAACACCTGGGAGGGCAATTCCATCGGTTTGGCCGACGTGGCTGGACGGATGGTGTAGTTGTAGTGCCGAGGACAAGCCGTTCGTCCTATAACCGACTCGGCCTGCGTCCGCCATTTCGGGCAACGTGGGTCAAGGTGCAGAATTTAGAGGAAAGAACCGAGATGGTTCGGTTCTCCCGAGGAGGCCGCTCATGACCGCTCGCACCCCTGATGCCGAGCCGCTGCTGACCCCGGCTGAGGTTGCCACGATGTTCCGCGTGGACCCGAAGACGGTTACCCGTTGGGCGAAGGCTGGCAAGCTCACGTCCATCCGCACGCTCGGTGGGCATCGCCGGTACCGCGAGGCAGAGGTCCGCGCACTGCTTGCGGGTATTCCGCAGCAGCGCAGCGAGGCCTGACATACCCCCTGTCACCCCGCCACGCCTGGGCTTTTGGGTCCCCCAACCCACTTGCCCACCCATAGCTCCATATGACGGGCGCCCGCCCCAACGGGCGCCGCACCTGTGCCGTACGGGTCATGTCATCCGATCGCGCTGGACTCCGCCGGGTCCAGCGCGATTTTTTTGTGCCCGCGCCGATCCTGCCCGCGCCCGCCCTCGCTCGGCCTCCGGAGGCGTTTGCGCAGCCCGGCGCGGAGGCCGGGGTGCTTTCCGGGGGGTGTCGGCGGGCGGGTCGGGGGTATCCGGACGACATCATTCCGGGAGGTGCAATTGCACATATTAAATTCGCTAGTTGTAGGAAGGGTGTAAGCTCCCCCCTTCTTAAAACTGATTCAGTGACACCCGTCACACTGCACGAGTGTTGCCAACTACGAGCCTGCCACTGCAAGGAAGCCGACGGCCCCGCCGAAGGTCATCTCGTGGGAGGACTTACGTCCCCGGCCGGCGTCGCCCCTGCGGCGGCTCGCCTGCGCCCCGGGGAGGCTCCGGGCGGGCCCGGACGGCCGTCTGCCGCCGCGGCGCTCCCAGGGGCCGCCAGGGGCTCCATGGCGAGCCGCAGCAGTCGGGCGCACACCGCGCAGTGCCGGGTCAGGTGGCGGTAGCCGGACGCGGCGGCCAGATGCGCGCGCAGCAGCGCGCGGACATCGTGCCGGGGCGCCCTCGCGCGGCCCTGCGCCAGCTCGCGGTACCCCTCGCCCGTGGATGCCCCCATCGCGCCACCTCCCGGTGGATGCGCGCCGCCCCGCTCCGGGAAATCCGGGGGCGGACCCTGGTTTCTGAGTACTCGTCGGCGGACACCGGAGTCAAGACGCGCGAAAGCCCGGATCCAGTGGATCCGGGCTTTCGTCACTGCGGTCCTGACGGGATTTGAACCCGCGGCCTCCACCTTGACAGGGTGGCGAGCACTCCTAACTGCTCCACAGGACCAGGTTTCGCTGCCTTCCTTGCGTCCGGCTGCGAAAACAGACTGTACAGGAGTTCAGGCGGTGCGGTCGAACTCACTCCTGGTGGCGGCGCCGTTACGGCCACCGCCTAGGGCGCGGCGGCGTCGATCGCCTTCACGATTCGCTTGTCCGACACGGGGAACGCGGTGCCCAGGGCGTGCGCGAAGTAGCTCACCCGCAGCTCCTCGATCATCCAGCGGATGTCCAGCACCTCCTGCGGGACGGGTCGGCCCTTCGGCAGCTGCTCCAGCAGCCAGGCGTACTCGTCCTGCATCTCGTGGACCTTCTCCATGCGCGTGGTGTCGCGCTGGGCGTTGGCCGGCATCTGCTGGAGCCTGCGGTCCTCGGCGACCAGGTAGCGCATCAGGTCGGGCAGCCTGCGCAGCCCGGTCGCGGTGACGAAGCCGGGAGGCATCAGGCGCGCCAGGTGGTCGCGTACGTCTGTGACGTTGTTGATCAGGACCAGGCTGTTGGTGGCCTTCAGCCGGCGCTCGCACGCCTGCCAGGCCGCCAGGATCTGCTGCACCTGGCCGATCGTGCGGACGGTCAGGTCCACCAGGTCCGCGCGCACCTTGTCGTACAGCGCCCGGAACGACGCCTCGTCCCAGGCGGGACCGCCGTGTGCCGCGATCAGCCGGTCGGCGGCCGCCGTCGCGCAGTCCTCGAACAGGGCCTGGACGGAGCCGTGCGGATTGCGGGACAGAGCCAGCTTCTGCTGGTTCGTCAGCTTGTCCGACGCGAACTTCGCCGGGTTCACCGGGATGTTCAGCAGGATCAGCTTCCGCGTCCCGCGCCACATCGCCTGCTGCTGCTCGGCCTCGGTGTCGAAGAGGCGTACGGCGACGGTCTCGCCCTGGTCCACCAGCGCCGGGTACGCCTTGACCGGCTGGCCGGCCCTGCGGGTCTCGAAGACCTTGTTCAGCGTGCCGATCGTCCAGTCCTTCAGGCCCGAACGCTCGAGGGACTCCCCGGAGGGCCCCGCGGTGGCCGCGGCGGCCTTGGAGAGGGCCTGACGGGCCTTCGGGCGCAGCTGGAGCTTCAGGGCCTCCAGGTCCTTGTCCTCGGCGACCCTGCGGCGGCGCTCGTCGACGATCCGGAAGGTGATCTTGAGGTGTTCCGGGACCCGGCTCAGGTCGAAGTCGTCCGCGGTGACCGGGACCCCGACCATCCGCTGCAGCTCACGGGCCAGCGTCGCCGGCAGCGGTTCCTGGAGGGGCACGGCCCGGTCCAGGAACTTGGCGGCGTAGTTCGGCGCGGGCACGTAGTGCCGGCGGATCGGCTTGGGAAGCGAGCGGATCAGTTCGGTGACGACCTCCTCGCGCAGGCCCGGGATCTGCCAGTCGAACCCCTCGGACGTGACCTGGTTCAGCACCTGGAGCGGAATGTGGACGGTCACCCCGTCGGCGTCCGCGCCCGGCTCGAACTGGTAGGTCACCCGGAACTTGAGCCTGCCCTGCCGCCAGGAGTCCGGGTAGTCGTCCTTGGTGACGGCCCCGGCCTTCTCGTTGATGAGCATCGAGCGCTCGAAGTCGAGCGCGTCCGGCTCGTCCCGCCGCTTGTGCTTCCACCACGAGTCGAAGTGCGCGCCGGAGACGATGTGCTCCGGGATGCGCCGGTCGTAGAAGTCGAACAGCGTCTCGTCGTCCACGAGGATGTCGCGACGCCGGGCGCGGTGCTCCAACTCCTCGACCTCGCCCAGCAGTTTGCGGTTGTCGTGGAAGAACTGGTGGTGCGTGCGCCAGTCGCCCTCGACCAGGGCGTTGCGGATGAAGAGGTCCCGGGAGGCCTCCTGGCCGATGCGGCCGAAATTGATCTTGCGCTGGGCGACGATCGGTACCCCGTACAGGGTGACCCGCTCGTACGCCATCACCGCGGCCTGGTCCTTCTCCCAGTGCGGCTCGCTGTAGGTGCGCTTCAGCAGGTGCTGGGCCAGTGGCTCGATCCACTCCGGCTCGACCCGGGCGTTGACCCGGGCCCACAGCCGGGACGTCTCCACCAGCTCCGCCGACATCACGAACCGCGGCTGCTTCTTGAACAGCGCCGAACCGGGGAAGATCGCGAACTTGGCGCTGCGGGCGCCCAGGTACTCGTTCTTCTCGGTGTCCTTCAGCCCGATGTGCGACAGCAGCCCGGCCAGCAGCGAGGTGTGCACCGCCTGCTCGGGCGCGTCCTCGTCATTGAGCGCGATGCCCATCTGCTTGGCGACCGTGCGCAGCTGGGCGTAGATGTCCTGCCACTCGCGGATGCGGAGGAAGTTCAGGTACTCCTGCTTGCACATCCGGCGGAAGCTGGAGGAGCCGCGCTCCTTCTGCTGCTCGCGGATGTAGCGCCACAGGTTCAGGAACGCCAGGAAGTCGGAGGTCTCGTCCTTGAACCGGGCGTGCTGCTGGTCGGCCTGCGTCTGCTTGTCGGAGGGCCGCTCGCGCGGGTCCTGGATGGAGAGCGCGGCGGCGATGACCATGACCTCGCGGACACAGCCGTTGCGGTCGGCCTCGACGACCATACGGGCGAGGCGCGGGTCCACCGGCAGCTGCGAGAGTTTGCGGCCGAGCGGGGTGAGCCGCTTCTTCGGATCCTTCTCCGCCGGGTCGAGCGCGCCCAGCTCCTGGAGGAGCTGCACGCCGTCGCGGATGTTGCGGTGGTCCGGCGGGTCGATGAAGGGGAACTTCTCGATGTCGCCGAGGCCGGCGGCGGTCATCTGGAGGATGACGGAGGCCAGGTTGGTGCGCAGGATCTCCGCGTCGGTGAACTCCGGGCGGGTCAGGAAGTCGTCCTCGGAGTACAGCCGGATGCAGATGCCGTCCGAGGTGCGGCCGCAGCGGCCCTTGCGCTGGTTGGCGCTGGCCTGTGAGATCCGCTCGATCGGCAGCCGCTGCACCTTGGTGCGGTGGCTGTAGCGGGAGATGCGGGCGGTGCCCGGGTCGATCACGTACTTGATGCCGGGGACGGTCAGCGAGGTCTCGGCGACGTTGGTCGCCAGAACGATCCTGCGGCCGGTGTGGCGCTGGAACACCCGGTGCTGTTCGGCGTGCGACAGGCGCGCGTAGAGGGGGAGCACCTCGGTGTTCCGCAGGTTCCGTTTGCCGAGCGCGTCGGCGGTGTCGCGGATCTCGCGCTCGCCGGAGAGGAAGACCAGGACGTCGCCGGGGCCCTCGCCCTGGAGCTCGTCGACGGCGTCGCAGATCGCGGTGATCTGGTCGCGGTCGGCGTCGTCGCCGTCCTCCTCGAGGAGCGGGCGGTAGCGCACCTCCACGGGGTACGTACGCCCGCTGACCTCGATGATCGGTGCGTCGCCGAAGTGGCGCGAGAAGCGTTCCGGGTCGATGGTCGCGGAGGTGACGACGACCTTGAGGTCGGGGCGCCTGGGCAGCAGCCGGGCCAGGTAGCCGAGCAGGAAGTCGATGTTCAGCGACCGCTCGTGGGCCTCGTCGATGATGATCGTGTCGTATGCCAGCAGCTCGCGGTCCGTCTGGATCTCCGCGAGCAGGATGCCGTCCGTCATCAGCTTGACGAAGGTCGCGTCCGGGTTGACCTGGTCGGTGAAGCGGACCTTCCAGCCGACCGCCTCGCCCAGCGGGGTCCGCAGCTCGTCGGCGATCCGCTCGGCCACCGTGCGCGCGGCGATCCGGCGCGGCTGGGTGTGCCCGATCATGCCCCGGACGCCCCGGCCCAGCTCCATACAGATCTTGGGGATCTGCGTGGTCTTGCCGGAGCCGGTCTCACCGGCGACGATCACGACCTGGTGGTCGCGTATCGCCTCCAGGATCGCGTCCTTCTTCTGGCTGACCGGAAGCTGTTCGGGGTAGGTGATGGCGGGCACCCGGCCGGCCCGCTGCGTGAGCCGTCCGGCGGCCTTGTCCGCCTGGGCGGCGATCTCGTCCAGCACGGCCTGCTGGGCCTCGGGCTTGCGGATGCGGCGGGCGCCTTCGAGGCGGCGGCCGAGCCGGTTCGCGTCGCGGAGCGAGAGCTGCGCGAGCCGGGACTGGAGATCGGCGAAGGAAGTAGACATACGGATCCCAGGATCTCACCCGGGCCGGAGGAAGGGCGAACCCATTTCGGGCGGTCCCTCGCGGAGCCCGGTACGGCGAAGACCCCGTCCGGTGGACGGGGCCTTCGGGTGGTGGCTGGGGCCGGGATCGAACCGGCGACCTATCGCTTTTCAGGCGATCGCTCGTACCAACTGAGCTACCCAGCCACGCAGCTCACAAGGGCTGCAGCGGTCCTGACGGGATTTGAACCCGCGGCCTCCACCTTGACAGGGTGGCGAGCACTCCTAACTGCTCCACAGGACCAAGCGTTGTGCGACTAAGTGTCGCACAGGTTTTGCGTGCCCCCAACGGGATTCGAACCCGTGCTACCGCCTTGAAAGGGCGGCGTCCTGGGCCACTAGACGATGAGGGCAGAACTGCTCTTACAGCTTGCTTCTGCGTCTGTTGCCCGAAGGGAACGTGAGAAGCGTGACTTCGCTTCCCCCTGAAGGTTCCGCTTCTTCTTCCACCCCGGAGGGTTTCGGAACGGTCAAGCCCTGACCGGCGCCCTTGGGCACGTCGGAGACTGTACTACGGCGTTTCCATGTCAGCCAAACCGAATAGGGGAGGGCGTCGCGTCGGGGCGGCCGTCCTCCGGCAGATGGCGGCTGACCTCGGCCGTCGTCAGCCCGAGACCGCCCAGGGTGATCTCGTCCCAGGCCTGCAGCCGGCGGGTGGAGCGGTCCAGATAGAGCACCGAGGCGAGCACCTGCTCCGGCTTCTCGTTCTGCACGGCCCGCAGTCCGCCGCCGCCCGTGGAGCCCTCGACCATCAGCCGGGTGCCGTCCTTCAGGACCTCGTCGTGCCGGTGGTGCACATGGCCGGCCAGGGCCAGCGGGACCTCGCCGTCCGTCTCCTCGGCCGCCTCCGGCTCATGGGCCACGGCGATGTCGACGGGGGTGCCGGACCGCCGCTGCTCGCGCAGGGCGGCGGCGAGCGTGCGGCCGGCCACGCTCTCGACGCCCTCGGCCTGTTCGGGGCCCGTCCGGTCCGGGGTGAACTGCGGGTCCCCGGTCCCGGCGATCCGCAGCCCGCCGACGGTCACCGCCCGGCCCTGGTCCAGGACGTGCGCGTTCTTGAAGCGCTTCTTGTCCGACAGGTACTTCTGCGTCACCGCCGAGTCGTGGTTCCCGCGCACCCAGACGTAGGGGGCGCCGAGGTCGGCGATCGGGTCCAGGAAGCTGTTCTCGACGGCGGTGCCGTGGTCCATCGTGTCGCCGGAGTCGATGATCACGTCGATGTCGTACTGCTCGACGAGCGAGCCGATGATGTGCCAGGCGGCCGGGTTCAGGTGGATGTCGGAGACGTGCAGGACGCGCAGGGTCGCCGGGTCCGGGCTGTAGACGGGGAGCGTCGAGGTGGCGTCGTACAGCTTGGTGACGTTGGTGACCAGCCGGGCCAGTTCCTGCTGGTAGACGTCGAAGTCCGTGACGATCGAGCGGGCGTCGCCGACGACGGACGGGGCGCTGGAGAGCAGCCCGGAGAACTTGGGTTCCAGCACCGACTTCGGGTTCCAGGTGGCGTACACGCCGACGCCGGACGCGGCCAGCAGGGTGAGGGCCAGGCCCCCGGCGGCCAGGGCCCGGCGCGGCCTGCGGTAGACCGCGAGGCCCAGCGCGGTGGCCCCGGTCACGACCGCCACGCAGGAGCGCAGGGCCAGCTCGCGGGTGCCGGCGGCGACGTCCGTGGTGACCTCGTCCTCCAGTCCGGCCAGCCGCTCGGGGTGCTGGACCAGGGCCTGGGAGCGGACCGGGTCGAGCCGGTCCACGTCGACGTCGAGGCGGACCGGGGCGTGGTGCGATTCCAGCTCCAGGGCGCCGAGCGGTGAGACGTCGATCCTGGTGCCGCCGCTGAGCGAGGGCCGCAGGGTCATCGTCGTGTCCATCGGCCCCACCGCCGTACGGACGCTGCCGACCGCCAGCAGCCCGAGCCAGGCCCCGAACAGCAGGACGCCGACCAGGCCGAGCGCCCGCGCGAACGGCCGGGGCGCGGCGAAGGGCCCGCCGGGGGCGGGGCGGGGCAGCGGGCGGCGGCGGAAGGGGAGACGGGCGCGGGCCATTCGGTGCCTGTGCCCCGGTGCCGGGCCGGGTATGCCCCCGGTGGGGGCCGGGCAGGGGCGTGGCCGTACGGGGTACGCGTCCGGTGGCCGTACGGGACAATGGCGGGGTGCTGGAGATGACGCGGGAAGCGTTCGAGGAACTGGTCGCCGAGGCACTGGACCGGATTCCGCCGGAGCTGACCCGGCTGATGGACAACGTCGCGGTCTTCGTCGAGGACGAACCGGAATCCGATGATCCGGAACTGCTCGGGCTGTACGAGGGCACGCCGCTGACCGAGCGCGGTGAGTGGTACGCGGGCGTGCTGCCGGACCGGATCACCATCTACCGGGGGCCGACGCTGCGGATGTGCGAGACGCGCGAGGACGTGGTGGCGGAGACCGAGATCACCGTCGTCCACGAGATCGCCCACCACTTCGGCATCGACGACGAGAGGCTGCACGCGCTCGGATACGGCTGACCCGGCGGTCGGCGGCGGGTGAACGAGGTGTGCGGGCCGGCCCGGCGGGCGTGTCCCGGGCGGGGTGCCGGGAGTTGGGCACAGCGCACCCGGCTCGTTCATGTCAGGCCCCGTCCCTCCTCGCGCCCCCGGAGGTGCCCCCGTGCACCAGTTCTCCGCCCCCGTCCGCTGGGCAGCCGTCACCGCTGTGACGCTCGCCGCGTCCACCGGCTGCATGAGTGTCGGCTCCGACGGCGCGGAACCGGCGCCCTCGCGGTCCGCCGAGCCGAAGGGCGCCGCGGTCGAGCCGAACGGCTCCACGGTGACGGGTGCCGGCCCCTCCCGGGTCGGCGGCGCCGGGGCGCAGCCGCAGCGCCGGAGCGCCGGTCCGAGGCCCTCCGCGTCGCCGTCGGCGAGCAGTCCGGCCGCCGGCGAGCCCGGGGCCGGCCGGGGCGAGGGCGGGGGTGAGGGCCGGGCCGTCCGGCCCTCCGTGCCGGCGGCCTCGTCCGAGCCCGGTGTGCCCGAGCAGCCAAAACCCCCGGCTCCGGCCGAGCCGGACCCCGTACCGGACCCGGAGGACACGCCCCCGTCGCCGGACCCGCCGGACCCGCCGGACTCGCCGGAGCCTTCGGCGCCCGCTCCGTCGACGCCGTCGGCGTCTCCGGCCGCTCGGTTCCGTATCGATGCCATGGGGTGGCCGGAGGGGGCGGAGACGTTGCGGAAACCGGAGGCGTCACCGCAGGCGGGACCGGTCTGACGGGGTGGCCGAGGAGAGGCGGTTTGCGCAATGTGGGGGAGAGTGCGTATGGTAGTAGATCGCTTGATCCCATTGCCCGGCGCCGACACAGAAGAGCGCCGTGTGGCGCGTACTCTCCCTTGCCGTGGCTGGACCGCATTGAGGCGGTCGACATTGCGAAATCACGGAGTTATGGGCGCGTGCCGAGACTCCGGAAGGTTTCGCATTTCGCATGTCAATTTCCAGTTCTGACCACACCGTCATGCCCGAGAACGTCGAGAACGACGAGCTCACCGCGGTCGTCGAGGCCGTCGTGGCCGAGTCCGCCGAGTCCGCCGAGGCGGAGACCGAGCCGACCATCACCTTCGCCGAGCTGGGCCTGCCCGAGGGCATCGTCCGCAAGCTCGCGCAGAACGGTGTGACCACGCCCTTCCCGATCCAGGCGGCGACCATCCCGGACGCCCTGGCCGGCAAGGACATCCTCGGCCGCGGCCGTACCGGCTCCGGCAAGACCCTCTCCTTCGGTCTGCCGACCCTGTCCGCGCTGGCGGACGGCTACACCGAGAAGAAGAAACCCCGCGCGATCATCCTCACCCCGACCCGTGAGCTCGCGATGCAGGTCGCGGACGCGCTGCAGCCGTACGGCGACGTGCTCGGCCTGAAGATGAAGGTCGTCTGCGGCGGTACGTCGATGGGCAACCAGATCTACGCCCTGGAGCGCGGCGTCGACGTCCTCGTCGCCACCCCGGGCCGACTGCGCGACATCATCAACCGCGGCGCCTGCTCGCTGGAGAACGTCCAGGTCGCCGTCCTCGACGAGGCCGACCAGATGTCCGACCTGGGCTTCCTGCCCGAGGTCACCGAGCTGCTGGACCAGATCCCCGAGGGCGGCCAGCGCATGCTCTTCTCCGCCACCATGGAGAACGAGATCGGCACCCTGGTCAAGCGCTACCTGACCAACCCGGTCACCCACGAGGTCGACTCCGCCCAGGGCAACGTCTCGACCATGTCCCACCACGTCCTCGTCGTGAAGCCGAAGGACAAGGCGCCGGTCACCTCCGCCATCGCCGCCCGCAAGGGCCGCACCATCATCTTCGTCCGCACCCAGCTGGGCGCCGACCGCATCGCCGAGCAGCTCGTCGACGCGGGCGTCAAGGCGGACGCGCTGCACGGCGGCATGACCCAGGGCGCGCGCACCCGTGTCCTGGAGGACTTCAAGAAGGGCTACGTCAACGCGCTCGTCGCGACCGACGTCGCCGCGCGCGGTATCCACGTCGACGGCATCGACCTGGTCCTGAACGTGGACCCGGCCGGTGACCACAAGGACTACCTGCACCGCTCGGGCCGTACCGCCCGTGCCGGCAAGTCCGGTGTCGTCGTCTCGCTGGCCCTGCCGCACCAGCGCCGCCAGATCTTCCGCCTGATGGAGGACGCGGGCGTCGACGCCTCGCGCCACATCGTCCAGGGCGCGGGCGTCTTCGAGCCGGAGGTCGCCGAGATCACCGGCGCCCGCTCGCTCACCGAGGTCCAGGCCGACTCCGCGAACAACGCCGCGAAGCAGGCCGAGCGCGAGGCCGCCGAGCTGACCAAGCAGCTGGAGCGCGCCCAGCGCCGCGCCGTCGAGCTCCGCGAGGAGGCCGACCGCCTGGTGGCCCGTGCCGCCCGTGAGCGCGGCGAGGACCCCGAGGCCGCCGTGGCCGAGGTCACCGCCGAGGCCGAGGCCGCCCTCGCGGCAGCCGCCTCCGTGCCGGAGCAGCCGGCCGTGCGCGAGGAGCGCCGCGACGAGCGGGGCAACTACGAGCGCCGTGACAACCGTGGTGGCTACCGGGGCAACGACCGTCGTGACGACCGCTTCGGCGAGCGCTCCGGCCGTCCCGCGGGCCAGAGCGGCTACCGGGGCAGCAACGACCGCCCCTCGTTCCGTAGCAGCAGCGACCGTCGTGACGACCGTCCGTCCGGTGGCTTCCGCTCCGGTGGGGACCGTCGTGACGACCGTGGTGGCCGTTCCTTCGAGCGCCGCGACGACCGCCCGTCCTTCAACCGCGACCGTCGTGACGACCGTCCGTCCGGTGGCTTCCGCTCCGGTGGGGACCGTCGTGACGACCGTGGTGGCCGTTCCTTCGAGCGCCGCGACGAC